>NZ_JBEXHJ010000005.1:0-508420 GCF_040607775.1 Micromonospora sp. NPDC005237 | reverse complement strand
TCGTCCTGAGCCAGGATCAAACTCTCCAACAAAAAATTGTGGAACAGCTGTCCCGGCAACAAACAAATGTTGCCAAAGGAATCCCAACCAGCCAAACCCGAAGGCTCGACCAATCCGGGGTATAAATCATAATTGGCACTGGCTTTACAAGCACCCTGTTGAGTTCTCAAAGAACAACCACACACCGATCAGAAGACCCAACCAGTGGGCCACCATCCCGGGGCTTTTCGTACCGGTGCTCGGCGCTTTCCAGCGCCAGGCACTTTTACTACGTTACCCGCTGGTTTCTGCCGTGTCAAACCGGTGTTTCGCGGTTCGTCGTGCTTCAACCCGTGTTGCGGGCACCATGTCTCGACCGGCCTGCGCCGCTCTCGTCACGGTGGTGGCAGGCCGGCCGCAGCGGTTTCCCGCTTGCTCGCCCGTTTCCCTGCCGGCTGGCTACTTTACCCGGTCGGTTCCGCCGCACCAAATCCGCCTCGCGGCGTTTTCCGTGGGCACCACCCGGCGGGATCCGGCCGGCGAACCCGCCTGACCCCGAAGTCGTCGCCGCGCTCCGGCCGCTTCAGGCTTTCGCCTGTTTCGTCCGTTCCGCGCTGGCAGAGAGAAAGTTACGCGTCCGGCCCGATGATCGTCAAATCTGCCGGACGCGTCCCCCGTCACATCGTCGACAACCGACTATTCGCCCAGCTCAACGCCTGCGAACGACCGCTTTCCCCGACGCAGCACCAGGTACCGACCGTGCAGCAGGTCGTCCTTGGACACCGTGGCGTCCACCTCGGTCACCCGGTTGTTGTTCAGGTAGGCGCCGCCCTCGGCGATCACGCGCCGCGCCTCCTTGAGCCCCGTCGCCAGCCCGGAGTCCCGCAGGAGACCCGCCACGTCCGGCAACTCGCCAGGGATACGCACCAGACCGGCCTCGGTAAGCGCCGCGCGCAGCGTCTCCGGGGCCAGATCGTCAAGCGAACCGCGCCCGAACAGCGCCTGGCTGGCGGCGATCGCCTGCCGGGTCTCCTCGGCGCCGTGCACCAGGGTGGTCAACTCCTCGGCCAGCGCCCGCTGGGCCAGCCGGGCCGCCGGCCGCTCGGCCGTCGCCTTCTCCAGCTCCTCCAGCTCTTCGCGGGGGCGGAAGCTGAAGTACCGCAGGTAGCGGTCGACCTCTCGGTCGTCGACGTTGAGCCAGAACTGGTAGAAGGCGTACGGGCTGGTCAAGGTCGGGTCGAGCCAGACGGCGCCGCCCTCGGTCTTGCCGAACTTCGTGCCGTCGGCCTTGGTGACCAGCGGCGTGGTGAACGCCTGGACCGGCCCCGCACCGCGACGCCGGATGTAGTCGACGCCGGCGGTGATGTTGCCCCACTGGTCGGACCCACCGAACTGTAGTTGGCAGCCGTAGCGGCGGTGCAGCTCGAAGAAGTCGTTGGCCTGCAGCAGCTGGTAGCTGAACTCGGTGAAGCTGATGCCCGTCTCCAGCCGCGCGCGCACCACCTCCCGGGCGAGCATCTTGTTGACCGGGAAGTGCTTGCCCACGTCGCGGAGGAACTCGACGACCGACATCTCGCCGGTCCAGTCGAGGTTGTTGACCAGCTGCGCCGCGTTCTCACCCGTGTACGACACGAAGGGCGCGAGCTGCTCGCGGATCCGCTCGACCCAGCCGGCGATCACCTCCGGCGGGTTGAGCGTCCGCTCGGCGCTCTCCTTCGGGTCGCCGATCTGCCCGGTCGCCCCGCCCACCAGCAGCAACGGGCGGTGACCCGCGAGTTGCAGACGGCGGGCCGTGATGACCTGCATGAGCGAGCCGACGTGCAGGCTCTGCGCGGTGGGGTCGAAGCCCACGTAATAGGTGGTGGCCTCCCCGCCGTCGAGCAGCTCGCGCAGCTCGTCGAGGCCGGTCGAGTCCTGGATCAGGCCACGCCAGAGCAGGTCGTCGGTCAGGGAGTACCGCCCGGGCGGCGGGAGGCTGCTGTCGGTCACGGTCACCAATTCTCCCCCATCGCCGGCTCCGACCCGTACCGGGTTTGACGCAACCCGCTCCGGCTAGGCTTGCGCCCCGTTGATCGAGGAGGGGTTCGCCGTGGAGATGCCGGATCTGACGGGTGGTTTCGTCGCCCTGCTCGGCCTGAAATTCGAGGAGGCCACCGCCGACCGGGTGGTCATCAGCTGGCAGGTCCGCCCGGAGCTGCACCAGCCGTTCGGCATCCAGCACGGCGGGGTGTACTGCTCGGTGGTGGAGACCGCGGCCAGCATCGGGGGGGCGCTCTGGCTGGCCGACCGGGGCACGGTGGTCGGGGTGTCGAACCAGACCGATTTCCTGCGGGCCGTCCGCGACGGCGAGCTGCGGGCGGTCGGCACTCCGGTGCACCGGGGTCGCAGCCAGCAGCTCTGGCAGGTGGAGATCAGCGACGCCGACGAGCGGCTGGTCGCCCGTGGTCAGGTCCGGCTGCAGAACCTCTCCCGCGACTGACCGTCGGGCTCGAACGGGCCCGGCCGCGGCAGCGTCGCGCGGCCGCTCACCCGGGGACGGTCAGTTGCGGGCCTCGTCCAGCACCGGCTCGATCGCCTGGTCGGCGTCGTCATCGTTGTCGTCGCCGTCCTCGGCGGGGACCTGGCTCAGACGTACCTCGGTGATGGCCCGGTGGTCGATGCCCGCCACCGTCAGCACCCAGCCGTCCAGGCTCACGTCCTCCCCGGCAACGGTGGGGATGTGCCCGAGGCGGGCCAGCACCAGTCCGGCGACGGTGGTGTAGTCGCCGGCCGGGCGCGAGGGCAGCTCGACGCCGATGTCCGTGAGGTCGTGCACCGGGAAGGTGCCGGGCAGCACCATCGCGCCGTCCGGCTCGCGGCGCACCGAGTAGCCGTCCCTGTCGGTCTCGTCGTAGATCTCCCCGACGATCTCCTCCAGGATGTCCTCCAGCGTCACGATGCCGTCGACGGCGCCGCGCTCGTCCACGACCAGCGCGATGTGCTGGCGCTCGGCCTTGAACTGCCGCAGCGCGTCCACCACCGGCAGCGAGTCGGGCAGCAGCATCGGCGGGCGGGCGATCTCGTCGACCGGCCGGTCGTCGGGCACGCCGACCAGGTCACGCAGGTGGATCACACCGGCGGTGTCGTCCAGGCCGCCGTGGCGCACCACCGGCGCCCGGGAGTGCCCGGTGGCGGCCAGCACCAGCCGCGCGGCCTCCGCGGTGGTCCCGCTGTCGAGCGTGAACACCCGCAACCGGGGTACGAGCACAGCCCGCAACCGCCGGTCGGCGATCTCCACGGCGCCCGCGATGATCGTGCGCTGCTCCTTGGTGAAGCCGTGGTTGCCGGCGACGATGTCGCGCAGCTCGTCCGGGCCGATCTCCTCCGGCTGGTGCTTCGGGTTGAGCCCGACCAGGCGTACGACCAGGTCGCTGGTGGCGCCGAGGGCCCAGACGGCCGGGCGGGTGAGACTGGCGAGCAGGTCGAGCGGGCGGGCCACCAGCAGCGCCCACCGCTCGGCGGACTGCATGGCGATCCGCTTGGGGGCCAGCTCGCCGAAGACCAGGGTGACGAAGGTCAGCGCGAGGGTCACCACCACGATCGCCACCGTCTCGGCGGCGCTCCCGAACACCCCGAGCAGCGGAACGAGGGGCTTGGCCAGGGAGACAGCCGCGGCGGCGGAGGCCAGGAAGCCGGCGAGGGTGATGCCGATCTGGATGGTGGCCAGGAAGCGGTTCGGGTCCTTGGCGAGCCGGGCCAGCACCCGTCCCGCCCGGCTGGTGCGCTCCAACCGCTGGATCTGGCTGTCCCGCAGCGACACCAGCGCCATCTCACTGCCGGCGAAGAGCGCGTTGATGACGACCAGGATCCCGACCAGGGCCAGTTGGCTCCCGTAGCTCTGCACGCCCGGTTCGCTCCCTCACGGTGGTGGCACCGGCCGTACGCACGGCGCCCGCCGGTCGGCTAGCCCGCCCGGCGTACGCGCTTCTGTGCCCCGTGCGGCCGCGGCCGAATCCTGCTCCGGCGACGCTACGCCGAATCGGTCGCCGGTGACGCGGGCAGGTCGAGCACGTACGAGTCGCCCTGGGGGCGGAAGCCGAGCCGGTGGTAGTAGGGGGCGACCATGCCGGGCGGGCTGACCACCCGGTGGAAGCCCCGCTCGGTGAAGAGGCGGCTGCGCCGGTAGACGAACTCGCCGGGGGTGAAGTCGCGGAACTTCGGGGTCACGTAGTCCAGGTCGATCTGGGCGACCCCGCGCGCCTCGGCGTGCGACAGCACCACCCCGACCACCTCGTCAGCAGTGACCACGAGGAAGGCCGACCGGTCGGTGGCGGCCGGGTCCCAGTGGAAGTCGGGGTTGAACCGGGCGATGTCCGGCGCGTGGATCCGCAGCGTGTGCGCCAGGAACTGGTCGCCGACGCCGACCTCCACCACCTGGTAGGTCTGCTCGTCGTGGCGGGTCGCCAGCATCCCCCGCAGGTACCAGATGTTGATCACCGCGAGGACGATGTTGAGCCCGACCATGGGCCAGACCTCAAGGGCGGCGTTGTAGCCGATCAGCACGACGCAGCCGACGAGGTTGAGCGCGCGCAGCCGCAGGATGCGCGACTGCAGCAGCGACCACACCAGCACCGCGGAGCCGGCCCAGCCGACCAGATCCAACCAGTTCACCCCGCGAGACTAGTGCCCGCCCAGGTCAGGGGCGTCGGCGGGCAGCTCCAGCAGCCACTCCTCGACCTCGGCCCCGCGCCCGTTGGCGTACCCCGAATCCTCGCCGACCACGACGAACCCGCACTTGCGCAGCACCGCGAGGGAGGCGGCGTTGTCCTTGGCAGCGCGGGCGCGCACCGGCCGGGGCAGCTCGCGCAGCAGGGCGGCGAGGGCCGCGGTGGCGTGGCCCCGGCCCCAGCGGGCCGGGTCGATCCAGTAGCTGACCTCGGTCTGGTCGTCGACCGGGAAGGCGCTGACGTAACCGACCACCTCGCCGTCGGCCTCGATGGTGCGGACCCGGTTCGCCGGGTTGGTGAGCACCCGCGCCCAGTGCCGGGCGAACTCGCGGTGGTCGGACGGGTCCTTGGGGCCGAACGCGGCCATCCGGTTCGCCTCGGGGTCCTGCTGGTGCAGGAAGAACTCCACAAGGTCGTCCTCGTGGACCGGCCGCAGCCGCACATCGGAGGTCATCCGGCGAGGGTACGCAGCGCCGGTGACAGTTCGGAGCCGCTGGCGCGTCGACGGCCGACCGCCGACCGGCGCGTTCGGCGTCACCGCGGGCCCCGCGCCGCCGACAATGGGTCGACCGACCCTGGAGGTGCCGATGGACCGACCTGTCGTCGTGGGTGTGGACGGATCGCCGTCCAGCCTCGTCGCCGCCGAGCACGGGGCCCACGCCGCCCTGCTCCGGTCCCGGCCGCTGCTCCTGGTGCACGGTTACCTGCACCCGCTCGGCTACGGCGTGCCCCTCAACCCGTACGACCTCGGGGTGCCGGCGCCCACCGACCAGGCGCGGAAGATGCTGGAGCGGACGGCTGCCGACCTGGCCGACCGGTGGCCCGGCCTGGCCGTCGAGGCCCGTCAGGTCGCCGGCGGCCCCGGCGCGACGATGGTCGAGGAGTCCCGACGGGCGGATCTCGTCGTGGTGGGCAGCCGCGGTCTGGGCGGGTTCGCCGGTCTGCTGCTCGGTTCGGTCGGCGCGCAGGTGGCCGCGCACGCGCACTGCCCGGTGCTGGTGGTCCGACCGGACGAGCAGCCGATCGACGCGGACGCGCCGGTGCTGGTCGGCGTGGACGGGTCCGAGTCGTCCCGGCTGGCCGTGGGCTACGGCGCCACCGAGGCGGCGCTACGAGACGTCCCGCTGGTGCTCGTGCACGTCGGCCCGCTGGACGGGGACCGGCCGGTGCCGGACGAGGTCGAAGAGGCGCAGGCCGCGTACCAGGCCGAGGCGGTGCGGCTGTTGGCCGAGGCGTCCGCGGCTGTCCGGACCGGGCATCCCGATCTGGTGGTGCGGGAGCACCCCGTCCGGGCGGCCGGCGCGGCCCCGGGGCTCATCGAGGCCAGCGGCACGGCGTCGCTGCTGGTCGTGGGCACCCGAGGCCGGCACGGCTTCACCGGTCTGCTGCTCGGCTCGGTCAGCCAGGCTGCGATTCAGCACGCGCGCTGCCCGGTGCTGGTCGCGCATCCGTACGACCCTCCGAGGTGACCGGCGCGTCGTCGCCCCCGCCGAGCATCTGCAGGAAGTCGGTGGTGAGGGCGAACGGGTCGGCGGGGCCGCTGGCGGGCAGCCGGCGCTCGACCTGGTCGGCCAACTCGCCGGCGGCGCGACGGATGCGGCCGCGCAGGGCGCCGTCGGCGGTGCCACCGGACCAGTCCTCCGGGGCGGCGAAGACCGAGGTGGGGACCACCACCGCCCGCAGGTAGCTGAACATCGGGCGGAGAGCGTGCTCCAGGGCGAGGGAGTGCCGGGCGGTGCCGCCGGTGGCCCCGATGAGCACCGGACGGTCGACGAGCGAGTCGGCCTCCAGCACGTCGAAGAAGGACTTGAACAGCCCGTTGTACGACGCGTTGAAGATCGGCGTCACGGCGATGATGCCGTCCGCCCCGGTCACCGCGTCGATGGCCTCGCGCAGGCCGGCCGGCGGGAACCCGGTGAGCATGTTGTTGACCACGTCGTGGGCGTACTCGCGCAGGTCGACGACCCGCAGCTCCACCTCGGCGCCGCGCCGGACCAGCTCGTCGCGGGTCGCCCCGGCGAGCTGGTCGGCGAGCAGCCGGGTGGACGAGGGCTGGCTCAGCCCCGCCGAGACGACGGCGAGCGTACGGCGGGTCATCGGGTCGCCCCCTCCGGCGCCTTGCCCGTCACGTCGTCGACGGCGTGCACGGTGCTGTCCTTCACGCCACCGGCCGCGGCGACCAGCGAGGCGTGGGTGGGCGCCTCCGGCACGTGCGCCGGGCGCAGGGCGGCGAACTCCTTGCGCAGCACCGGCACGACCTCCTCGCCGAGCAGGTCGAGCTGCTCCAGCACCGTCTTGAGCGGCAGGCCCGCGTGGTCCATCAGGAACAGCTGCCGCTGGTAGTCGCCGACGTACTCGCGGAAGCCGAGGGTGCGGTCGATGACCTGCTGCGGGCTGCCCACGGTCAGCGGGGTCTCCCGGGTGAACTCCTCCAGTGACGGCCCGTGCCCGTAGACCGGGGCGTTGTCGAAGTACGGCCGGAACTCCCGGACCGCGTCCTGCGAGTTGCGCCGCATGAACACCTGGCCGCCGAGGCCGACGATGGCCTGGTCGGCGGTGCCGTGGCCGTAGTGCGCGTACCGCTGGCGGTAGAGCTCGACCATCCGCTGGGTGTGCTCCTTGGGCCAGAAGATGTGGTTGGCGAAGAAGCCGTCGCCGTAGTACGCGGCCTGCTCGGCGATCTCGGGGCTGCGGATCGAGCCGTGCCAGACGAACGGCGGCACACCGTCGAGCGGGCGCGGCGTCGAGGTGAAGGACTGCAGCGGGGTGCGGTACTTGCCCTTCCAGTCGACCACGTCCTCACGCCACAGCCGGTGCAGCAGGTCGTAGTTCTCGATCGCGAGGGGGATGCCGGCGCGGATGTCCTTGCCGAACCACGGGTACACCGGGCCGGTGTTGCCGCGGCCCATCATCAGGTCCACCCGGCCGTCGGACAGGTGCTGGAGCATCGCGTAGTCCTCGGCGATCTTCACCGGGTCGTTGGTGGTGATCAGCGTGGTCGCGGTGGACAGCAGCAGCCGGTCGGTGCGGGCCGCGATGTGACCGAGCATGGTGGTCGGGGACGAGGGGACGAACGGCGGGTTGTGGTGCTCACCGGCGGCGAAGACGTCGAGCCCGACCTCTTCGGCCTTCAGCGCGATGGCGACCATCGCCTTGATCCGCTCATGCTCGGTCGGCTCCCGACCGGTGGTCGGATCGACCGTGACGTCACCGACGGTGAAGACTCCGAACTGCATGACAGCTCCTCGCGTGTCAACCGGGTGCCGTCGTGGTACCCGGACGCAGCCCACAACTTATTTGACGAGTCAACTATTCCGTCGGCGGCCTACCTGGCAGTGGCGCCGGTCACCCGCGGGAATCAGCCCCCGGCGACCGAGGGGAGCACCTGCACCTGGGCGCCCTCGCCGACCGGTGTGGCCAGCCCGCCGGAGTGCCGGCAGTCCTCCCCGTCGACGTAGACGTTGACGTAGCGGCGCAGCTCGCCGCGCTCGTCGCGGATCCGCCGAGCCAGCCGGGGATGATCGGCGGCGAGCTCGTCGAGGACCGCCCCCAGCGTGCCGCCCGCGTCGACACTGAGCCGGCTGGCGCCGCCGGCCTCGCCGCGCAGCGGGCCGGGCAACAGCACGGTGACCACTCAGACCACCGCCGCCCGGACGCACAGCACGTCGGGCAGGTGCGCGGCCACCTGCGACCAGGAGTCGCCCTCGTCCCGGCTGGCGTAGACCTCGCCCGAGCGGGTGCCGAAGTAGACGCCGCCAGGTGTGGCGTCGTCCGCGCACATCGCGTCGCGCAGCACCGCCGGATAGAACGGGCCCTCGGGCAGGCCCACCGACAGCGGCTCCCACTTGGCGCCGGCGTCGGCGGAGCGGAACACCCGGCAGCGGTGGTCGGTGGGGAACCGCTCGACGTCGGCCACCAGCGGGAACGTCCACACCATCCCGGGCCGCCCGGGGTGCGACACCATCGGGAAGCCGAAGTCGCTGGGCAGCCCGTCGGCGATCGACGACCAGGTGCGGCCGTCGTCGTCGGAGCGGTAGACGCCGAAGTGGTTCTGCGCGTACAGCCGCTCGGGGTTGCCGGCGTCCCGCGCGACCTTGTGCACGCACTGGCCGAACTCCGGCCACTCGTCGGCCAGGCCGGCGGCGCGGATGCCCACGTTGCCCGGGGCCCAGCTCGCCCCGGCGTCCTGCGAGCGGTAGACGCCACCGGTGGACATGGCGACCAGCACCCGGGCCGGGTCGCGCGGGTGGGGCAGCACGGTGTGCACGGCCTGGCCACCGAACCCGGCCTGCCAGTGCGGGCGGTGCGGGTGGTCCCAGAGGGCGCGGACCAGCTCGAAGCTGCGGCCACCGTCGGTGGAGCGGAACAGCGCCGACGGCTCGGTGCCGGCCCAGACCACGTCCGGCTCGTCGGCGCCGCCCGGCATCAGCTGCCAGACCCGCCCCAGGGTCGCGCCGGTGTCGGCCGGGAACGCGACCGGCGCGTGGTCGGGCTCGTCCCAGGACGCGCCGAGGTCGTCGCTGGTCGCGACGCTGGGCCCGAAGTGCGAGCTGGTCACCCCGGCGAGCAGCCGCGGGGTGGCCCGGCGGGTGTCGAGCGCGACCGCGTAGACGCTCGTCCCCGGGTGGTGCGGGCCGCTGACCTCCCAGGTGCGCCGGTCATCGGTGCTGGTGGCGAGGAACAACCCCTTCGCGGTGCCGATCGCGAGCAGCGTTGGCATGGACGTCCTCCGAGCCGTCGGTGGGCAGGTGGGGTGATTATGGCCACACCCCCCGACAGATCCCGCCGGCCACACGCCGGAAGCCGCGCTCAGCGCCGGACGCGGGGCACGTGTCGCCGGTACGCGCTGACCGTCGGATCGCCGTCGAGCCAGAACCGCCAGGGCAGATCGTGCGCGCCGGTCACGCCGACCCGGGGCCCCGCCACCACCGTCTCGTCCGGCACCGGCCGAACCGGCGGACGCAACCGGACCGGACCGTCGCCGAGCAGGTACGCGCCGTACACCGCGCGGTCGATGCTGAGCGTGGCGCAGAGCCGGGCCGGCCCGCGGGCCAGGTCCACGTCCCGCCGTACCGTCGGCCGGCGAGCCCGCGCGGTGTCCAGGCCCTCGACCACCGCACCGGCGCGCAGCAGCACGGCGGCGGCCTCCCCCTCGACCCCGGTGACCACGTTCATGCACCAGTGCATCCCGTAGGTGAAGTAGACGTAGGCGTGCCCGGCGGGGCCGAACATCACCACGTTGCGCGCGGTGCGGCCCCGGTGGGCGTGCGAGGCCGGGTCACCGGCCGTGCCGGCGTACGCCTCGACCTCGGTGATCCGGACGGTGACCCCGCCGGCGGACAGCCGGCAGCCCAGCAGGCCCCGCGCGGCCGGCAGCAGTGGACCGGCGAGCAGGCCGGCCAGCGCCCCCCGGTCGGCGTCGGTGCTGCGGTCGTCCGGCGCGAGCTCCATGACCCGAACGGTACCCAGCGGCAATCTGATCACCCCGTCGCCGCGCTTCAACAATCTGTTGACAAGGTCACGTTGATGGGGTGTGCTCGGAGCATGACCACCGAGGAGCTGTTCACCGCGCCCGACCCAGCCCGGGCCCGCGCCCACCGCACCCACGAGGCGCTGCAACGGATCAGCGAACGCCACGCCGGCTCCGATGCCCGACGGGGACGCTGGGCCCACCCGTACGTGCTGGACCCGTGGGAGGCGGTGGCTCTGGTCACCGCCCTCGCCGCCGGCGGCGCCGAGCGGGAGCCCACCGAGGAACCGGTGGACGCCGCCGACCTCACCGCCGCGCTGACCCTGCTGCCGCACGTGCGCGCCGAGCTGGACGCCCTGGAGGCGGGGCTGCTGACGCTGGCCCGCGACCGGGGGCTGACCTGGCAGTCCATCGCGTACGGGCTGGGGCTGGGCAGCGCGCAGGCGGCCCGGCAGCGCTACGAGCGGGTCGCCGCCCGCTCGGCCGAGCAGATCGCCTGAGCCACCGGACACGACGCGACCGGCTGACCCCAGACGACCGGGCGGGCGGATCGGCCGGGCACCCCCGCGGCGGCGGCCGGGGCGGGCAGACTGTGCGCACGACGAGGAGGCACCCATGGAACGCGCGGAGATGCTGACGTACTGCCTGGCGAAGCCGGGAGCGTGGCTGGACCGGCCGTGGGAGGGCGACGAGGTGGTGAAGGTGGGCAGCCGGATCTTCGCGTTCCTCGGCAACGGCGACGGAAGGCCCACGGTCGGCATCAAGTGCGGCCAGACCCGGGAGATCGCCGACGAGTGGCTGCGCCGCCACCCCGACGACGCTCGCCCGATGGCCTACATCGGCCGGTCCGGCTGGAACACCCTGCGCCTCGACGGCGGGATCGACGGCGACGAGCTGACCGAGGCGGTCGACGCGTCGTACGACATGGTGGTGGCCAAGCTCCCCAAGCGGGAGCGCCCGACGGCCTGAACCGACAGTGGCGCCGGCGGCTCGCGCCGACGCCACGGCGAGGTCAGCGGGGTACGACCCGCTCGGTGGCCCAGTCCCGCCAGCCGGCCAGCCGGTCCGCGGCGGCGGCGAGCTGGTCGGCGACCGGGCCGGGGCCGGTCGAGCCGGGGGTGGTCCGGGCCGCGAGGGCCGACCGCACCGAGAGCACGTCGCGCACCGACGGGTCGAGGTGTTCGCTGACCGCGGCCAGGTCGGCGTCGGAGACGTCCTCCAGCTCACACTCCCGGGCCGCACAGAGCGCCACCAGCCGACCGGTGATCTCGTGCGCGTCGCGGAACGGCACGTTGCGCCGGACCAGCCAGTCGGCGACCTCGGTGGCCAGCGAGAAGCCGACCGGGGCAGCGGCGACGAGGCGGTCCACCCGGACCGTCATCGTGGAGATCATTCCCGCCAGGGCCGGCAGCAGCAGCTCCAGGGTGTCGACCGCGTCGAACGCGGGCTCCTTGTCCTCCTGCATGTCCCGGTCGTACGTCATCGGCAGGCCCTTGAGCATGGTCAGCACCGTCATCAGGCCGCCGACCAGCCGCCCGGACTTGCCCCGGGCCAGCTCGGCGATGTCCGCGTTCTTCTTCTGCGGCATGATCGACGAACCGGTCGCGAATGCGTCGTCCAGCTCCACCCAGCCGAACTCGTGTGAGGTCCAGAGCACCACCTCCTCACCGAGGCGGGACAGGTGCACCCCGATCAGCGCGGTGGTGAAGAGGAACTCGGCCACGAAGTCCCGGTCGGCGACCGCGTCCATCGAGTTGGCAAACGACGTCCGGAAGCCCAGCTCCTTGGCCACGGCCACCGGGTCCAACGGAAGCCCGGACCCGGCGAGCGCGCCCGCGCCGAGCGGGCTGATCGCCGCCCGGTGGTCCCAGTCGCGCAGCCGCTCCAGGTCGCGCAGCAGCGGCTGCACGTGGGCGAGCAGCCAGTGCCCGAAGGTGACCGGCTGGGCGTGCTGGAGGTGGGTCATGCCGGGCGCGGCGGTGCCGATGTGCCGTTCGGCCTGCTCGGTGAGGGCCTCGGCCAGCTCGACGAGGCGGCTGGCCACCCCCCGCGCGTGGTCACGCAGGTAGAGCCGCAGGTCGGTGGCGACCTGGTCGTTGCGCGACCGGCCGGCGCGCAGCTTGCCGCCGAGGCTGCCCAGGCGCTCCAACAGGCCCCGCTCCAGCGCGGTGTGCACGTCCTCGTCGTCGACGGTGGGCCGGAACGCCCCCGAGGCACAGGCCGCCTCCAGGTCGTCCAGGGCCGCCAGGATCCGGCCCAGCTCCTCCGGGTCGAGCAGGCCGGCGCCGGCGAGGACCCGGGCGTGCGCCCGGGAACCAGCGATGTCGTACGGGGCCAGGCGCCAGTCGAACTGCACGCTCACCGACAGTCGGGCGAGCGCCTCCGCGGGGCCGCCGGCGAACCGGCCACCCCACAGGCTCGTCCGGTTGGTGCCGGCGCTGTTCTCGGTGAGGCTCTTGTCGTCCACGCCGCCCATTGTGGTCCCCATGGTCGTCAGCCACCCAGCCGGGCGTCGCGGGCCGCGGCCATCCGACTCGGAAGGCCCCACAGCTGCACGAAGCCCTTCGCGAGGGACTGGTCGAAGGTGTCGCCGGTGTCGTAGGTGGCCAGTCCGAAGTCGTAGAGGCTCTCCTCGGAGCGCCGGCCGGTGACGGTGGCCCGGCCGCCGTGCAGGGTCATCCGCACCTCGCCGCTCACCTGCCGCTGCGCGTCGTCGATGAACGCGTCAAGCGAGTCCTTCAACGGCGAGAACCACAGGCCGTCGTAGACCAGCTCACCCCAGCGCTGGTCCACGCTCTTCTTGAACCGGGCCAGGTCCCGCTCGACGGTCACCGCCTCCAACTCCTGGTGGGCGGTGATCAGCGCGATCGCGCCGGGGGCCTCGTACACCTCACGGCTCTTGATGCCCACGAGGCGGTCCTCGACCATGTCGAGCCGGCCCACGCCCTGGGCGCCCGCGCGCCGGTTCAGCTCCAGGATCGCCTGGTACGGGGTGACGGTCTCGCCGTCGATCGCCACCGGCACGCCGCCGTCGAAGGTGATCACGATCTCGTCGGCGTCGCGGGGCTCCGCCGGGTCGTCGGTGTACGAGTAGAGGTCCTCGATCGGGGCGTTCCAGATGTCCTCCAGGAAGCCCGTCTCCACGGCGCGGCCCCACAGGTTCTGGTCGATCGAGTACGGGGACTTCGCCGACACGTCGATCGGCAGCCCCTTCTCCTCGGCGAACGCGATCGCCTTGTCCCGGGTCCAGGCGAAGTCGCGGGCCGGGGCGATGATCTTCAGCTCGGGGGCGAGCGCGCCCAGGCCCACCTCGAACCGGACCTGGTCGTTGCCCTTGCCGGTGCAGCCGTGCGAGACGATCGTCCCGCCGTGCTTGCGCGCCGCCGCCACCAGGTGCTTGACGATCAGCGGCCGGGACAGCGCCGACACCAGCGGGTAACGGTCCATGTAGAGGGCGTTCGCCCGGATGGCCGGCACGCAGTAGTCGGCGGCGAACTCGTCGCGCGCGTCGACGACCTCGGACTCGGCGGCGCCGCAGTCCAGGGCGCGTTGCCGGATGGCGTCGAGGTCCTCCCCGCCCTGCCCGACGTCGACCGCCACCGCGATCACCTCGGCGCCGGTCTGCTCGGCCAGGTAGGGAATCGCCACGGAGGTGTCCAAACCCCCGGAGTACGCGAGGACGACCCGCTCGGTCATGACGTGGTCCCTTCAACGGTGTCGTCCCGGCGGGCCCAGCCGGCGAGCTTGTCACCGAGCGCGGCCCCGCCGACGGCCTCGCCGACGGCCTCGCGGGCCACGACGAGGATGGTGTCGTCGCCGGCGATGGTGCCGACGATCTCGGGCAGGCCCGCCCGGTCCAACGCGCTGGCCAGGTACTGTGCTGCGCCCGGCGGGGTGCGCAGCACGGCGATGTTGCCGCTGGCGTCCACCCCGTTGAGCAGTTCCCGCAGCAACCGCACCAGCCGGGCCGGCGCCGCCTCGGCGTCGCGCAGCGGGCGCTGGCCGTCCTCGGGGATCAGGTAGACGGCCGGGCCGTCGCCGCCGCGTACCTTGACCGCGCCCAACTCCTCCAGGTCCCGCGAGAGGGTGGCCTGGGTGACCCCGACGCCGTCGGCGGCGAGCAGGTCGGCCAGTTCGGTCTGCGACCGCACGGGCCGGTCCCGGATCAGCTCCACGATCCGGGCGTGCCGGGCGGCGCGGGTCAGCGGGGCGCTCATCGCGTCGTCCCGGACGCCGCGAGCAGGAACGTCAGCAGCGCCTTCTGGGCGTGCAGCCGGTTCTCCGCCTGGTCGAAGACCGCGCTCTGCGGGCCGTCGAGCACCTCGTCGGTGATCTCCTCGCCGCGGTGGGCGGGCAGGCAGTGCAGCACGATCGCGTCCGGTGCGGCCTGGCCGAGCAGCTCCTTGTTGACCTGGTACGGCAGGAACGGGGTGACCCGGTCCAGTCCGTCGGCCTCCTGCCCCATCGACGTCCACGTGTCGGTGGCCAGTACGTCGGCGTCGCGGACCGCCTGGGCCGGGTCGGTCAGCACCCGTACCGACCCGCCCGTGCCGGCGGCGATCTCGGCGGCCTGCCGCACCACCGCCGCGGCCGGCGCGAACCCGGCCGGGCCGGCGATCCGCACGTGCATCCCGGCCGTCGCCCCGGCCAGCAGGTACGACTGCGCCATGTTGTTGGCGCCGTCGCCCACGTAGGTGAGGGTGCGGCCGGCCGTGCCGCCGCAGCGCTCCCGGATGGTGAGCAGGTCGGCCAGCAGCTGGCAGGGGTGGAAACCGTCGGTGAGCGCGTTGATCACCGGGACGCTCGCGCCGCTCGCCACCTCGGCGATCCGGTCGTCGCCGTGGGTGCGCAGGACGATGGCCGCGACGTAGCGCGACAGCACCCGGCCGGCGTCCGCGAGCGTCTCGCCCCGACCGAAGTGGGTGACCTGGGTGTCCACGACCAAGGGGTGCCCGCCCAGCTCGGCGATGCCGGCGTCGAACGAGATCCGGGTGCGCAGGCTCTGCTTGTCGAAGAGCACCGCCACCGAGCGGGGGCCGGCCAGCGGCTGGTGGCCGAAGCGGTCGGCCTTCATCCGCGCCGCCAGGTCGAGCACGCTGGACTGCTCGGCGGGCGAGAGGTCGTCGTCGCGCAGAAAGTGCCGGATCATGCGGTCGTCCCCGTCGTCGTGGTGGTGGTCGGCGTCCGGTCGGTTCCAGCGGCCGTCGCGTCCAGAGCCGCCGGGAGCGCGGCGAGGAAGGCGTCGACCTGGGCGGCGGTGAGGATCAGCGGCGGGGCGAGCCGGAGTACGCCCGGCTGCACCGCGTTGACCAGGAAGCCGGCGTCTCGCAGCGTCTCGGCGAGCACCGGCGCCACCGGCGCGGTGAGGGTCACGCCGAGCAGCAGCCCGGCCCCGCGTACGCCGTCGATCAGCGGGTGGCCCAGCGCCTCGACGCCCCGGCGCAGCCGTTCGCCGACGCGCTTGACGTGGTCGAGCAGCCCCTCGTTGGCGATCGTGGCCACCACGGCGAGCGCGGCGGCGCAGCTCACCGGGTTGCCGCCGAAGGTGGTGCCGTGCGAGCCGGGGGTGAGCAGGTCGGCGGCACGGCCGAAGGCCAGCGTCGCGCCGAGCGGCAGCCCGCCACCCAACCCCTTGGCCAGGGTCACCACATCGGGCTCCACACCCTCGGCCTGGTGGGCGAACCAGTGCCCGGTGCGGCCGATGCCGGTCTGCACCTCGTCGAGCACCAGCAGCGCGCCGTGCCGGTCGGTGATCCGCCGCGCCGCCGCCAGGTAACCGGCCGGCGGGACGACCACGCCGTTCTCGCCCTGGATGGGCTCCAGGATGACCATGGCGGTGGCGTCGGTGACCGCCGCCTCGAGGGCGGCGACGTCGCCGAAGTCGACGTGGGTCACCTCGCCGGGCAGCGGCCGGAACGGGTCGGCCTTGGCGGGCTGGCCGGTCAGCGCGAGGGCGCCCATGGTGCGACCGTGAAAGGCGCCGTTGGTGGCGACCACGTGACTGCGCCCGGTGCGCCGGGACAGCTTGAACGCGGCCTCGTTCGCCTCCGCTCCGGAGTTGGCGAAGAAGACCCGGCCGGGCCGGCCGGCGAGCGCCAGCAGCAGCTCCGCGAGGGCGACCGGCGGCTCGGCGACGTAGAGGTTGGAGACGTGCCCGAGCGTCGCGACCTGCTTGGACACCGCGGCCACCACCGCCGGGTAAGCGTGACCGAGGGCGTTGACAGCGATCCCGCCGACCAGGTCCAGGTATTCCCGACCCGCGTCGTCGACCACCACTGCCCCCGCGCCGGAGACCAGCGCCAGCGGCGGCGTGCCGTAGTTGTCCATCATGGACTGCGTCCAGCGTTGCAGCAGGCTGCTCATGCCCCGACCATCCCGTCCTGAAGGACCACCATCGTTCCGAACCCCTCCGAGGTGAAGACCTCCAGCAGCGTGGAGTGCGCCACCCGGCCGTCGACGACGTGCGCGGCGGGCACTCCCCCGCGCACCGCCCGCAGGCAGGCCTCCATCTTGGGCACCATCCCCGACTCGAGACCGGGCAGCAGCTTCGCCAGGTCGTCCGCGGTGATCTCGGAGATCAGGCTGGTGGTGTCCGGCCAGTCCGCGTACAGGCCGGCCACGTCGGTGAGCACGACCAACTTGCGGGCCCGCAACGCGACGGCGAGGGCGGCGGCGGCGGTGTCCGCGTTGAGGTTGTGCAGGACCCCGTCGGCGTCCGGCGCGACAGTGGAGATCACCGGGATCCGACCGGCGTCGATGAGGTCGGTCACCGCCGACACATCCACCGACTCGACGTCGCCGACCTGGCCGACGTCGACCGGCAGCCCGTCCACGTACGCGGGGCGGCGCACTGCGGTGAACAGCCGGGCGTCCTCGCCGGAGAGCCCGACGGCGAACGGACCGTGCGAGTTGATCAGCCCGACCAGCTCCCGGCCCACCTGCCCGACCAGCACCATCCGGACCACGTCCATCGCCTCGGCGGTCGTCACCCGCAGGCCGCCCCGGAACTCGCTGGCGATGCCGAGCCGGCCCAGCATGGCCGAGATCTGCGGGCCGCCGCCGTGCACCACGACGGGCTTCAGACCGGCGTACCGCAGGAACACCATGTCGGCAGCGAACGCCCGTTGCAGCGCCGGCTCGGTCATGGCGTTGCCGCCGTACTTGACCACCACTGTGGAGCCGGAGAAACGCGCCAGCCAGGGCAGGGCCTCGATCAGCGTCTCCGCCTTGACCTGGGCGCGGGTGAGATCGCCGCTGAGACTCATGTCGAGTACGCCGAGTTCTCGTGCACGTACGCGTGGGACAGGTCGTTGGTCCAGATCGTCGCCACCGCGTCGCCGGCGTGCAGGTCGATCCGGATCGTCACGTCCCGGCCGGTGAGGTCGACCTTCGAGCGGTCCTCGGCGGCAGCGCCGCCCCGGCACACCCACACCCCGTTGACGGCGACGTCCACCTCGTCCGGCTCGAAGGCGGCGGCCGTCGTGCCGACCGCCGCGAGGATCCGGCCCCAGTTCGGGTCGTTGCCGAACAACGCCGTCTTGACCAGGTTGTTGCGGGCCACCGAGCGGCCCACCTCGACGGCGTCGTCCTCGTCGGCGGCGCCGACCACGTCGATGGCGACCTGCTTGGTCGCGCCCTCGGCGTCGGCGATGAGCTGCTGTGCCAGGTCGTGACAGGCCGTGGTGACCGCGGCGGCCAGCTCGTCCAGGGTCGGCTCGATGCCGCTCGCGCCGCTCGACAGCAGCAGCACGGTGTCGTTGGTGGACATGCAGCCGTCGGAGTCGACCCGGTCGAAGGTCACCCGGGTGGCCGCGCGCAGCGCCTCATCCAGCAGAGCCGGCCCGGCCACCGCGTCGGTGGTGAGCACGCACAGCATGGTGGCCATGCCCGGCGCGAGCATCCCGGCGCCCTTGGCCATCCCGCCGACCGTCCAACCGCTGCCGCGCGCGACAGTGGTCTTCGGCCGGGTGTCGGTGGTCATGATCGCCTCGGCGGCGGCCGGACCGCCGTCGCGCGACAGACGCCGGATGGCCGTACGGACCCCGGGCAGCAGCTTCGACATCGGCAGTCGCTCACCGATCAGGCCGGTGGAGCAGACCGCCACCTCGCCGGCGCCGAGGAGCAGCCGCGGGCTGACCGCGCTCAACGCGGCGGCGGTGTGCTCGGCAGTGGCGTGGGTGTCCTGGAAGCCGGCCGGGCCGGTGCAGGCGTTGGCGCCACCGGAGTTGAGCACGACCGCCCGGACGACACCGCCCTGCACGACCTGCTGGCTCCAGCGCACCGGCGCGGCCTTGACCCGGTTGGTGGTGAAGACACCGGCGACACCGGCGTCCGGGCCGTCGTTGACCACCAGGGCGACGTCGGCGCCACCACTGGTCTTCAGACCGGCGGCCACCCCGGCCGCCCGGAAACCCCGAGGGGCGGTGACGCTCATGGTGCGACTCCCCAGATCGACAGGCCCGTCGTCTCCGGCAGGCCGAACATCAGGTTGGCGTTCTGCACGGCCTGACCGGCCGCGCCCTTGCCGAGGTTGTCCAGGGCGCTGAGCACGATCAGCCGACCCGAGTCGACGTCGACGGTGGCCTGCAGGTGGCACGAGTTGGAACCCAGGGTGGCGGCGGTGTGCGGCCAGCGCCCCTCCGCCAGCACGTGCACGAACGGCGCGTTCGCGTACGCCTGCGCCAGCACCTGCTGCGGGTCGACGCCGCGCGCCGGTACGGCGGTGACCGTGGCCAGGATGCCGCGCGGCATCGGCGCGAGGACCGGCGTGAAGGACAGGCCGGTCGCCCCGGTCGCCTGCTTGATCTCGGGCACGTGCTGGTGGGTGCCGACCCGGTACGGCGACAGGTCCCCCTGCACCTCGCTGGCCAGCAGGTGCGGCTTCGCCGCGCGGCCCGCGCCGGAGGTGCCCGAGGCGGCGACCACCACGACGTCGGCGGGGCTGGCAGCCCCGTCGGCGAGCAGCGGCGCGAGCGCCAGGGTGATCGCGGCGGCATAGCAGCCGGTGTTCGCCACCCGGGTCGAGCCGGCGATCAGCTCCCGCTGGCCGGGCAGCTCGGGCAGCCCGTAGGTCCACTGGCCGGCGTGCGTGCCGCCGTAGTACTGCGCCCAGGCGTACGGGTCGGCGAGCCGGTGGTCGGCGCCCAGGTCGACGATGCGCACCTCGGGCGGGAGCTGGGCCGCCAGGGCCGCCGACTCGCCGTGCGGCAGCGCCAGGAAGACCAGGTCGGCGTCGGCCAGGGTCGACGGGTCGGTCTCGCCGAGCACCAGGTCGAGCCCGGTGAGCTGCGGGTGCACCACGTCGACGCGGTGCCCGGCCTGGCGGTGCGCGGTGGCGGCGACCAGGTCGAACTCCGGGTGCCCGGCGACCAGGCGCAGCAGCTCGCCTCCGGCGTACCCGCTCGCTCCGGCGACCGCGACTCGGATCCCCATACTCACCTCCGCATGACTATGCAGAGGAGATTAGCAAGCGTGGTCAGCGACTGCAAGTTCATACAGTCTACTGCATGGTGATGAGGGTGAGCCTGTTTTACGGTTGTCAGGTGTCCTCTGCCGGAGGGCTCCCGCAGAGGACACCCACCGTCAGTTCACCCGCTCGGACAACCCGTGCTGTCGCTCGTACGTCCGCAGGGCAGCATCCCATGCCTCCGTGTACTCGCTCGGCCCCATACCCAGATCACCGTGCCCCCGGACCGCCTCACGCAGGAGCTTCACCAGATCGGGAACGGTCTCCCGCCGTTCCTCCACGTACCGACGGAACACCTCGGCGAACTGCTCACCGGTCAACCGCGCGGCATGCGAGGTGACCGGATCGTCCTCAAGATTCTGCAGCACCGCGCACCAGCGACGAGTCAGCTCATCCGCCTGGGCCGCCTTGATCTTCTGCAACTCGTGATCACACTCAAGCCTGATGCGATCCTCCCAGTACGGCCGCAGCCGCTCCCGGACCCGCTCGTCCGGGCTGACGCGGACGAGCACACCGAAGTGCGGCGAACCCTCGCGCGGCCAGCGTTGGCCACCGAGGAGGCTGTTCAGCGCACGTTCAAGGTCGTGCGAACGGTGGGGCTCGTGTTCACGTGCCAGGTCCACCGCCCGCTCCCGGACGATCCCGCCAGCCCACCCCAGATAGCGCTCGGCGCGGAGCCGAAGCTCCTCGTACGTCATGTTTTGCGCCGTCCAGTTGTAGACGGCGTGCAGGCGGAAGTCGAACGCGTCCCCCTTCGCCGGCACCAGGATCGGCGCCGGGATGTCCTGCCGGAATGTCACCGTGGCGGGGGCGACTGGCAGTGGCGGGGCCGGAGGAAGCGGAAGCTCGGCCGGCGGGAAGAGCGCATGCCACCAACGACGGCGTTGCACCTGCCTGGGCAGGGGTGGCCTGGTGCCGGGACCACCCGCGGGGTTCATGGTCATCGCGTCTCCTCATCGATCAGTCGTTGTACGTCGTCGAGCAGGTCGTTGTGGGGCATCACGGGACGCCACACGTGGTGGAGCTGATGGTCCAGGCGATGACACAGGGCAGGTTGTCCCGCGATCACGTGCCGCACGAGGTCGAGGCAGTGGCTGGCGACGGCTGGCTGCTGGTCCGCCCGGTCCAACCAGAAGCCGAGGGTTCGCCACGATCGGTACGCCGTCTTCGGCAGACTGAGGGCCGTCGCCCAGAGGATGGCCAGGTCGGCCAGCTCGATCGTTCGCTGGTCCACCAGGTGCAGCAGCTCCGGCCAGTGCTCCCTGGGCGGTTCCGCCCAGCGGTCCGCGAGCACCCGCAGGGTCCGGGCGGCGTGGAGTCGCACCTCGGGGTCCGTGGACGTGGTCCAGTCCACCAGCGCCGGCACGACACTCGCCGCGTGACCGTTGCGGTACACCTCGACCAACCCTCTGACGACGGAGTTGTTCGACCGCTGCATCCGGGCCTGCGCCACCTGGCGCAACTGAGCCAATGCCGCCTCCGGCCAGAGTTGGGCGAGCCCGAGGCTGTACGCACGCGCGACGGTGTCCTGTAGATGCGCTGCCGTACCGGCCGCCCACCGACTGATCTCGGTCCGCACCCGGTGGTGCAACGCGGGCTGCATGGCCATGGCGACCAGCACGATCGCCGCCGCCTGCCGAACTCCCGCGCGCCGTTCCCGGGCCAACTGCCCCACCGTGTCGAGGGCCGCCTGCACGTCGTGGGTCGCGGACCAACCGATGGCCCCGGCTGCGGCTTGTCGGACCGCCGGGACGTCCCCTCGGATCAGGTCTGCCAGCCAGTCGAGGAACTGCCGAGGCGACCACCACTGGGTCCACGCGACTTCCAACAACGCCGACCTCAGCAGCTCGGTGCCGGGCGAGAAGTCGATCCGGTACCCGCCCGGCACACGCACGTCGCTCAGGCGGGTCACGGTCTGGCCGAGTGTCGACCCCAGCAGTTCGTCGATCGCCGAGCCGCGAAGGGGCCCCCCGCCCGGTGTCACTCCTTCGAAGTCCAGCCGGGCCAGGCGTCGCGCCGCCTCGTGTATCTCGGTCACGGGCTGTCCGGCGAGTACGGCGCAGGAGAGCCGGAAGGCACGCACCTCCTCGGTGCCGAACCCGCCGAACTCCTCGGCACCGCGTTGGACGTCCAGGATCTCCACCGCGCGCTCCCGGAGTTGTCGCGGCAGAAGTTGCTCCAGCCGGTCGGTCAGGGCGCCAGCCCGGGGAGTCGTCCGGGCGATCGTCGCGACGACCTCGAGGATGTCGCCGGGCCGAGGTTCGCCGGCCAGGTAGTCCGACAGCAGTGGATGCCCGAGGCAGTCCAGATCCACGTACCGGTCCACGCACCGTTCGTCACATGTGCCGGCGCACCAGGCGACACAGCGCCGACCGAGCTGGTGACGAAGTTGCGCCCGAAACACGTCGGCCGCCGGGGCCGGGCCGTGCTCCACGACGTGACCGACGAGATCGCGCTTGCGCTGCGAGAAGTCTCCGACCAGGACCAGCGTCGTGTCCGCGGTCGTGGCCCTGGCGGCCAGGGCCACGAGGGTGAATCCGTCGACCGCCCGGAGCACCACCTCGCTCAGTCTCAGTACGTAGCCGTACCCGGCGGGCAGCGACGCCTCCGCGCCGAGCAGATCAGCCAGGTGCTCGACCCCGAGCACGCGGACCCGGTCGAACCCGTGTCTGCGGGCTACCGCCAGGATTGCCGAGGTGAACAGCCCAGTCCCGCTCACCCCGGAGAGACAGGCCAGATGGTCGCGCTCGAGATGACGGTCGAGCCTCTGGTCACTGGGCGCGGGCGCGTACCCGCTGGCGAGCTCGCGGACGCGAGCCTCGACGAGGGTCTCGAACCACACGCGACCGACGCCGTCGGCTTGTCCGGCGGTGACGTTGACCGTGCCGATGGCGACCGCGTTCTGACCGGTGGCGTTCTGTCCCTGAACCCGGACATCGCCGACGTCGATCGGCGAGCCACCCAGCAGACCGGCCAGCCGGCTCAGCACGTCCGCAGGGTCAAGGAGATCCTCGGGTTCGTCCACCACCTCCTCGTCCGGCGAGTCGACGCGCGACTCCGTTGAGCCCGTCGTGCCCTCGCCGTCGCCGGAACTCGGTGCGGATGGTCCGTCCGGCGAGACACCGAGCGCGCCATCGGCCGCCTCACCGGTCAGGTTCTCGTCGGCGGGATCCTCCGGCACGTCGTGCCGGAGGTCGTCCAGGTCCGGGCCAGAGCCGGCGGTGTCAGGGAGATGCTGGCCGATCACCGGGACTTACCCCGTCTCGTGCCGAGGTTCGCGTCACGGCCAACCGAGCCGATCGCCGTCGCGCCCTGGCCGATCGCGTTCTGCCCCGTGACACGGATGTCGCCGGTACGGATCCCGCCGTGATCCGTCGTGCTGGTGGCCGCTCTCGTACCCGGGCTCTCCGACCTCTCCGCCGTCTGACCAGGGCCGCCCTCGGTGGTCGATGAGACGTTGCCGATCGCGGCGACGCTGACGTCCTCGTCCACCACGCAGAGCCAGGCGTACTCGTGAAATTCCTTGTCCGGGTGGGCCACCTCGATCCGAACGAAACGCTCCGGTCGCATCTCCTCCGGATACTCGGTGACCACGTCACGAAAGATCTCGGTCGAGACGACGAGCGCGACGCCGGCATCAGGGAAGGCGGCCAGCGCCTTCTTCACCGGATCGGCCTCGCACAGCCGACAGACGAACACCACGGCGTTGCCGGGGAAACCGTTCGCACCGTCGAGGTGCACCAACCCCTGGTGCACCGCCACCCTGAGTCGGATCCGGGCAGCCGGGAGACGGCTGCTGTTGTGGTTGCGCAACCGCCGGTTCAGTTCTGGAACGAACCTGCCGATGACACGGGACTCGGACACCTCACGCGGCACGACTGCCAGCTCACCGTCGCCCGCCTGCTGGGTCGTCCAGGCCACCCGGTCGAGACCGACAGCATCGGCGGCCTCGTGCAGCAACTCTCGAAAGTGCCGCTGTGCCTCGTACTGCTGGAGGTTGCTGCGTCTGCTGTACCGCTCCATATCCACGGAGATCAACAGCCGCCGCTCGGGATGTTGCATCCGGCTTCCGCCCTTCGTCGTCCGGCTCGCCCCGCGGGCAAGCACCGCAGGAGCCATCGAACCGATACGGGCGGGCCGGGATCCCGTAGAACTACGGTGTCCCGGGAGGAAGTCGAGAACCGGTCATCCCGTCCTGCTGCGGAATCCCCGACGCCCCCACGCGGTGCGCTTGTCGCATGAGGACGGATCCGCTTGACCTGTTGCTCACCCTCGGATGGCCCCCGATGGCGGTGCTGGCCCTGACAGCCGTCCGCCTGCTGATCGAAGCACTGGCCGAAACAGGGGCATCGCGCTCCGCACAGCAACGGCTACGCTCTGGCGGCTGTCCCTGGAGAAGGAGGCTGCGGGTGCGACGAACACGCGAACTGGCCGGCGACAGGTGGCCCTACGGCACTTTTCTGCAACGGCTCGCGCCGCCGGTTCGGATGACGCTCCTGCAACTGGGCGTTCGTCGTCAGGTTCCCGCCGGGCAGATCGTGATCCACGAGGGCATCCGGGAAACCCATCTCGTGCTCCTGGAAGAGGGCCTCACCAAAGTCACCGTCACGCTGCCGGACGGCCGGTCTGCCCTGTTGTCGCTCCGAGTCGGGGGTGATCTCGTGGGCGAGATGTCGGCACTCAACAACGAGCCCCGCTCTGCCACCGTCACGACCTGCGGACCGGCGAAGTACAGCGTGATCCAGCCGGACCGGTTCAAGCGGTTCCTCAAGGAATATCCGGACGCCGCTCTCGAACTCGCCGCGATGGTGTCCGACCGGCTGCGCTGGTCCAACAGACGGCGGATCGACTTCACGTCGTACCCCGTCAAACTGCGGGTGGCCCGAGTGATCGCCGACCTCTGTCGCAGCCACGGTCGACAGGGACCGGACGGCGTCGTCATCGACGTCCGGCTCACGCAGTCCGATCTGGCGACCATCTGCGGCGCCTCCGAGACCTCCATCCAGAAGGTCCTGCGAGAACTGCGGTCGGACGGGTTGGTCGACACCGACTACCGCCGGATCACCGTCCGTGACCTACCGGGCCTGCGTCAGCTCGGTGACCTGAAATCCAGCGACGACTGACGAGCCCCCACCGCCACGGTGGGGTGAAGCGTCCGGTCCGGCGCGCGGAACGTCAGCTCGTACGCCAGCGACCGGCGACCCGCAGCGAGCCGCGCACGTCCACCGACATGCGGTGTCCTGCGTGGCGATGTGTTCGACGTCTGTCGAAAACGAATCGACTGAGTGACCACTCAATCGACTAGCATCATTATCCGACGGTGGTGGGCCGCCTGTCCGGTCCGCGTGGGGGCACCTGACGGAGGCGCGGTGGGGCTGTCGTTCGAGATCCTCGGTCCGATCCGGCTACACCGCGACGGCCAGGTCCAACGGGTGCCGGCCGGCCGGCCCACCGCCCTGCTGGTCACGCTGCTGCTGCACGCCGGTGTGGCGGTGCCCGTCGAACGGCTGCGCGAGGAGTTGTGGGGCAGGCGCCCACCGGCTTCGGCCGTGGCGAACCTGCGCAGCCACGCCAGCGGGCTACGTCACCTGCTCGACTCCCCCGGCCGTCCGGCCCGGCTGCACGCCGAGCACGGCGGTTACCTGCTGCGGGTCGAGCCGGGCGAACTGGACGCCGCCGAGTTCGAACGGCTCGCCACCGAGGGGCACGCGGCCCGCATCGGCGGCGAACCCGAACTGGCCGCCACGCTGCTGGGTCGCGCGCTGGCGCTCTGGTCGCCGACCGACCCACCCCCGGCGTACGGGCCGGCGACCGCGGCGGCCTTCGACCGGCTGCGCGAGCGGCGGGCCGGCGCCCGGGAGACGTACGCGGCCTGCCGGCTGGACCTGGGCGACCCCGGTACGCCGGCGTTGCTGACTCTGCTGCGCGACCACGTCACCGAGCATCCGCTGCGCGAGCCGGCGTGGGCGCTGCTGATGACCGCCCTGGACCGCGCCGGTGACCAGGCCGGCGCGGTGCGGACCTACCGGGCGGCGTGCCGAGCGCTCGACGGCGAGCTGGGCGTCGCGCCCGGGCCGGAACTGACCGAGCTGTACCGCGAGGTCCGCCGGCACGCGCCCCGGCCACCCGTCCCGCCCCGGCGACGCGTCGCAGGCCACACCCGCGATCGTCCGGTCGACCCGGGCGGGCCACGCGTACCGCACGAGCTGCCCTGCCCCACAGCCCCGTTCGTCGGTCGGCGCGCCGAGCTGGCCCGGCTGCGCGACGCCCTGGCCGACACCGGGCAGCAGCCGGTCACCGTCGCGGTCTTCGGCATGGCCGGCACCGGCAAGTCGGCCCTGGCCCTGCGCGCCGCGGCGGAGGCGCTGGACGCCTTTCCCGACGGCCAGCTGCACCTCGACCTCGGCGGGTCGGTCGCCGACACCCCGCCGCCACCGTTGCAGGTGGCCACGCGCGTGCTGCGGGCCCTGCACCCGGGCGCCGACGAACCGGAGCCCGCCGGCATCGCGGAGGCCCGGGCCCGCGTCCGGTCCCTGCTGTTCGACCGCCGGGTGCTGCTGGTGCTCGACAACGCCGCCGACGCCGCCCAGGTCGACGGCCTGCTCCCGGTACGCGGCGGATGCGCCCTGCTGGTGACCAGCCGCACCCCGGTCACCAGCGGCGACGCGCCGGCGCTGCGGCTCGATCCGCTGCCGGCCGCCGACGCGCTGGCGCTGCTGCGGGCCACCGCCGGGGATCGCCCGGTCGACGAGGAGCCAGAGGCGGCGTCGGCGGTGGTCAGCCTCTGCGAGCGGCTGCCGCTCGCGCTGCGTACCGCGTCCGGTCGGCTGACCGAGGGACCACACTGGTCGCTGAGCCGGCTGGCGCGACTGCTGCGCGACGAGCGGTACCGGCTCGCCGAGACCGGGCTGGGGCCCCGGCTCGGCGCCAGCTACCGCCGGCTCGGCTCGGCGGCGCCGATCTTCCTCCGGCTCTGCCGGGCCTGCCCGGGGCCGGTCACCGCGGAGCTGACCGCCGCGCTGACCGGAGCACCGCCGGAGGACGCGGCGCGGGCGCTGGACCGGCTGGTCGCCGCACAGCTCGCCGAGCCGGCCGGGCCGGGCCGGTTCCACATCGGCGACCTCGTCCGGCTCTACGCCGCCGAACTCGCCGCCACCGAGGCGAGCGGGTCCGCACCGGTCAGGCCGCGGCCGGCGCGTCCTGGCGGTAGCCACGGGCCTGGAGGGTGAACAGTCGGGCGTACCCGCCACCGGCGGCGAGCAACTGGTCGTGGTCACCGCGCTCGACGACCTGCCCGTCGGCGAGCACCACGATGGTGTCCGCGTCGCGCACCGCGTTGAGCCGGTGCGAGATGAGCAGGCTGGTCCGGCCCCTGCGCAACTCACCCAGCCGCTGGTTGAGGTCGTGTTCGGCCTCGGCGTCCAGACCCGAGCTGGGCTCGTCGAGGATCAGCAGGTCCCGGTCGGCCCGCAGGAACCCCCGGGCCAGCGCCACCCGCTGCCACTGGCCGCCGGAGAGCACCACCCCGGTCTGCGGGTCGTCCCGGTCCGGGCCGTCGAAGAAGATCCGGGTCAGCAGCGTCTGGTAGCCGCGGGGCAGCGCCGTCAGCGCCTCGTCGATGCCGGCGTGCCGGGCAGCGGCCCGCAGCCGCTCCGGGTCGTCGCGCGCGCTCAGGTCGCCCAGCGCGATGTTCTCCGCCGCGCTGAGGTCGTACGGCATGAAGTCCTGGAACACCGCGCCCAGCCGCTCCCGCAGCGCACCGGGATCGAGTTCACGCAGGTCGACGCCGTCCCACCGGATGCTGCCGCGTTCCGGGTCGTAGAACCGGCACAGCAGCTTGACCAGGGTGCTCTTGCCGGCGCCGTTGAGCCCGACCAGCGCGGTGGTCGAGCCGGCCGGCAGGCGCAGGTTCACGCCGCGCAGCACCCACGGGTGCTGCGGCGAGTAGCGGAACCACACGTCGCGCAGCTCGATGCCCTCGGTCAGCGGCGGGACCGGCCGGGGCGTGGCCGGCACCGGCAGGTCCGGTTCGACGTGCGCCACCTCGTCGTAGTGCTCGAAGAGCAGCAGCGCCTGGTGGATCGCGCCGAGCTGGCCGACCAGACTGCCCAGCGCGCCCTGCACCCCGGGCACGGCGGCCAGGTAGATCACCACGTCGCCGGGGGTCAGCCCACCGGCGCGCGCGACCGAGACGGTGTAGACCACGCCGATGCCGGCCACCGTCGCGCCGAGCAGGCCGAGGACGGCCTGGGCCCGCACCTCGCGACGGTCCAGCCGCTGCTCCACCCGGTGCATCGAGTGCAGCTCGTCGAGCATCCGGTCGCCGAAGAACCGGCCCAGACCGAACAGCCGCACCTCCTTCGCCGCCGGCACGCCCACCAGGAGCTGGGCGAAGAAGAGGTCCCGGCGCTGGAAGTGCTCCAGCCGCAGCACCATCGTCGCGCGGGCCCGGTTGAGCCGCAACTGCATCCAGAGGGTGGGCAGCGCGGCGACCAACACCAGCACACCGATCAGCGGGTTGAGCATCAGCAGGACGCCGAGGAAACCACCCATCGCCAGGACGCTCTGCACCGCGCCGAAGGCGTTGCCGGTCAGCTGGGTGGGGCCGAGGTGACCGGTCTGCTGGGCGGCCTGCAGCCGGTCCTGGAACTCCGGGTCCTCCAACCGGACCAACCCGATCAGGCGCTGCACCGCGTCGTACAGCCGGCGGCGCACCAGCCGGGACACCGCCCGCGACCGCTCCGCTGCCACGTAGGTGCGCAGGTGCGGCAGGACCGTGCCGAGCGCGGCGGCCACCGCCAGGCCGGCACCGAGCGCGGTCAGCGGGACGGGGGCCGAGCCACCACCGGTGAGCCGGTCCAGCAGCAGCTTGGTCAGCGCGGCCACGAGCACCGGGGTCAGCCCGGCCAGCACGGCCAGCACCAGGTCCGTGGCGGTTCCCACCGGGGCGGCCCGCCAGGTCAGGCCCAGGGCCGCCCGGGCGTGCCGGGCGGCCCGTCGCGGTACCAGCCGGGGGCCGCTCACCGCGCCACCGGCAGGTCCAACCGGGCGATGCCGAACGCCGTCGACGCGACGATCCCGCGCTCGTCGAGGAGGCCGAACGCGGGGAACCCCTTGACCCCGAACGCGAGCGGCAGCGCACCGGTGCCGGGTTCGACGAAGACGGTCGCCAGACCGCTGAACTGCTCGGCGTACGGCTGGGTCTCCGGGCCCTTGCCGACAACGACGATCCAGACGTGCTCGGCGCCGCCGGGCATCGTCCGCGCCCGGTCGACGAGCAGCGGCAACTGCTCCTCGCAGTGCTCGCAGCTCGGCGAGAGGAACGCGACCAGGGTCATCGGCGGAAGGTCGGCCCAGCTGAGGATGCGACCGTCCACCGTGGTCGAGACGAAGTCACCGGGGATCGAGCCGACCTCCAGCATCACCGCCGGAGGTTCGCCCTGCCGGTCGCTGAGCAGGTCGGTGTGTTCACGCAGCCGACGGATCACGCCGAGCAGCAGGATCAGGTTGAGCAGGCCGAGGGCGGCGACGAGGACGACGGCGACGGTCAGCAGCGCCATGAGGGCTCCTTCGGGGATGCGGAATGAGGGACCGGGGTCATGGCCGGCCGGCCGGACGGGACGGCCGGGACGGGGTGGGGGCGAAGAGGGTCACCAGGTCGTCGAGGCGGACCACCACGGCGGTGAGCGGGACGGCGACGCCGACGGCGATCAGCACCTCCGGCGCCGACAGCGGTGGCCCGGTCGCGGTGGCCCAGCCGAGCAGGCCCAGCAGCGCCACCGCGGCGAGAGCGAGGTTGCGCCCGACGTGGCGGGCGCCGACCGGTGCGTCGCCGGCGCCGAAGCAGCGGCAGGCCGGCCGTGCGCCCCGGCGCAGCGCCCCGACGATCGCGGCGGTGAGCACACCCAGCAGCCCCGCGGCGAGCAGCAGCCCGGCGGGCACGGTACGGAGGACGGCGAGCAGCACGACCACGCCCGCCTCGGCGGCGACCGCGACGCGGGCCGCCGGGGGCGCCCACCGGGAGGGCACACCGAACTGGCCGACCGACCCGACGAACTCCGCGAAGCCCGCCCGGGTCCGCAGCTTGCCGACGACCGCGACGAGAAACACCAGGGCCAGCAGCAGCCTCGCGGTCAGTTCCAGAACTCGCATCCGTACGCCACCTCCTTGCCGGAGGCACACGCTAGGAGCGACGGATACAGCACGGATACATCGACCACCCTCGTCGGGTGCGTCGGCTGTACCAGCGGTGTACCGGGCCGCCGTAGCGTCCCGGCAACGATCCGTATCGGGAGGAGGTGAACGGATGTTCCGTCGACTGGAAAGCCTGGGCGAGCGGATGCTCGGCGTGTTCGTGCCCAAGGTGACGGCGGCCGCCGGCTGTCCGCCGGACCCGTGGTGCGCGCTCTGTGGGACGTGCTACTTCAAGCGGTGCAGCCAGAACTTGGGCTGCCAGACGTTCTGCGGCAGCTGCGGCTACTACTGCAGCGCGGGCGTGAGCACGATGACCGCTCTCTGCTGAGGCGGTGACGGCGTGCCGTCCGGCCCTGGGCCGGACGGCACGCCGTCCTGCGTACCGGTTGCGTCGCCGGGTCAGTCCGCGCGCAGTCGCGGGCGGACCACCACCCCGAGCACGTCCGGCTCGGGGATGTAACCGCACTCGCGGGAGTCGTAGCTTTGCGACGGGTTGTCGCCGAGCACCACCAGCCGTCCCGCCGGCACCACCCGCTCGCCGCCCTGGCGCAGCAGCGGCACCCGGTCCACCGGCACCGGATCGCCCGGCACCGCGTACGCCCGCTTGATCAGCAGGCCGGGTTCGCCCGCCGCGTCCGGCCGCGTGGGGTGACCGGCGGTCATCCTGGCCGGGGCCACCACCACGACCACGTCGCCGGGGCGGACCCGGGCCAGCGGCACGCGCCGGGCCAGCACCCGGTCACCGGAGCGCAGCGTCGGCTCCATGCTGCGGCCCACCACCGCGACCAGCAGCAGGTGCCGGCGGGCCCAGAGCAGGCCGGCGGTGGCCACCGCGAGCACGGCGACCACCGCGAGCCATCCCAGCACCGGCATCGCTCAGGCGCCGCGCAACGTCGCGCCGAGGCGCTCCGCCGCGACGGCGACCGCCGCGTCCCGTGCCGCCACGGCCTCCTCGACGGTCAACGTCCGGTCCGGCGCCCGGAACGTCAGCTTGTACGCCAGCGACCGGCGACCCTCGCCGAGCTGCGCGCCGGAGTACACGTCGAACAGCCGGACGTCCTCCAGCAGCTCACCGGCGCCCGCCTCCAGCGCACGACGCACCTGCTCCGCCGGCACCGAGTCGTCCACCACCAAGGCCACGTCGATCAACGCGGGCGGGAAGCCGGACACCGTCGGCGCGGGCGTCACCGGGGTCGGCGGCAGCGCGTCGAGGTCCAGCTCCATCGCGCAGGTGCGGCGGGGCAGCTCCAGCGCCGCCACCACCGTCGGGTGCAGCTCACCGGCGTGCCCGACGACCGTGCCGTCGACGCGCACCTCGGCGCAGCGGCCCGGGTGCCACGGCGCGTACTCGGCCGCCCGCACCTCCACCCGCTCGTCGGGGATCCCGGCGGCGTCGAGCACGTCACGGGCCGTCTCGATGGCGTCCGCCCAGCCGGCCGGTCGACCCGCGCCCCACCAGCCGGCCGGGTCGAGGTCGCCGGCGAGCACCGCCGCGACGTGCACCGGCTGCGCCGGCACCACCGCGTCGGCGGCGGCGAACTCCTCGTCGGTCGGCCGCCGGTCCACGCCCATCGCCGGCGGGCTGCCGGCGCCGGGACGCGGGTGGAAGACCGCGCCGATCTCGTAGAGGGCGAGGTCGCGGTGACCCCGGCCGAGGTTGCGCTTGAGAATGCCGAGCAGCGGGCCGAGCAGCATGGTGCGCAGCAGCGGCTCCTCCTCGGACAACGGGTTGGCCAGCCGCACCGCGGGCCGGCGCGGGTCGTCGGCCGGCAGGCCGAGCTGGTCGGCCAGCTCCGGCGACACGAACGGGTGCGCGAGCACCTCCACGTACCCCCGCTCGGCCAGCGACACGGCCACGGCCCGGCGGCGACGCTGGCGCGGGGTCAGCCCGCGACCGGGCGGCGCGGTCGGCAGCACCGACGGCACCTTGTCGTACCCGTCGAGGCGGACGACCTCCTCGACCAGGTCGGCCGGGTCGGTCAGGTCGGGCCGCCAGCTCGGCGGGGTGACGCTCAGCGCCACGCCCGCGCCGCTGGCCGTGCCGACCGCGCCCGGGTCCTCGGACAACCGGTCCGCGCCCTGCGCGACGGTGCAGCCGACCCGCTTCAGCAGGGCGACGACCCGCGCCGGCGGGTACTCGACGCCGACCCGCCGGGTCGGCAGGTCCGCCGGCAGGGTGATCGGGGTACGCGGCCGGACGTGGTCGATGTCCAGGATCTCCGCGCTCGGGGTGCCGCCACCGTGCTCGGTGAGCAGCCGCACGGCCCGCTCCAACGCGACCAGCGCCACGGCCGGGTCGACGCCCCGCTCCCAGCGCTTCGCGGCCTCGCTGAACAGCTTGTGCCGGCGGGCCGTGCGCCCGACCATCGCCGGGTCCCAGTGCGCCGCCTCGAAGAGCACTGTCGTGGTGCCGGGGACGACCTCGCTCGTCTCGCCACCCATCACCGCCGCGAGGGAGATCGGCCCGGTGTCGTCGCAGATCACCATGTCGTCGGCGGTGAGCACCCGGTTGACGCCGTCCAGGGTGGTCAGCTTCTCCCCCGGCTCGGCGCGGCGGACCACAAGCGGCCCGACGATCCGGTCGGCGTCGAAGGCGTGCATCGGCTGGCCCAGCTCCAGCATCACGTAGTTGGTGATGTCCACCGGCAGCGAGATGCTGCGGATGCCGGCGGTGACCAGTCGCTGGGCCATCCACGACGGGGTGGGCGCGGTCGGGTCGATGCCGCGGACCAGGCGGGCGGTGAACCGGTCGCAGCCGACCGTGTCGCGGACCTCCACCGGGTACGCCGGCGTCGGCGTGCCGCCCGGCGCGGGCGCCATCCCCGGGTCGCGCAGCGGCACGTCGAACGCGTGCGACAGCTCCCGGGCCAGGCCCCGCAGGCTCAGCGCGTACCCCCGGTCCGGGGTGATCTCCAGCTCGAGAACGACGTCGTCGAGGCCGACGACGGGCCGCGCGTCGTCGCCGGGCTTGGCGGACACGTCCGGCGGCAGCACGATGATGCCGGAGTGGTCGTCGCCCAGGCCCAGCTCCTTCGCCGAGCAGATCATGCCGGCCGAGTTGTGCCCGTACGTCTTGCGGGCGCCGATGGCGAACCCGCCGGGCAGCACACCGCCGGGCAGGATCACCACCACCCGGTCACCGGGGGCGAAGTTGCGCGCCCCGCAGACGATCTCCTGCGGCTCGCCGGTGCCGTTGGCGGCGCCCACGTCGACCCGGCAGAAGCGGATCGGCTTCTTGAAGCCGGTCAGCTCCTCGACCTCGCGCACCTCGCCGACGACGAGCTGGCCGGTGACGCTCTCGCGCAGGTCCACCACGGACTCGACCTCGATGCCGAGGTTGACCAGGGCCTGCTCCAGGTCACCGGTGGGCAGGTCGGCGGGGAGGTCGACGTACTCCCGCAGCCAGCTGACAGAAACTCGCATGACTTCAGACCACCGTTCCCGTGTCTCGTACCCGCATCGCCTACGCCCCGGTGGAGAGCGCGCGGCTGAACCGCACGTCGCCCTCGAAGAGATGGCGGATGTCGCTGACCCCGTGCCGGACCATCAGGGTCCGGTCGATGCCCATGCCGAAGGCGAATCCGGAGTAGACCTCCGGGTCGACGCCGCAGGCGCGCAGCACCCGCGGGTTGACCATGCCGCAGCCACCCCACTCGACCCACTGCGGGCCGTCGCGGTGCTCCGGGAACCACACGTCGAACTCCGCCGACGGCTCGGTGAACGGGAAGTAGTGCGGCCGCCACCGGGTCTTCGCCTCCGGGCCGAACATCGCCCGCGCGAAGTGGTCGAGGGTGCCCCGCAGGTGCGCCATCGTGATGCCCTTGTCGACCACCAGGCCCTCGGCCTGGTGGAACACCGGGCTGTGCGTGGCGTCGATCTCGTCGGTGCGGTAGACGCGGCCGGGCACGATCACGTAGATCGGTGGCTTGCGGCTGAGCATGGTGCGGGTCTGCACCGTCGACGTGTGCGTTCGTAGAACAAGGCCCGAGCCCGCGGAGCCATCGGCGGATGCGATGTGGAACGTGTCCATCAGCCCGCGTGCCGGGTGGTCGGCGGGGATGTTCAACGCGTCGAAGTTGACCCACTCCAGGTCGACCTCGGGACCCTCGGCCACCTCGTAGCCCATCCCGACGAACAGGTCGCTGATCGACTCCATCAGGACGCTCAGCGGATGCCGGGCCCCGCGCGGACGCCGGTTGAAGGGCAGCGTGACGTCCACCCGCTCCTCGACCAGCACCCGCTCGGCCTGCTCGCGCTCCACCACCTCGGCGCGGTCGGCGTACGCGGCTTCGATCGCCCGGCGGGCCTCGTTGACCCGCTTACCGGCGTCGGACTTCGCGGCCGGCGGCAGCGCGCCGATCTCGCGGCGCGCGAGGGAGACCGGCGACCGGTCCCCCAGGTGCGCCGAACGCAGCGCGGTCAGCGCGTCCGGATCGGCGGCGGCCGTGAACGCCTTCGTGGCGTCGGCGACGGCCTCGTCCAGGGCGGCCGGGTCGAGCAGGGCGACCTGCTTCGGGTCGTACGGATCGTTGCGGTAGCTCATGGCGTACGGGCACTCCCTCACGGCGGCGCCAGCCCTCATCGGGGCGGCTAGGCGAGTCTACGGACGCGCGGCTGTGCCGCAGCCCGCCGGTAGGAGTTGCGCAGGGAGCAGGTCAGGCCCGCCGCCCGCCGACACCGGCGGGCTGGCTAAACGAACGCCGTGTCGCGTTCATGGGCGGATGCTCTCCCCTGCTGTCGGTCGCGCCGGAGGTGGTCACCGTCAGCGCTGCGCTCTCGCTGAAGCGTACAGGCAGACCGCGGCGGCGGCAGCCAGGTTGAGGCTCTCCGCGCGCCCGTACAGCGGCACCCGCACCCGGGCGTCGGCGGCGGCGGTCAACTCCTCGGGCAGGCCGTGCGCCTCCGAGCCGAACAGCCAGGCGGTGGGCCCGACGAGCCGGCCGTAGTCGGTCAGGTCGTCCAGGTCGTCGTCGCCGTACCCGGTGGTGGCGAAGATCGACAGCCCGGCGGCGCGCAGCGCGTTGACCACCGCGACCGGGTCCGGCGCGCGGACCACGTCGACGTGGAAGAGGCTGCCGGCCGAGGCCCGCACACACTTGCCGTTGTACGGGTCGACCGCGTCTCCGGCGAAGACCACCGCACCCGCGCCGGCGGCGTCGGCGGTGCGCAGCACCGTGCCGGCGTTGCCCGGGTCGCGGATCTCGGCGAGCACCGCCACCAACCGGGGCCGGCCGGCGAGGGCCTGCTCCAGCGGCACGTCGAGGTGCCGGCAGACGGCGACCAGCCCCTGCGGGGCGACGGTCTCGGCCAGCGCGGCGAGCGCGTCGTCGGTCACCTCGGAGACCGGCACGTCGGCGCGGGCCGCCGTCGCGGCCAGCTCCGGGTGCCGGTCCAGCGCGGCGGGCGTACCGAACAGCTCGGTGACCACCCCCGGCCGGGCCAGGGCCTCGCGGACCGCCTGCGGGCCCTCGGCCAGGAAACGGCCGGTGGCGTCGCGGTCCCGGCGGCGTTGCAGGCGGCGTGCGGCGACGACCCTGGGGGTACGCGGGGTGAAGGCCATGGTGTGTGTTCCTCCGGCACGATTGAGGCGCCCCCCGGACGGCGGTGCCGACACGGGAGACGCCTCGCTCTGGTGCGGGGGGATCAGGCGGCCTGGGCCGCCGCGCCGCCGGTGCCCTCGGCCGCGACCGCGGCCCGGGCCAGCTCGACGATCGCCGCGAAGGCGGCGGCGTCGTTGACAGCCAGGTCGGCCAGGATCTTGCGGTCCACCTCGATGCCGGCCAGACGCAGGCCCTGGATCAGGCGGTTGTAGGTCATCCCGTTGGCCCGGGCGCCCGCGTTGATCCGCTGGATCCACAGCTGCCGGAAGTCGCCCTTGCGGTCGCGACGGTCCCGGTAGGCGTACTGCATCGAGTGCAGCACCTGCTCCTTGGCCTTGCGGTACAGCCGGGAGCGCTGACCGCGGTAACCGCTCGCGGTCTCCAGCAGGGTACGACGCTTCTTCTGGGCGTTTACAGCCCGCTTGACGCGTGCCATCTCAACTCCTTCTTACGTAAAGGTGGCGCGCGTCAGCGGCCGAGCAGCTTCTTGATGCGCTTGACGTCGGCCTTGGCCAGCACGACCGTGCCGGTCAGCCGGCGGGTCTGGGTGGAGGGCTTCTTCTCCAGGTTGTGGCGGAGGCCGGCCTGCTGGGCAACGATCTTGCCCTTGCCGGTCACCTTGACCCGCTTACCCATACCCGTGTGGCTCTTCATCTTCGGCATGTGGAACGTCTTCTCCCCTGTTACTCGCCGCTGGTGTCGGCGGCGAGGCCGGTGTCACCGGCTGCTGCGGTCTCGCTGACCGCCGCGGTCTCATCGGCTTCCGGAGCGGCGGACTCGTCCGCTGCCCGGTCCCGAGGTCCGCCGCGGGACGCCGTAGCGGCGACCGCGGAGGCCTTGACGGCCCGATGCGGGGCGAGAACCATGATCATGTTTCGGCCGTCCTGCTTCGGAGCGGCCTCGACGTATCCCAGTTCCGTGATCTCGGATTCGAGCCGGCGCAGGAGCCGGTAACCCAGCTCCGGGCGGCTCTGCTCGCGACCGCGGAACATGATCGTCACCTTGACCTTGTCGCCCGCCTTGAGGAACCGCACCACGTGACCCTTTTTGGTCTCGTAGTCGTGCGGGTCGATCTTCGGACGGAGCTTCATTTCCTTGATGACGGTCTGCTGCTGATTACGCCGCGCTTCGCGCGCCTTGAGTGCGCTCTCGTACTTGAACTTGCCGAAGTCCATGAGCTTGCACACCGGCGGGCGCGCCATCGGCGCAACCTCGACCAGGTCCAGATCGACGTCCGCGGCCAGCTGAAGGGCGCGCTCCAGCGGGACGATGCCCACCTGCTCACCCTCGGGGCCGACCAGTCGGACCTCACGTGCCCGGATCTGCTCGTTCACGCGTGGTTCGACGCTGATGGGGCCTCCTCGAGTCGTTTCTGCTCTGTCGCCGACCCCTGCGGCTCCCGGGTGGGAACCGACCCGGAAAGCAGAAGGCCCCGGCGCATGCCAGGGCCCGCTCGACCGGTCGGCGTGATCACAGGATCACACGTCCGGGACCGGGACGTGCCCGGAACCGGTGACCGGACCCGGCCACCGTGGCGGCGACTCGGGTGGGAGCAGGCGCTCCGCTTTCAAGGCTGTCTGCTCGCATGCGGAGACAGCCTGGTCGACTCGACAACAGTACACCGCCGCCTCGCTCGCCCCCAAACCGGGCACCCCGGCCGTGAGCAGCGCCGACCGTGGCGCGGGTCGCCGAGCGGCGGGGTCAGCTGCCGGCGGCGCGCTGGGCGAGGCGGTTCAGGTGGGCCTCGTGCAGCCGGCGCAGGGCGCGGACCCCGTCGACGGCCAGCTCCTTGTCGGCCGCCTGCAGGGCGACCATCGGCAGCAGGTCGTCGTCGTGCAGCTCCAGGCTCGCCCACGGCGCGCCCCGGTCGAAACGGACACCCCGGACAACCTCCCAGGGCAGCTCGTACGAGCTGATGACGTTGCGCACCCGGATGCCCCGCGCGTCCGCCTCCACCCGCGGGCGGGTGAACAGCAGGAAACCCAGCGCCCCGAAGATGCCCAGACCGATCATGGCGATCTGGTCGCCGCGCTGGAAGCTGCCGTAGCCGTCACCGGTCGGCCCGCTCAGCGAGGTGGCGACCACGGCGAACACCACCACCAGCGCGACCGCCGCCGACCAGCACACCACCCGGATGCGGCGGGGCTTGAGACGGACCAGCTCGGTGTCACTCACCCCACCAGTCTGCCACCCGTACCCGCCCCACAGACGCACCACCCGCCGAGCCATCACTCAGCGTCCCGCGACGCGCCCATGCCGGCGCGGCGCGGTTGATCAGTCGAGATCAGCGAAACGGGGGTGTCCCGCGCGGGCGGACACCCCCGTCTCAGCGATCCCGTGAACGCTCAGAGGCGGCAGGCGTGGATGTTGGTCACCAGGATGGCGCGGGCGCCCAGCTCGTACAGCTCGTCCATGATCCGGTGCACGTCGTCGCGGAGCACCATGGCCTGCACTGCCACCCAGCCCTCGCGGTGCAGCGGCGACACGGTGGGCGACTCGATGCCGGGGGTCAGCCCGCTGGCGCGGTCCAGCAGACCGGCCGGGACGTCGTAGGCGAGCATCACGTAGCGGCGGGCCACCAGCACGCCGTGCAGGCGGCGCAGCAACTGCTCAGCCTGCGCGTGCGCCGGTGCGCCGGCGCGGCGGACCAGCACCGCCGACGAGCGCAGCAGCGGCTCGCCGAACACCACGAGGCCCGCCTGACGCAGGGTCGCGCCGGTCTCCACCACGTCCGCGATCACGTCGGCGACACCGAGGCGTACGGCGTTCTCCACGGCGCCGTCGAGGCGGATCACCTCGGCCTTGACGCCCGCCTCGTCGAGGTGCCGCTCGACCAGCCCCGGATACGCGGTGGCGATCCGGTGCCCGCCCAGATCCTGCACGGAGGCGATGTCGTCGGGGCGGGCGGCGAAGCGGAAGGTGGCCCGACCGAAGGCGAGGTCGACGACCTCCTCGGCGGGTGCCGCCGAGTCGATCAGCAGGTCCCGGCCGGTGATGCCGAGGTCGAGGTCACCGGAGCCGACGTAGGTGGCGATGTCCTTGGGACGCAGGTAGAAGAATTCGACATCGTTGGCCTCGTCGCGGCAGACGAGGTCCTTGGGGTCGGTGCGCTGGCGGTAGCCCGCCTCACGCAGCATCTGGGCGGCCGGCTCGGCCAGGGTGCCCTTGTTGGGGATGGCGACACGCAACATGACGGAGTGCTCCTTCGATCGAATCTGATCAACGACGGGGCGCACTCACAGATGTCGGTATACGTCCTTCAGTTCGAGACCGCTGGCGAGCATCAGCACCTGGACCTGGTAGAGCAGCTGGGAGATCTCCTCGGCGGTGCGCTGCGGCCCCTCGTGCTCGGCGGCCATCCACGACTCGGCCGCCTCCTCGACAACCTTCTTGCCGATGAAGTGCACGCCCTTGTTCAGCGCGGCGACGGTGCCCGAGCCCGGGGTGCCGGCGGCGGCCTTGGCCTGCAGCTCGGCGAACAACTCCTCGAACGTCTTCACGGGGAACGATTCTTCCAGCCGCCCGGCCGGCGCCCCGAGTCCGGGTCCACCGCGACCCAGCAGGCGGACAATTCCCTATCAACATGGTGGGAAAATCTTCGATCGACGCCCATGGACCTCTACGCTGTCCGCCATGGCCAGCCGCTCACGCCTTTTCGCGCTCACCCTCGCCGGCGTCGTCGTCGCCACCGCCGGATGCGCGCCACAGGACGAGGAACCGACACCCACCGCCACGCCGTCCTGCACGAAGGACAGCCTGCCCACCCGTACGCCGGGCAAGCTCACCATCGCCACCGACCAGCCGGCGTACGAGCCGTGGTTCCGGCAGGACAAGCCGGACAGCGGCGAGGGCTTCGAGGCCGCCGTCGCGTACGCGGTGGCCGAGAAGCTCGGCTACGCCCGGGGCGACGTCACCTGGACCCGGGTCAAGTTCGACACCGCGATCGCGCCCGGGGAGAAGAACTTCGACTTCGACATCAACCAGTTCTCCGTCACCGAGGAGCGCAAGCAGGCGGTGGACTTCTCGGCCCCGTACTACCTGGTACGGCAGACCGTCATCGCGCTGAAGTCCTCGAAGATCGCCGGCAAGACCTCGCTGGCCGACCTGCGCGGCGCCCGGCTCGGCGCCCAGGTCGGCACGACCAGCTACCAGGCGATCACGGACGTCATCAAGCCGTCCGCGAAGCCGCAGGTCTACAACAGCAACGACGACGCCAAGAAGGCCCTGCAGAACGGGCAGATCGACGGGCTCGTGGTGGACCTGCCGACCGCCTTCTACATCACCGGCGCGGAGATCACCGACGCGACGATCGTCGGGCAGGTGCCGCAGGTGGGCGTGCCGGAGGCGTTCGGGCTGCTGCTGGACAAGAACTCGCCGCTGACCCGCTGCGTGAGCGGCGCGGTCGGTCAGCTCAGCGAGGCCGGCACGCTGACCGAGCTGGAGCAGAAGTGGCTCGCGCAGGTGGCGGGGGCGGCCGAGCTGAAGTGACGCCGCGGGAGCACACCCCCTCCACGGCGCAGCTGCGGCGGTCGGCGTACCGGCGTCGGCAGAGCCTGCACAGCGTGCTGATCGCGGCCTTCTCCACGGCGGCGCTCGGCACGTTGCTGGTCGTCGCCGTGACCGGCGCGCCGGGCTGGGACCGGGTCCGGCAGTCGTTCCTGGACCCGGAGATCGGCGCCGACGCGCTGCCGGCCGTGCTGGACGGGCTCTGGCTCAACGTCCGGCTGCTGGTCTGCTGCGCGGCCGGCGCGCTGCTGCTCGGGCTGGCGATCGCCGTGCTGCGGACACTGCGCGGCCCGGTCTTTTTTCCGGTACGGGCGCTGGCCGCCGGCTACACGTACACCTTCCGGGGTTTGCCCCTGATCATCGTGCTGTACCTGCTCACCCTCGGCGTGCCCGGGCTGCGGCTGCGGGGCATGCCGTCGGTGCTGGTGCTCGGCGGGCTCGCGCTGGTGCTCACCTACGGCGGCTACCTGGCCGAGGTGTTCCGGGCCGGCATCGAGTCGGTGCACCCCAGCCAGCTCGCCGCGGCCCGTTCGCTGGGCCTGACCTACCGGCAGACGATGCGGCACGTGGTGCTGCCGCAGGCCGTCCGCCGGGTGGCGCCACCGCTGCTCAACGACGTGGTGGCCCTGCAGAAGGACGTCGGCCTGGTCTCGCTCGCCGGCCCGATCGACGCGGTCCGCGCCGCCCAGATCGCCACCGCCCAGTCGTTCAACTACACCCCGTACGTCGTGGCCGGAGTGCTGTTCGTGCTGCTCGCGATCCCGCTGATCGCCGTCACCGACTGGGTGACGCTGCGCTCGGCCCGTCGCCAGTCGGGAGGCTGACCATGGCGCTGCTGCGCTGCCGGGGTCTGCGCAAGGAGTTCGCCGGCCACGTCGTGCTGGACCGGCTCGACCTGACGGTCGCCGAGCACCGGGTGGTGGCCCTGATCGGGGCGTCCGGGTCGGGCAAGTCCACGCTGCTGCGGTGCGTGAACCTCCTGGAGGAGGTGGACGACGGCACCATCGAGCTGGACGGGGAGGACATCTCCGACCCCCGGGTGGACGCCGACCGGGTCCGTCGGCGGATCGGCATGGTGTTCCAGGCGTACAACCTGTTTCCGCACCTGAGCGTGCTGGACAACATCACCCTCGCGCCCCGGCGGGTGCACCGGCGGGCCCGCGCCGAGGCCGAGGCCCAGGCCCGCGACCTGCTCGACCGGGTGGGGCTGGGCGCGAAGGCGCACGCCTACCCGGACGCGCTCTCCGGCGGGCAGCAGCAGCGGGTGGCGATCGTCCGGGCGCTGGCGAACTCGCCCCGCCTGATGCTGCTCGACGAGGTCACCTCGGCCCTGGACCCGGAACTCGTCGGCGAGGTGCTGACGATGATCCGGGACCTGAAGGCCGACGGGATGACCATGGTGCTGGCCACCCACGAGATGGGCTTCGCCCGGGAGGTCGCCGACGAGGTGTGCTTCCTCGACGCGGGGCGCGTCGTCGAGAGCGGCCCACCGGAGCAGGTGCTCGGCGAGCCGACGCAGGCCCGCACCCGTCAGTTCCTGCGCCGCATCATCGAAGCCGGCCGACTCTGAGGCCAGCCGGCACCGGAGCCGGCCGACACCGAAGCCGAACAGGCCCGGAGCCGGTCGGCACCGAAGCAGAGCAGCGCCGGAGGCGGCGTCAGCCGCCGAAGCCGACCCGCTGCGCGTTGCCGGCGGCCACGGTCCGGACGGCCAGCGCCGCGTCGAGCGCCGCCACGGTCGCCGCCCAGCCCTTGTCCTCCGCCGAGCCGGGCAGCCCGGCCCGGTCCCGGGCCTGCTCGATGGTCTCCACGGTGAGGACGCCGTGCGCCACCGGCTTGCCCTCGTCCAGCGCCACCCGGGTCAGCCCGTCGGTGACCGACCGGCACACGTAGTCGAAGTGGGCGGTGGCGCCCCGCACGACCACGCCGAGCGCGACCACCACGTCGCAGCGGCGGGCGAGGGCCTGGGCGACGACCGGCAGCTCCACGGAGCCGGCGACCCGCGCCACCACGGACCGCGCCCCGCACGCCTCGGCGGCGGCGACCGCGCGCTCCAGCATGTGATCGGTCAGATCGCCGTGCCACCGTGCGGCCACCACCCCGACGGTCAACCCCGCGGCGTCGACCGCCTCGACTCCCGGCTCGCCGAAACCCGCCATCGTCATGCTCCGATCTCGTCGTCGGCGACCGGACGCCCCAGCGGCGCCTCGGACACCTCGTCCAACTCGTCCAGCAGGTGACCCATCCGGTCCCGCTTGGTGCGCAGGTAGCGCAGGTTCTCCGGATGCGCGCCGGCCGGCAGGCTCTCGCGGCCGGTGACGGTGAGCCCGTAGCCCTCCAGCCCGGCCCGCTTCGCCGGGTTGTTGGTCAGCAGCCGCATCGAGCGCACGCCCAGGTCGTACAGGATCTGCGCGCCGGTGCCGTAGTCGCGGGCGTCGGCCGGCAGACCCAGGTCGAGGTTGGCGTCCACGGTGTCGCGACCCTGGTCCTGCAACTGGTACGCCTGCAGCTTGTGCAGCAGGCCGATGCCGCGTCCCTCGTGCCCGCGCACGTAGAGCACCACGCCCCGGCCCTCGCGGGCGACCCGGGCCAGCGCGGCGTCCAGCTGCGGCCCGCAGTCGCAGCGCAGCGAGCCGAACACGTCCCCGGTCAGGCACTCGGAGTGGACCCGGACCAGCACGTCCTGACCGTCGCCGAGGTCACCGAGCACCATCGCGACGTGCTCGGCCGGGTCGTGCTCGGCGCGGTAGCCGAGCGCCCGGAACACCCCGTGCCGCGTCGGCATCCGGGCGTCGGCAACCAGCTCGACCTGCTTCTCGGTACGCCGCCGGTAGGCGATCAGGTCGGCGATGGTGATCAGCGTGAGGCCGTGCTCGGCGGCGAACTTCTCCAGGTCCGGCAACCGCATCATGGTGCCGTCGTCGTTGACCAGCTCGCAGAGCACGCCGGCCGGGCGCAGCCCCGCGAGCCGGGTCAGGTCGATCGCCGCCTCGGTGTGCCCGGGTCGGCGCAGCACCCCGCCCTCGCGGGCGCGCAGCGGCACCACGTGCCCGGGCCGGGCCAGGTCGGTCGGATCGGTCGCCGCGCCGGCGAGCAGCCGGCTGGTGTGCGCGCGGTCGGCCGCCGAGATGCCGGTGCTGATCCCCTCCCGGGCGTCCACGGTCACCGTGTACGCGGTGCCGCGCCGATCCTGGTTGGTGTGGTGCATCGGCGGCAGGTCGAGCCGGTCGGCCTCGCTCTCGGTCAACGCCACGCAGACGTACCCGGAGGTGTGGCGCACCATGAACGCCATCAGCTCCGGCGTGGCCCGCTCGGCCGCGAAGATCAGGTCGCCCTCGTTCTCCCGATCGGCGTCGTCGACCACGACGACCGGCCGCCCGGCGGCGATCTCGGCGATCGCCTCGTCGATATCGGCGAAGCTGCTCATGCGACGGCCTCCGTGTAGGTGGGCGGGAGTGCGGCGGCCGGCCGGGTGGCGCGCGAGGTGCGCCACCAGGCGGCGAAGCCCCAGGCGCAGAAGGCGCCGTAGACCAGGTACATGGCCGCCGACGGGTAGAACCCGCCGCGCAGCAGCAGCGGCACGCCGACCGCGTCCACCGCGATCCACACCAGCCAGAACTCGACCCAGCCACGGGCCATGCCGTAGGTGGCCAGCAGACTGCCGGTGAGGATCCAGGCGTCCGGCAGCGGGCCCCAGGAGCCCAGCGCCTTGAGCACCGGGTACGCGGCAGCGGTGCCGACGACGGCGGCCAGCAGCAGCACGAGCCGCTCCCGCCCGGTGGCCCAGCGCGGCAGCACCGCGGCGTGGTCGGCGTCGACGCGGCTGTTGCGACGCCACCGCCACCAGCCGTAGACGCTTACCGCGAAGAAGAACACCTGCCGGCCGGCCTGCCCATACAGGTCGTGCGCCTGCGGGGTGGCGAACACCCCGCCGAGGAAGACGGTGAACAGCAGCGCGTTGCCGATCATGCCGACCGGCCACGCCCAGACCAGCCGACGCAGCCCGAGCAGCGCGGAGACCAGCCCGAACACGTTGCCGACGATCTCCCGGGCCAGCACCGGCGAGCCGGCCACCTGCACCTGGGCGTCGAGCAGCCAGCCGAGGGGGCCCATCAGGCCACCCCGCCCGTGCTCGGGGTCGCCCCGGACGCGTCGGTGAGCCGGGCGCCGAGCAGCCGCTCGACGTACTTGGCCAGCACGTCGACCTCCAGGTTGACCGGGTCGCCGACGCCCTTCGCTCCGAGCGTGGTCAGCTTCAGGGTGGTCGGGATCAGCCCGACGGCGAACTCGTCCGCGCCCACCTCGGCCACGGTCAGCGACACGCCGTCGATGGTGATCGAGCCCTTCTCCACCACGTACCGGGCCAGGGCGGCGGGCAGCCGGAACCGCACCGTCTCCCACTGCTCGGCCGGTTCCCGGGAGATCAGTTCGCCGACGCCGTCGACGTGGCCCTGCACGAGGTGCCCGCCGAGGCGGCTGCCCAGCGCCGCCGCCCGCTCCAGGTTGACCGGGTCGCCGGGGCGCAGCGCGCCCAGCGCGGACCGGCGCAGGGTCTCGCCCATGACGTCGGCGGTGAAGATGCCGTCGGCCGCGTCCACCACCGTCAGGCAGACGCCGTTGACGGCGATGGAATCACCGTGGCGGGCGTCCGAGGTGACCAACGGGCCGCGCACGGCGACCAGCGCCGAATCGCCCGCCGTGGCCGTGACCCGGACGATCTCCCCCAACTCCTCGACAATGCCGGTGAACATGTCAGCCCTCCCTTTTGCGGGGCAAAGCGGTGATCCGGAGATCCGGACCGACCTGCGTAACGTCGACGAACTCCAGATCGATGGCCTCAGCGATGGTCGTCACTCCCGCGTCGACCAGGGCGGTGGGGCCGGCGCCGAGCAGCCGGGGCGCGACGTACCCGACGATCTTGTCGACCAGGCCGGCGGCCAGGAACGCGCCGGCCAGCCGGGGGCCGCCCTCCAGCAGCACCGCGCGGACCCCGCGCTGGTGCAGCGCCGCGAGCAGCGCCGACAGGTCGACCCGGCCGTCCGGGCCCGCGCCCACCTCGGCCGCGGTCGCGATCCACGTCCGCGCGGCGCCGTCGCGGACCCGGGCGTCGAAGGGGGTACGCCCCGAGCTGTCCACCACCACCCGCAGCGGCTGCCGGATGGCCAGGCTGCCGTCGCGCAGGTTGCGGGCGGTCAACCGGGGGTCGTCGGCGAGCACGGTGCCCACCCCGGCGACGACCGCGTCGACCGTGCCGCGCAGCGCGTGCACGTCGATCCGGGCGGCCTCCGAGGTGATCCACATGCTGGTGCCGTCCGCGGCGGCGGACCGGCCGTCGACGGTGGCGGCGTACTTCCAGATGACGTACGGCCAGCCCCGGCGCATCGAGGTCAACCACGCGACGTTGCCGGCCTCGGCCTCGTCGCCGCGTACCCCCAGATCCACCTGGACCCCGGCGGCGCGCAACGTGGCGGCGCCGCCGGAGGCCACCGGGTTCGGATCGGGCACGGCGATGACCACGCGGGCCACCCCGGCCTGGACGAGCGCGGTGCTGCAGGGGCCGGTGCGGCCGGTGTGGTCGCAGGGTTCCAGAGTGACGACCGCGGTGCCGCCCTCGGCGCGCGGGCCGGCCTGGGCCAGCGCGACGATCTCGGCGTGCGGCCCGCCGGCGTAGGCGTGGAAGCCCTCCCCCACGACCTCGCCGTCGGCGTCGAGCAGCACGCACCCGACCACCGGGTTGGGGCTGGTGGTGCCCAGCCCGCGAGCCGCCAGCTCGATCGCACGCCGCATCGCCTCATCGACGGAGACGCTGGCCATCGCCCTGTTCTGCCCTCTCACTCGCCGGTCCGCGCGCGGGCGGTCAGGGAGGCGGCATGGACCGCGGGCAGGCGGCGGCGGAGTCCGGGTACGGCACAGCCGACCCGGATGGGCGGCACGGCACGCTGACGCCAGCGGCCGGCTCGGACCCGTCCGTCCCGCGCGCTGTCTCCCATCCGGACTGTCTGGGCGCGGACGAACCGCCCCCAACCGTCGGCCCCGGATTTTCACCAGGTCCACCGGGCGGCAAGCCGTCCGGGTCGCGGGCTGACCACGGTTGGACCGTGGATCACCGCCGGTTCGGAATTTCACCGAGTCCCGCCAGCGCGTGGTGGGTACTCCGCAGTCTTACACGCCGAACGCGGTGTGTCCTTATCCAGGCGAGCTAGTTCACAGCGGGATCACGCGTCAGGTGACGCCGCGCCGCCGGTCCACCGCCACGTACGACCCCGGCTGGCTCTTGGCGACCGTCTTCATCTCCGAGGCCACCGCGATCGCCTCCAGGGGGTCGGTGAACCGCTTGCCGGCGTCGGAGAGGGAGACGCCGATGGACAGCGTGACCAGGGCGGCCCGGCGGATGTTGCCGCGCCGGTCCTTCAGCTCGACGAAGCCGCGCTCACGGTCGGTGGCGTCGTAGAGCGTGTCGGCGGACTTCTCGAAGTCGACCACCGCCCGGGAGGTCAGCGGGCGGACCTGGTCCGGCGCGCAGACGATCACGAAGTCGTCGCCGCCGACGTGACCGAGGAACGCCGGCGGCAGACCCACCGCCACCACCGCCCGGTGCAGGCTGCGGGCCAGCGCGGAGATGAAGTCGTCGCCACGCACGAAGCCGTACCGGTCGTTGACGCTCTTGAACCGGTCGATGTCGATGTAGCCGACCGCGTAGTCCACCCCGTGCCGGACCCGGTCGCTGATCTCCCGCCGGATCCGGCTGTTGCCGGGCAGCCCGGTCAGCGGGGAGACCTCCCGGAACTCCTTGTTGCGGCGCAACGTCGAGGAGACCCGGGCCACCAGCTCGGCGGTGTCGAACGGCTTGACCAGGTAGTCGTCCGCGCCGGCGCTGAGCCCGTGGACCTTGTCGACGGTCATCCCCTTGGCCGTCAACATGATCACCGGAATGGCGGAGGTCATCGGGTCGGCGCGCAGCCGTCGGGTCAGCTCCAGCCCGTCGATGCGGGGCATCATGAGGTCGACCACGGCCAGGTCCGGCCGTTGCCGCTCGATGACCTCCAGGGCCTCCTGGCCGTCACTGGCGTGGATCACCTCGAAGCCGTGCAACCGCAGGTTGAACTCGACGAACCGAGCGATGTCCGCGTCGTCGTCGACGACGAGGATGATGTCCTTGCGGTCGGCCTCCGGCTCCACCTCAGGCCCCGGGCGCCGCGCGCTCCGCCAGGGCCCGCAGTCGCCGGACCGCCTCGGCCGGGTCGGCGGCGCCGTAGACGGCGGTGCCAGCCACGAACGCGTCGGCGCCGGCGGCGGACGCCTGCTCGATGGTGTCGGCGGCGATCCCGCCGTCCACCTCGATGCGCAGCTCCAGGTGGCCGGCGTCGACGTGCCGGCGGGCGGCGCGGACCTTGTCCAGCAGCTGCGGGATGAACCGCTGCCCGCCGAAGCCCGCCTTGATCGTCATGATCAGCAGGGTGTCGAAGCTGGGCAGCAGCTCCAGGTACGGCTCGATCGGGGTGTCCCGGTCGATGGCCAGCCCGGCCTTCGCGCCGGCCGAGCGCAGGTCCTTGGCGAGCGCCACCGGGTCGTCGGCCGCCTCGGCGTGGAACGTGACGTTGTACGCCCCGGCGTCGGCGTAGCCGGGGGCCCACCTACGCGGGTCGGAGATCATCAGGTGCACGTCGAACGGCATCGTGGTGGCGGCTCGCAGGCTCTGCACCACGGGCAGCCCGATGGTCAGATTGGGCACGAAATGGTTGTCCATCACGTCCACGTGCAACCAGTCCGCGGCGTCCTCGACGGCACGGACCTCTTCGGCGAGGCGGGCGAAATCGGCGGCCAGGATGCTCGGCGCGACGATCGGCGGCGGTACGGTCACGGGGCCAGTGTACGAACGCGGCCACCCGCCGCCCGCAGCACGGCACCAACTCCGACACGCTGTGATCCAGCAGTGACCAGTAGTGCAGAATAAGCCGGTCCGGGCCATCGATTCCGGACGAACAGACATCAGTGGCTGGCCGATCGACCCAAACGCGACGACACTCCAACCGGGACGGTGCCGTAGGCTGCACGCCCGCCGGGGTCGCGCCGCGGGGCGCGGTGACCGGTCGCCAGCTCCCGGGAGGGCGGACGATGCGACGGTGGCTTCCAGCGCTGGCGCTGGTCGGCATCACGACGATGCTGCTGGCCGGCTGCGGTCCGGCACGAGGCGCGGACGGTGACCTCACCGACGACTGGCCGGCACTGCGGGTTCCAAGACCGTTCACCCCCGCCACCGACACCTGCCTGCCCCGGATCACCTCCGTCGTGCAGGCCAGCACGTACGAGACTGTCGACTGCGCCCGCAGCCACCTCGCCGAGGCGATCCACGTCGGCACGTTCACCGGTACGGCCGCGCAGGCCGGCACCCGGCCGGGCCCGGGCTCGACCGCGCTGCGCGCGGCCCGCTCGGAGTGCGACCAGCGGGCCCGGGAGGTGCTCGGCGGCGACTGGCACACGGCCCGGCTCACCCTGACGCTCTCGCTGCCCAGCGGCCCAGCCTGGACCGGCGGCGCACGCTGGTTCCGCTGCGACCTCAGCGAGACCGACAGCATCGACAACACCCGGCCGGTGAACCGCGTCGGCAGCCTGCGCGGCGCGTTGATCGGCGACACCCCGCTGACCCACGGCTGCTTCGACCCCAAGCTGATCGGCGACAACCTCAACTACATGGCCCCGGTGCTCTGCACCGAGCCGCACCGCGCCGAGTTCGTCGGCGTCTACGAGGAACGGGACATGAGCTGGGCCGAGTTCACCCGCGCGGGCGAGCAGGCGCACGGGCGCTGCATGGCGTTGATCGCCACGTACGCGGCCGTGCCGAACAACAGCGACCTGCCGTACCGGGCCGGGTCCATCTACTACCCACCGTCGCAGCGGGAATGGGAGGAGGGCGACCGTGGAGTGCGCTGTTTCCTGTGGAGCGACGACCGCAAACTCACCCGTTCGATGCGCGGCGCCGGCCCCGAGGGACTGCCCGCGATCTGAGTCGCGGTGCCGTATGCTGCTGCGCCGTGGCGCTACCGGCCGGCTGGGGGCCATCCGGAGGTCACCAGCGGCGGGAGGTCGACGATGCGACGGTGGTTGACGGCGATTGCCGGGGGCGCGGTGGTGGCCCTGGCGCTCACCGGCTGTGGCGCACCCGCCGGAGTCGACCGTGACCTCATCGACGACTGGCCGGCGCCCGTGGTGGCGCAGCAGTTCGTCCCCGCCGCCGGCGTCTGCCACCACTCCTCCCAGCAGGTCGGCTTCCTCAGCGGCTACAACCCCATGGAATGCGCCGAGTCGCACCGGGTGGAGACCCTGCACGTCGGCACGCTCACCGGCCCCGGCACCGAACGCGGCACACCTCCGCCGCCCGGCTCGGTGGGCATGCGGGCCGCGCAGGCCGGCTGCGAGACGGAGGTCAACAAGGCCGTCGGCGCCGACTGGCGCTCCGGGCGCCTCGGGCTCGCCGTCGTGCTGCCCTCGCCGGCCGCCTGGGCCGGCGGGGCCCGCTGGTACCGCTGTGACGTCACCGAGATCGCCAGCATCGACGACACCGCAGTCGACCTGCGCACCGGCAGCCTGCGGGGTGCCCTGACCGGCGCGTCGCCGCTGGCGTACCGCTGCTTCAACCCCAAGCTGGACAAGGACAAGATCGAGGAGATGGTGGCGGTGTCCTGCACCGCCAAGCACCACGCCGAGTTCGTCGGGATCTGGCAGGCCCCGGACATCAGCTACGCGGAGTTCAACCGCACCACCAAGCGCACCCACCGGGCGTGCCAGTCGGTGACGGCCAAGTACGCCAAGGTGCCCGACAACTCGCAGCTCGACTTCCGCGCCGGAACGATCTACTACCAGCCGTACGAGCAGGAGTGGCGCAACGGCAACCGCGGCGTGCAGTGCTTCCTCTGGATCAGCGACCGGGACCTGACCCGCTCGCTGAAGAACGCCGGCACCAAGGGCCTCCCGGTCACCTGACCCCGGCCGGCACGACCGCACCCGGCCGGCTCGGCCGGGTGCGGTGTCGCGTTCAGCCCTCACGCAGGACGGCTGTCAGCCCTTGCGCAGGACGGCGAGGAACATCGCGTCGGTGCCGTGGCGGTGCGGCCAGAGCTGCACGGTGGGGCCGTCGCCCAGGCCGGGCATGCCGGCCGGCAGCAGCGGTCGGGCGTCGACGAAGTCCACCGACACGCCGCTGCGGCGAGCCGCCTCGGTGACCGTCACGTGCGTCTCCACGGTGTGCGGCGAGCAGGTGACGTAGGCGACCAGCCCGCCCGGTCGGACCGCCCGCAGCGCCGCGCCCAGCAACTCCCGCTGCAGGCGGGTCAACGGCGGCAGGTCGGAGGGCTGGCGGCGCCAGCGCGACTCGGGCCGGCGACGCAGCGAGCCCAGCCCGGTGCACGGGGCGTCCACCAGCACCCGGTCGAAGTGGCCCTCCGGCAGCTTCGGGTCCGCGCCGACCTCACGACCGTCGGTGGCCACCACGGTCACCGGCAGACCTCGGGTCGCCTGGGACACCAGCCGAGCCCGGTGCTCGGCCACCTCCACGGCGGTCAGGTGGGCGCCGCGCTGCGCGGCCAACGCGCCGAGCAGGCCGGCCTTGCCGCCCGGACCGGCGCACAGGTCCAGCCAGCGCCCGTCCGGGCCGTCGAGCGGCGCGTCGGCGAGCGCGGCGGCCACGAGTTGGGAGCCCTCGTCCTGGACGTGGGCGCGACCGTCGACCACCGCCGGCACGTCGCCCGGGGCGCCGCCGGGAAGGTAGACGGCGTACGGCGAGAAGGCGCCGGGCGCGCCGCCGACCTGGTCGGCCAGCTCGATCGGGTCGATCAGGCCGGGACGGGCGCACAGGTGCACCGGGGGACGCTCATTGTCCTCGATCAGGAGCCGGGCGGTCTCGCCCAGGTCGCCGTCGAGCGCCTCGGAGAAGGCCCGCACGATCCACTGCGGGTGGCTGTACGCCAGCGCCAGGTGCCCGACCGGGTCGGTCTCGATCGGCGGGGCGAGCTTGGCCACCCACCCGTCGATGTCGCGGGTGGACACCTCGCGCAGCACCGCGTTGGCGAACCCGGCGGCGCCCGGCGCGACCGAGCGGACCAGGTCCACGGTCGACGACACGGCGGCGTGCGGGGGCACCCGGGTGTGCAGCAGCTGGTACGCCCCGATCCTCAGCGCGTCGCGCGCCGGCGGGTCGATGCGGGCCACGTCCCGCCCGGACGCGTCGCTGAGGATCGCGTCGAGCGTGCCGAGGTGGCGCAGGGTGCCGTAGGTCAGCTCGGTGGCGAACGCGGCGTCGCGGCCGTACAGCCCCTCCTCGCGCAGGATGGTGGGCAGCACCAGGTTGGCGAAGGCGTCGTCGCGGTGCACGGCGGCCACCGCCTCGTACGCCACGCGTCGTGGCCGGTCCAGTGGCGGCCGGGTCGGCCGGCGGTCGCCGCCGCGGCCGGCGGACGAACCGCCTCGGAACGGACGCGTCCCCTCCGGGGCCGTCACGCGAGACCCTCGCCGGCGCTGACGCGGACGCCGCGCGCCCAGTCGGTGGCCGCCATGGCGCGCTTGCCCGCGGCGCGGACCTCGCCGAGGCGCACCGGCACGGTGGCCGTGCCGGCCAGCACCCGGTTCTTCTCCACCAGCAACTCCCCCGGTTTCAGGTCCGGGCCGTCGGCCACCGGTGCGACCGGGCCGAGCTTCACCCGCTCGTCCCGGAAGGTCGTCCACGGGCCCGGGGCCGGCGTGCAGGCGCGGATCCGCCGGTCCACCGCGAAGGCCGGGTCACCCCAGCGCACCCGGGCGTCCTCCACGGTCAGCTTCGGCGCCAGCGACACCCCGTCGGCGGGCTGCGGCTCGGCCCGCGCGGTGCCGTCGGCGATCGCGTCGAGCACCGCCACCAGCAGCCCGGCGCCGGAGTCGGCGAGCCGCTCCAGCAGGTCGCCGGAGGTGTCGCCGGGGCGGATCTCGTCGGTCAGGGTGCCGAAGACGGGGCCGGTGTCCAGGCCCTGCTCCAGTTGGAAGACGCTGGCCCCGGTCAGCTCGTCGCCGTGCAGCACGGCATGCTGCACGGGCGCGGCGCCCCGCCAGGCGGGCAGCAGCGAGAAGTGCAGGTTGATCCAGCCGTACCGGGGGATCTCCAGGGCGGCCGGCGGAACCAGCGCGCCGTAGGCGACCACCGGCACGCAGTCCGGGGACAGCTCGCGGAGCCGGTCGAGGAACTCCGGGTCGCGGGGGCGGGCCGGCGTCAGCACCTCGACGCCGTGCTCGTCGGCCCACGCGCCGACCGGGGAGCGGGACAGGCCACGACCCCGCCCGGCGGGCGCGTCGGGCCGGGTGACCACGGCGACCAGCTCGTGCCGGGAGGCCGCGACGGCGGCCAGGGCGGGCACGGCCACCGCCGGCGTACCGGCGAAGATCACACGCATCCGGGTCACCGACCCAGACCGAAGGGGTCGCTGATGTGCGGGCTGAGCTTGACCGTGGGCGGGGCCGCCGCGTCGTACCACTCGGCCTGGCGGATCGCCTTCATGGCTTCCTTGCGCCCCTCCGGGTCCAGTCGGTCCAGGAAGAGCACCCCGTCGAGGTGGTCGGTCTCGTGCTGCACGCAGCGCGCCATCAGGCCGGTGCCGACGATCTGCATCGGGTCGCCGAACGAGCTGAAGCCCTTGGCGATGACGTTCTGCCGGCGCTTGGTGTCGAAGTAGAGCCCGGGGATGGACAGGCAGCCCTCGGGGCCGTCCTGCTCCTCCTCGTCGGGGAACTCCAGCACCGGGTTGACCAGGTGCCCGAGCACGTCGTCGACGTCGAAGGCGAACACCCGCAGGCTGACACCGAGCTGCGGCGCGGCCAGGCCGGCGCCGTTCTGCTCACGCATCGTGTCGGTGAGGTCGGCGACGAGCCGCCGTAGCTCGGCGTCGAAGTCGACCACCGGATCGGCCGGCGTGCGCAGCACCGGATCCCCAAAAAGACGGATGGGCTGGACGGTCACGCGGGACGGCTCCTTCATCAGGCGGGCGAGCGGTGCCGTACCAGTCTACGGAGTGCTCCCGAGCGCCCCGGCCGGCGTACCTCGATCGGCCACCGCCGGTGTGCCCAGCGTCACCGGCAGGCTCTCGTAGCCGCGCAGGGTCAGGCGGGTCCGGTGCCGAGGCTGCCCCGCCAGGGCCAGCTCGGGCAGACGGCGCAGCAGCATCGGGAACGCCAGCTGCGCCTCCAGCCGGGCCAGGCCGGCGCCGAGGCAGTAGTGCGGGCCGGCGCCGAAGGACAGCGGGTGCGCCTGCTCGCGGGTCGGATCGAAGCGCCCCGGGTCGGGGAACCGGCGCGGGTCGCGGTTGGCCGCGCCGAGCAGCAGCAGCGCCGTACTGCCGGCCGGCAGGTCGAGCCCGCCGCAGCGCACCGGCGCGGTGCTCGTCCGGGTGGTCAGCTGCACCGGGGAGTCGTAGCGCAACAGCTCCTCGACGTACGCCGGGGCGAGCCCGGGGTCGGCGCGCAGCGCCGAGGCGGCCTCGGGGTGGCGCAGCAGCACCACCAGGCCGTTGCCGAGCAGGTTGGTGGTGGTCTCGAAGCCGGCGACCAGCAGCACGACCAGGTTGGCCAGCAGTTCGTCGCCGGCGAGCCGGGCGCCGTCGGCGTCGTGCACCTGGACCAGCGCGGTGGTCAGATCATCGGCCGGTGCCCGGCGTCGGGCGACGATCAGCTCGACGAAGTAGTCGCGCAGCTCGGCGGCGCCCGCGTCGGCGACGGCCAGCTCCTCGGTGGTGATCTCCGGCTCCAGCACCCCGGTCAGGTCGCCGGCCCAGCGGCGGAACAGCGGCCGGTCCTGCGCCGGCACGCCGAGCAGCGCGCAGATCACCCCGACCGGCAGCGGGTACGCGAAGTCGGCCAGCAGGTCGATCGGCTCGCCGTCAAAGGCGCGGGCAATCATCGCGTCGAGCAGTTCCTCGGCCTGGGCGCGCGCCACGTCGCGCATCCCGGCGATCCGACGCGGGCTGAACGCGCCGGCGGCGAGTCGGCGCATACGGCTGTGATCGGGCGGGTTGGTACGCAGCATGGACCGGGCGATCGACGTGATCGCCGGGCTCTGCCGCCAGTTCGGCCAGACCTGGTCCCGCAGCGCGTCGTCGAGCACCCCGAGCCGAGGGTCGCGCAGCAGCTCGTCGACCTCCGGGTAGCCGGTCACCACGTACATGCCGGGCAACGCCTGCACCACCGGGCCGTGCGAGCGCAGCCGTTCGTACGTCGGGTACGGATCGACGCGTCCCTGCGGCGACATGAGCAGCGTGAGCGCCTCGGCAGCATCCATGGCTGGCCTCCCCCGTCGATGCGTCGGAGGCTCCATCATCCCGGTGCCGCCGGCAGCCGGCATTCCCCGCCCGGCACGCGCGTCAGCCCGGGGCGGTTGCCGCCCGGCTCAGCAGGGCGCGGACCCGCTCGCCGTCGGGGTGACCGAGGTCGTCGAGGATGCCCAGGGCACGCCGCCAGGTACGCGCCGCGCCGGCCGGGTCCCCCGCCGCGCGCCGGCTCTCGACGAGCCGGGCGAGGGTGTCCGCCTCGTCGTAGCGGTCGCTGATCCGCCGGTACAGCCGCAGCGCCCGCCCGTAACAGCGGATCGCCTCCCGGTGGTCGCCCAGCCGCGCGTGGATGAAGCCGAGGCTGTCCCAGGTGTTCGCCTCACCGTGCCGGTCGCCGGTCCGGCGCAGCAGCGCCAACGCCTGCTCGCAGTGGGCGAGCGCCGGGCGGTACTGGCCGAGCTGGGCGTGCGCCCAACCCACCGCGTTGCGGGCGCTGGCCTCCCCGGCCAGATGGCCGGCGTCCCGGTACAGCGCGAGAGCCCGCCGCACGTGGTCCAGCGCCTCGGCGTACCGGCCGAGGCCGTCGAGCATCGCGCCGAACGCCCGGTGGGTACGCGCCTGCCCGGTGTGGTCACCCAGCGCCCCGAAGAGCGCCAGGGCCTGCCGGTAGTTGCTCGCCGCCTCGTCCACCCGGCCCAGCCGGGACAGCACCCGGGCGAGGTCGCGGTGGGCGTTCGCCTGCCCGAGTCGGTCCCCCGCCCGCCGCGCCCCGGCCAGGGCGGTCCGCTGGGCGACGGCCAGATCCGGCCACCGCCCCCGGCGTTGTAGAAAGTCCACAAGCGTCCACGCGAGCTGCCAGGCGTGACCGTCGAAACCGGCACGTTTCCCGTGCGCGACCGCCGCCAGCAGCACCGGGTATTCGATGGTGAACCAGTCGAGCGCCTGCGCGTGGTCGGTGATCTCCTCGGGCGCCACACCCGGTGGGGCCGCCGCCAGTGCGACCGGATCGCGCCCCGGCTGCAGCAGCAGCGCGGCCGCGTGCGCGGTGTGCAGGTAGTGGTCCAGTCCGCGCCGGATCGCGGCCCGCCGTGCCTCGGCCGGCTCGAGTCGGTCGGCCTGCTCGGCGGCGTACGCCCGGAGCAGGTCGTGCGCGCCGAACCGGCCGGGGGCGTGCTCGCTGACCAGATGGGCGTGGGCCAGCTCCGCCAACAGTCGGGGCACCTGCTCCCGGGGCAGCCCCGCCAGGCTGGCCGCCGCGGCGACCCCGATGTCCGGGCCGGGGTGACAACCGAACAGCCGGAACAGCCGTGCCGCCGCGGGCGTGAGGCTCCGGTACGACCAGGAGAAGACGGCCTGCACGTCGGTGCCGGCGTCGCCACCGTCGAAGGAGTCCAGCGGGCGCGGCGCCGCGCGCAACTCGGCGGCGAGGGTGGCCAGGGAGAAGGCGGGATTCGCCGCACTCCGCGCGGCGAGCACCGCCAGGGCCAGCGGCAGCCGCGCACATCGCTCGATTATCTCGTCCACTGCCTGCGGCTCGACCGCCAACCGGTCGGCGCCGAGCCGCCGGGCCAACAGCTGCCAGGCCTCGGCGGCGCTGAGCAGCTCGACGCCGACCGGCCGGGCGCCCTCGGTGGCGACCAGGCCGGCCAGCCGGTTGCGGCTGGTGACCAGGACCAGGCAGGTCGGGCTGCCGACCAGCAGCGGGCGAACCTGATCGGCATCGCGGGCGTTGTCCAGCAGCACCAGCATCCGGCGACCGGCGAGCAGGCTGCGGTAGAGCCCCACCTGCGCGGGCAGGTGGGTGGGGATCCGTTCGGGCGGCACCTCAAGGGCCTCCAGGAAACCCCGTACCGCCTCGACGGTCGTCACCACCGTTCCCGTGGAGTCGAATCCGCGCAGGTCGACGTAGAGCTGGCCGTCCGGGAAGCGGTCGGCGACCCGGTGCGCCCAGTACACCGCCAGCGTCGTCTTGCCCACCCCGGCCGTGCCGGACAGCGTCACCACGGTGGCCGGCGCCCGGCCGCCGTCGCCGGAGGTGTCCGGGCCAGCACAGGCGACATCGAGCTGGGCGAGCTGGGCGGTACGTCCGACGAATCCGGGCAGCGCCGGGGGCAGTTGGCGGGGCACGGGGAAGCGGGTCGGGGCCGGGGCGGCCCGGGTGCCGCCGCTGCGGGCCCGTACGGCCCCGGCGCCCGCCCGGCCGGTGGCCGCGTGGTCCCGCGTCGGACGTCGACGTCGCTCCTCGATCCGGTCCCGCGCGGTGGCCAGCACTCCCTGCTCGGTGGGGGTCGCCCCGAGCAGCCGGATGAGCGCGTCGAACCGCTCCGGCGGGGGCAGGATGTGGCCGGCGAAGTACTCCCCGATGATCCCACGCGACCAGCCGGTCTTCGCCGCCAACTGCCGGTACGTCAGCCGCGTCTCCCCCTGCTGCCGGGCTTCGCGGCGGCGCAGCTGGCGCAACAGGCCGGCCAGCTCTGACAGGGTCTGCGCCTCGACACCGCCGCGGGCCACGTCGAACGCCGCGGGCGGCCCCTGCGGTGCTCGACGAACGCCGGACGGTACCCGTTGGTCGGACATGCGGCCCCCACCCCCTACCGGTCACCCGGCCGCCCCGGGTGCCGACACGGGCAGGCTAGTTGCGGTCACACACCGCTAGATAGGAGGCGGCCGATGTCTGACAGTTCCACATCGGACCGCTGCCCCGTCCGGCGGTGTCCGACGGTGTCCAGTCCCGTCCAGGATCGCCGTGCTGAACCGACGTCTCGTGCCACCGTCCCTGGTGCGGGTTCGGCCCGCGCCACGAAACCCTGGGGAAGGGGCACCAGATGATCCGTCCACACCCGACCGTTCGACGGTCCACGACGATGCTGCGTCGCATCGCCGTCAGGTCTGGGCGACCGGCACGAACACCGCCATCGACGACACCAACACCGCGACGGCGTGTACGGGCTACGTCCCCACCGGGCGGGTGTGTGCCTGGCGGATGTACTACGAGGACATCTTCTCCGGCATGGCCGGCGTCGGCGCCTCGGGCGTGGTCCTGGGCTGACGCCTCGCGGCGAACCGTCGGTCGACCCGACGGCCGGGCCGGCGCGCACCCCGCGCGCCGGTCCGGTTCCGCGCTGGGCTCAGGCGCCGACGCCCCGGTCCGCGGCGAGCACGGCGTCGCCGCCGAGCAGCGCCGGCTCGGGCAGCGGCAACTGGATCTTGTGGGCCGCCTCCCAGTCGTAGACCAGGCCGGGGCGCACGTGCGCGGCGAAGTAGTCCACGGCGCTCATCCCGCCCACCACCGGCTCGTCGACCTCGGCGACCAGCTGGGCGGGGACCAGGGAGAAACCGTTCTGGACGGCGGCGCTGAGCCGACGGTGACCGTCGACGACGAAGAAGTACTCGCCGGTGAAGCCGATGTTCAGCGGCTCCAGGGACTCGTCGCCGGCCTCGGCCACGTCGCCGACGAACTCGCTGTCCCAGAGCCCGCGCAGGGTCGCGATGTCCTCGGTCGGGTAGATCCGCGCCGGGTCGAGCAGCAGCAGCGGCGGGCCGTCGCGCAGCACGTCGGCGCCGAGCGTGCCCTCGTACGCGGCGATGATGTGCTCGACCACCTCGGCGGCGGAGGCCCGGGTCGTGTCGCAAATCAGATCATAGTTGCGCAACCGTGCCTTGTCCACCCCGTAGCGGACGATGAACCGGCTGCGCTCGCTCTCGCTGCGCTCGCGGAGCTTGGCCTTCGCCTCCTCCAGCGAGGCGTAGCTCTCCGCCGGGCCGGACGGGCGGGCCAGCACCCGACGGGCCGCCTCCCCCGGCTCGGTGATCATGTGCACCTTGAGCGCGTCGGTGAAGAAGTGCCAGGCCAGCCGCGAGTCCATGATCAGATGCTCGCCGGAGGCGGCGATGTCGCGCTGGAGCTGATCGACGTAACCGTCGACGGCCTGGTCCAGCTCGGCGTGCAGATTGAGTTGCAGGGCGGTCATCTGCCGCTGCTGCGCCATCTCCCGGTAGAGGTCGCCCACGCTGACCCGGCGCATGCCGAGCCGCTTGGCGATCTCCACCGACACGGTGCTCTTGCCGCTGCCGAGGTCGCCGTTGAAGACGATCGATTGTCGAACGGTCACGACTGGTCCACCCCTGATAACCGGCTTCCTGACATCATCGACATCGCGTCCGACCGGCGCGTTCCCGGCCCGCCCGCCTTCGGGCGGTGCCGTGACCTGGGGCCGTCGTACGACCGAGCATGACGGGCGATGCTACCACCTCGGCGCCAGCGCTTTGCCGGACGCGGTGTGCGGGCGCCACCCGTCAGGCCGGCTTCCGCCCGCCGGCCGCGCCCCCCGGGAAAGCGGCCGCGCCCTGGGGAAACGGTCAGAACAGGCTCAGCGGATCGACCTGGAGACGAACCGGATCGGCGGCCTTGCGGGCGGTGCGCACCCCGGCGGCCGAGTGCAGGGCCTCGGCGAGCGCGGCGGCCCGCGCCCGGGGCACCCGGACCAGCATCCGCTCGCGCCCCTCGTCGGCCGGCACCGGCCCGAGCACCTCGGCGTCGCCGGGCAGCCGGGCCGCGGCGAGCAGGTCGGCCACCGCCTCGGCCGGGCCGGTGACGCTGGCCATCCGCACCGCCGGCGGGAAACCCAGCTCGCGGCGCTCGGCCAGTTCCCGGCCGGCGAACCAGGCGGCGTCCCAGCGCAGCAGCGCCTGCACCGGGGCGAGCGCGCCGTCGGCGACCACCACCACCCGGCCGGCCGGCGCCGGGCGGGCCAGGGCCGTCGCGGCCAGCCACCGGCGCAGCGCCTCCTCGCCGGCACGCAGGTCGGCCCGGGTCAGCAGGGCCCACGAGTCGAGCAGCAGCACCGCGCCGTAGCCGCCTTCGGCGACCGGCTCGGCGCCGGGGGTGGCGACCACCAGCGCCGCACCGCCGGGCACGTCGGTCAGCACCTCCTCCCGTCCCGAGGTCCGCACCGGCACGTCGGGAAAGGCCCGACCCAGCTCCTCGGCGGTACGTCGGGCACCGGTCACCGCGGCACGCAGCCGCCGCCCGCCGCACTGGGGGCAGGCATACGCGGCGGCGACCCGGGCGCACCACCGGCAGGCAGGGGTGCCGCCGGCAGACGGCAGCGCGAGCGGGCCGGCGCAGTGCGCACAGCGCGCCGGGGTACGACAGTCGGCGCAGGAGACCGAGGGCAGGTAGCCCCGCCGGGGCACCTGCACGAGCACCGGCAGGTCCGCCCGCAGGGCGTCACGGGCGGCCGTCCAGGCGAGGCTGGGCAGCCGCGCGGTGGCCGCACCGGGATCACGGGCGAGCTGTGGGTCGTCACCGGTCGGCGCGATGGCCGGGATACGCGCCCGCACGGTGGCCCGGTCGGCGACCACCTCCCGGGCCCAGCCGGTCTCCAGCAGCAGTTGTGCCTCGGCCGTACGGGCGTACCCGCCGACCAGCGCGCCGGCCTCGCCGAGCTGCGCCCGGGTGAGCAGCACGTCGCGGGCGTGCGGATAGGGCGCCCGGGGTTCGGAGTGCAGGTCGTCCCCGTCGTCCCAGACGGCGACGAGACCGAGCCGGGGCACCGGGGCGAACATCGCGGCCCGGGTCCCGATGACCACCGGCACCTGCCCGCGCCGGGCGGCGAGGAACGCCCGGTAGCGCCGGGCCGGCCCGAGGGCGGCGGAGAGGCTGACGTGCCGCCCCGGGCCCAGCACGCCGGTCAGCGCGGCGTCGAGGCGGTCGAGGTCACGGGCGTCGGGCACCACGACAACGGCGCCCCGCCCACCGGCGACGGTGGCGGCCACCGCGTCGGCGTAGCGGGCGGCCCAGTCCTCGCCGGGCAGCGCGGACCAGACCGCGCGGGGCGCCCGGCCGTCGGTGAGCGCCCGCAGCAGCGCCGGCCCGGTCGGGTAGTCCCGCCACCCTCTCGGGTCGACGGCCTCCCCCGGCCCGACGGCCTCCCCCGGCACGACGGCGGCAACCGCGTCGCCGGCAGCGCCGGATTCGGGGGTCGGGGTGGGCTGTTCGTCGTGGGGTTCCTTCTCGACCCGGGCGTGCCGGGGTGGCACGGCGAGCCGGAGCACGTCGGCCAGGTTGCCCGCGTACCGGTCGGCGACCGCCCGGGCCAACCGGGCGATCTCGGGGGCCAGCACCGGCTCGGGCGAGACGACCTTCTCCAGGTAGGCGAGCCGGCCGGTGTGCCCGGAGTCGTCCGCCCGGGCCAGCAGCCAGCCGTCGACCAACTGCCCCGCGAAGCGCACCTTCACCCGGGTGCCGGGCACCGCCACGTCGTCGAGTTCGGCCGGCACCAGGTAGTCGAACGGCCGGTCCAGGTGCGCCAGCGCGACGTCCACGCAGACGCGCGCGACCGGCGACCCGTCCGCGGGTCGCCGGTCGCTACGCCTGGTGGCGGTCAGGCTCCCGCGGCCGACTTGAGGTCGGCGGCCCGGTCGGTGCTCTCCCACGACAGGTCCGGCAACTCCCGGCCGAAGTGGCCGTACGCGGCGGTCTGCTGGTAGATCGGGCGGAGCAGGTTGAGGTCCCGGATGATCGCGGCCGGGCGCAGGTCGAACACCTCGGAGACGGCCTTCTCGATCGAGGCCACCGGCACGGTCTCGGTGCCGAACGTCTCGATGAACAGGCTCACCGGGTGCGCCTTGCCGATGGCGTAGGCGACCTGCGCCTCGCACCGCTCGGCCAGGCCGGCGGCGACCACGTTCTTGGCCACCCAGCGCATCGCGTACGCGGCCGAGCGGTCCACCTTGGACGGGTCCTTGCCGGAGAACGCGCCGCCGCCGTGCCGGGCGTACCCGCCGTAGGTGTCGACGATGATCTTGCGGCCGGTCAGGCCGGCGTCACCCATCGGGCCGCCGATCTCGAACCGGCCGGTCGGGTTGACCAGCAGCCGGTAGCCGTCGGTGTCCAGACCGAGGCTCTCCAGCTCGGGCGCGATGACGGAGTCGCGCACGTCGGGGGTGAGCAGCGACTCCAGCGAGATGTCCGCGGCGTGCTGGCTGGACACCACAACGGTGTTCAGGCGGACCGGGCGCAGCCCCTCGTACTCGATGGTGACCTGGGTCTTGCCGTCCGGGCGCAGGTACGGGATGGTCCCGTCCTTGCGCACCGCGGCGAGCCGGCGGGCCAGCCGGTGGGCCAGGGCGATGGGCAGCGGCATCAGCTCGGGGGTCTCCGAACAGGCGAAGCCGAACATCATGCCCTGGTCGCCGGCGCCCTGGGCGTCCAGCGCGCTCTCCGAGGCACCGGTGCGCAGCTCGAAGGCGTTGTCCACGCCCTGCGCGATGTCCTCGGACTGCGCGCCGATCGAGACGCTGACCCCGCAGGACGCGCCGTCGAAACCCTTCTTCGACGAGTCGTAGCCGATGTCGAGGATGGTGCGCCGGACGATGGTGGGGATGTCGGCGTACGCCTTCGTGGTGACCTCACCGGCGATGTGGACCTGGCCGGTGGTGATCATGGTCTCGACCGCGACCCGGCTGTGCGGGTCCTCGGCGAGCAGCGCATCGAGGATGCCGTCGCTGATCTGGTCGGCGATCTTGTCCGGGTGGCCTTCCGTGACCGATTCGGACGTGAAGAGGCGGCGTGTCACGGCACTCCTAAGCGTGTGAGGTCGTTCCGCGGCAGTCTAGTCACCGCTGCGGCCGGTGTCGGGGTCGGTCGCGCGCTGTTCCACCCGTCAGGAGCGGTTGGCCAGCCGCGCCACGACGAGGTCCCACACGGTGTCGGCCACGGCCTCCTTGGCCTGCTCCGGCAGACGGCTCACCGAGCCGTCCGCGCCGATGACCGTCACCGTGTTGGTGTCGGCGCCGAAGACCCGGTCCGGACCGACCTCGTTGACCACGATCAGGTCGGCCCGCTTCCGGGCGAGTTTCGCCCGGCCGTTGGCCTCCGCGTCGCCGGTCTCGGCGGCGAACACCACCAGCACCTGCTCCGGTCGCTTGCGCTGGCCGAGCTCCGCCGCGATGTCCGGGTTCGTGACGAGCTCGATGGTGGGAGCGACGCCGTCGTCCGACTTCTTGATTTTGCCAGGCGCGTACGTCGCCGGTCGGAAATCGGCCGGAGCCGCCGCCATCACGACCGCGTCGGCCTCGGCGGCGGCCGTGAGGGTCGCCTCGCGCAGCTCGGCGGTCGTGCCGACGCGGACCAGGTCGACCCCGGCGGGGTCAGCGAGGGAGACGTTGGCCGCGATCAGCGTGACCCGCGCGCCCCGGGCGACCGCCGACCGGGCGAAGGCGTAGCCCTGCTTGCCGGAGGAGCGGTTGCCGAGGAAACGGACCGGGTCCAGCGGCTCGCGGGTGCCGCCGGCGGTGACCACCACCCGGCGGCCGGCCAGGTCGGCGGGGGCGGACACGCCCCGAGCGAGGACCTGGCGGGCGACCGCGAAGATCTCCGCCGGGTCGGGTAGCCGGCCCTTGCCGGTGTCGACGCCGGTGAGCCGCCCGACGGCCGGCTCGATGACCCGCACGCCCCGGGCCCGCAGCGTGGCGACGTTGGCGACGGTGGCCGGATGCTCCCACATCTCGGTGTGCATGGCCGGAGCCAGCACGACCGGGCAGCGGGCGGTCAGCAGCGTGTTGGTCAGCAGGTCGTCGGCGAGCCCGTGGGCGGCCTTGGCCAGCAGGTCGGTGGTGGTCGGCGCGACCACCACCAGGTCGGCCTGCTTGCCGAGGCGGACGTGCGGCACCTCGTGCACGTCGGACCAGACGTCGTCGGCGACCGGTTGACCGGAGAGCGCCGCCCAGGTCGGAGCCCCGACGAACTTCAGCGCCGACGCGGTCGGCACGACCCGGACCCGATGGCCCGACTCGGTGAAGAGTCGCAGCAGCTCACACGCCTTGTAGGCGGCGATGCCGCCGCCGACCCCGAGGACGATCGAGGCGGACATCGACGGGTGCGGGCTTACGGCTGGTCGGTCGGCTCAGCGGTGAGCAGGCCCGCGTTGATCTCGCGCATGGCGATGGAGAGGGGCTTCTCCTGCGGGGTCGTCTCGACGAGCGGACCGACGTACTCCAGGAGGCCCTCACCGAGCTGGCTGTAGTAGGCGTTGACCTGGCGCGCGCGCTTGGCGGCGAAGATGACCAGCGCGTACTTCGACGTCGTCTTCTCAAGGAGCTCGTCGATCGGCGGGTTGGTGATGCCTTCGGGGTTGGCGATGGATCCCACGAATTAACCTCTGCGTCTTTCGAGCCGCGCGGACGCGGTGCTGAGTCTCAACGGCGGCCGGCCGTCAGCCGCGTACACGCGACCAGGCCGGATCCGGATAAGAAGAACCGAGTAAGCCTACCAGCTCGTCGGCGACCCGATCGGTGTGGTCGTGCGTCAGGGTGTGCGCGAAGGCGGCGGCCACGGCGGCGTCGGGCCGGTGCCCGGGCGGGATCAGCAGCACCAGCCGCGCGGCGGGCAGTCGCGCCCGCACCAGCCGGGCCCCGGCGACGTCGAGCGGGAGCAGGACCGGCTGCCCGGCGTCGAGCCGGGCGCGCAGCGGCGGGTCGAGGGTGCCCCGGTGGTACGCGCCGATCCGGGACCACTCCAGCAGGTCTCCGGTGGCCACCCGGCGTTCGAACTCGGCCGGGGCGAGGAAGACCCGTTGCTCTCCGTCCACCTCCGGTTCCCGGCGCGGCCTGGTCGTTGCCGGCACCGGGATCCACACGGACGGGAAACGCGCCCGAACGAGCTCGACGACACTCTCCCTGCCGGAACCCGAAGGTCCAGCCAGGACAGTGAGCCGAGCCGCCGGGCGCGCCTCGTCATCCGTGCTCACTGCTTGTTTCTACACGCTGCCAGGTTCAGTTGGCGGCGAACTCTCCAAGCAGTGCCTTGCGCTGCTGCTCGCCGAGGCCACGCAGGCGACGGCTGTCAGCGATCTTGAGCTTCTCCATGATCTGGGTAGCCCGGATCTTGCCGATGCCCGGCATCGCCTGCAGGACGGCCGAAACCTTGAGCTTGCCCACGACGTCGTCGCTCTCGGCCCGCTCGAGGACGGCACCGAGGGTGGTCTTGCCCTGCTTGAGCTGCTCCTTCAGCTCGGCACGGGCCTTGCGGATCTCCGCGGCCTTCTCGAGCGCGGCAGCGCGCTGTTCGGGGGTCAGTGACGGGAGCGGCACCAGTTCTCCTCAGGTCCCTATCGCGGCGGGCGGGGCGCACCGCCGCATCTGTGAAACGTGGTGTCGCTGTGAACCAAGGGGTCCGTGGTTCCCAGCGCGGGGAAAACTAGCGGTCAACGGAGCTTTCGGCAACGTGGGCGCGCGATGATCATCGCAAAGTGACCGAGCCGTCAGTCAGTCACCGGGCAGCCAGAACGGCCCGGCACTCGCCCGCCACCCGGTCCGCGGCGGCCCGCAGGGCGTCCGCGTCCGGTCCCGCCGACAGGACCTCCCGGGAGTACGACGGGAGCACCGAAGCGAGGCTGGAACCGAAGACGGTACGCAGATCGGCGGCACCCGCACCCTGCGCGCCGAGCCCTGGAGCGAGCAGCGGACCCCCCACGCCGGAGAGGTCATGACCGGTGTCACCGATGGTCGCGCCGACCACCAGACCGAAGCTGCCGAGAGGGTCCGCACCCCGGTTGAGCTGGGAAATCTCGTCGATCACGGTCTGCGCGACGGTCCGCCCGTCGGCCGTACGGGCCCGCTGCACGGCCGCGCCCTCGGGGTTCGAGGTGAGGGCCAGCACGAAGACCCCGCCGCCGTGCTGGGCGGCCAACTCGAACATCGGCGCCAGCGAACCTACTCCCAGGTAGGGACTGGCCGTGACCGCGTCGACATACAGCGGGCTGGATGGATCAAGGTACGCGGAGGCGTACGCGCTGACCGTTGAGCCGATGTCGCCACGCTTGACGTCCAGAAGAACGAGCGAACCGGCTTCTCGTAACTGTCGGATAGTTGACTCAAGGATCGCCACACCGCGGGATCCGAATCGCTCGAAAAAGGCCGACTGAGGCTTGACCACCGCAACCCGGTCACCGAGGGCGTCCACCACGGTCCGGGAGAACCGGTCGAGGCCGTCGACGTCGTCCGCGAGGCCCCACCGGGCCAGCAGACCGGGATGCGGGTCGATGCCCACACAGAGCGGCCCGCGCTCGGTGACGGCCCGGTGCAGTCGGGTGCCGAAGCTCTCCATCTGTGCACTTCCCTTCTCGTCCGGGCGGCGGACCGCCTCGGTGCGTACTCGTTGACCGGGACCGCTCAGCCGGCCGCCACCGCCGCCGCCACCCCGGCCGCGATACGGGCCAGGTCGGCGTCGTCGGTGACGTACGGCGGCATCGTGTAGATCAGGTCGCGGAACGGCCGCAGCCAGACGCCCCGCTCGACGGCCGCCGCGGTGGCCGCGCCGAGGTCGACCTCGTGGTCGAGCTGGACCACCCCGATCGCCCCGAGCACCCGCACATCGGCCACGCCCGGGGCGGCGCGCAGCGGCTCCAGGCCGGCGCGCAGGCCGGCGCCGACCCTGGACACCTGCGCCGCCCAGTCCCCGGCCCGCAGCAGCCCGATGGAGGCGTTGGCGACCGCGCAGGCCAGCGGGTTGCCCATGAAGGTGGGCCCGTGGGCCAGCACGCCGTCGGCGGAGATGCCACGGGCGATCTCGGCGGTGCACAGCGTCGCGGCCAGGGTCAGGTAGCCCCCGGTGAGCGCCTTGCCCACGCACATCACGTCCGGGGCCACCCCGGCGTGCTCGGCGGCGAACATCGCGCCGGTACGGCCGAACCCAGTCGCGATCTCGTCGAAGATCAGCAGCACCCCGTGCGCGCGGGTCACCTCGCGCAGCACCCGCAGGTAACCCGGATGGTGGAACCGCATCCCGCCGGCGCCCTGGACGACAGGCTCGACGATCACCGCGGCCAGCTCGTCGGCGTGCCGCTCGACGGTGTCCACCAACGCCGCCACGTACGCCTCGTCGGGCGGGTCGGTGAAGCCGCCGGGCGGCACCGGGGCGAAGATCTGCCGGGGCAGCACGTCGCCCCAGAGGTGGTGCATCCCGCCCTCCGGGTCGCAGACGCTCATCGGGTGGAACGTGTCGCCGTGGTAGCCACCCCGCCAGGTCGCCAGCCGGCGCCGCTGTGGCCGCCCGATGGCCCGCTGGTACTGCAGGCACATCTTGACCGCCACCTCGACGCTGACCGAGCCGGAGTCGGCCAGGAACACCTGCTCCAGACCCTCCGGGGCCAGCTCGACCAGGGTCCGCGCGAGCTGCACCGCAGGCTCGTGGGTCAGCCCGCCGAACATCACGTGGCTCATCCTGCCGAGCTGGTCGGTCACGGCCGCGTCCAGCACCGGGTGCCGGTAGCCGTGGATCGCCGCCCACCAGGACGACATGCCGTCCACCAACTTCCGGCCGTCGGCCAGGGTCAGCCGTACGCCCTCGGCGCCGCGCACCACGTACGGCGGGTTCGCCGGTGGCAGCGCGGCGTACGGGTGCCAGACGTGCGCCCGGTCGGTGGCCAGGATCTCCTCGGGCGTCATGCGTGCTCCTTCCAGGCGCCGGTCGTCAGGCCGCCGGTCGGGTCGTTCCTTCTCATCCTTTGCTCTGCTTCAACGGACGCAACGCCCGGTGTCCGGATATCGGACGCCGGCCGTTGCGTGGGTTGAAGCAGAGCAAAGGCCTCGCGGAGGGGGTGGAACCCCCGCCGCAGAGCCGGCGCGGCGCGGGGCGGGGTCAGCACCGGACCCGGGCCGGTCAACGCCCGGCGACCGGGTCCGGCGCCCCCGCTGTGGCCGCCGCGCGGGCGGCGGCACGGACGGCGGCGCGGACCAGGGCCGGCCCCCGGTAGATGAAGCCGGTGTAGAGCTGCACCAGAGCGGCGCCGGCGTCGACCATCCGCGCCGCGTCGTCCGGGTCCAGCACCCCGCCGACGCCGATGATCGGCAGGGCGCCGGCGGTCTCCCGATGGACGAACGCGACCACGTCCCGGGCGCGGCCGGTCAGCGGCCGGCCGGACAGACCACCGGTCTCGGCGCCGCGTTCGGAGTCGGCCGGGGCCAGGCCGTCGCGGGCCAGGGTGGTGTTGGTCGCGATCACCCCGGCGGCGCCCCGGGCCAGGCACACCTCCAGCAGCTCGGCGATCGCCGCCTCGGTGAGATCCGGTGCGATCTTGACCAGCACCGGCTTCTCCCCCACCAGCGCGGCCAGCAGGGCGTCCAGATGCGCGCGGTCCTGCAACGAGCGCAGGCCCGGGGTGTTCGGCGAGGACACGTTGACCGCGAAGTAGTCGCCGTGCCCACGCAGCGCCCGGTACGAGGCGAGGTAGTCCTCGACCGCCTCGTCGAGCGGGGTCACCTTGGACTTGCCCAGCGAGATCCCCAGCGGCACCCCGATGGGGCGCGGCAGCGCGTCCAGCCGGGCGGCCAGCGCGGCGGCCCCGGCGTTGTTGAAGCCCATCCGGTTGACCACGGCCTCGCTGGCCGGCAGCCGGAACAGCCGTGGCCGGGGGTTGCCCGGCTGGGCGTGCGCCGTCACCGTGCCGACCTCGACGAAGCCGAAGCCGAGCGCCGGCCAGGCCGCCAGCGCGGCGCCGTCCTTGTCCATGCCGGCGGCCAGCCCGACCGGGTTGGGGAACCGCACGCCGAACACCGTGCGCGGCGCCTGGACGGCGTAGCGGGCCCGCAGGGCCGCCAACGCCACCGGACGCCGGGACAGCGCGGCCAACCGCCGCAGCGTCCACTCGTGCGCGGCCTCGGCGTCGCCACCGCCGAGGCGGAACAACCCCGGCCGCACGACCCGCTCGAACAGGGTCACTGGGCCGCCCGGAGGGTGGCGTGCAGGTCCTGCAGGGGGCGGACCTGCATGTCGCCCCGGATGCGCGCTTCGATGCCCATGACCGCCGCCGCGGCGCCCGGAACCGTGGTGATGCAGGGGATGTCGGCGGTGACGGCGGCGCTGCGGATCTCGTAGCCGTCCGAGCGGGCGCTCGCGCCGGAGCCCTGCGGGGTGTTGACCACCAGGGCCACGTCGCCGCCGAGGATCAGCGACACCGCGTCCTCCCCCTCGCCGGCCTCGTAGTGCTTGCGGATCTGCTCGCAGGCGATCCCGTGCCGGCGCAGCACCTCGGCCGTGCCGGTGGTGGCGACGATCTCGAAGCCCAGGTCGGCCAGCCGCTTGATCGGGAAGATCATGCCGCGCTTGTCCCGGTTGGCCACCGACACGAAGATCTTCCCGGCGGTCGGCAGCGACCCGTACGCGGCCGACTGGCTCTTGGCGAAGGCGTGCCCGAAGTTGGTGTCGATGCCCATCACCTCGCCGGTCGACTTCATCTCCGGCCCGAGCAGCGAGTCGATCCCCTTGCCGGCCCGGGTCCGGAAGCGCTTGAACGGCAGCACCGCCTCCTTGACCGCGATCGGCGCGTCGGCGGGCATCGTGCCGCCGTCGCCCATCGCCGGGAGCAGGCCCTCGGCGCGCAGCTCGGCGATGGTCGCGCCGAGCGCGATCCGGGCGGCCGCCTTGGCCAGCGGAACGGCCGTCGCCTTCGAGACGAACGGCACGGTCCGCGACGCGCGCGGGTTGGCCTCCAGGACGTAGAGCACGTCGTCCTTGAGCGCGTACTGCACGTTGAGCAGACCGCGCACGCCGACACCGCGGGCGATCGCCTCGGTGTAGCGGCGGACCTCGGCCAGGTGCGACCCCGCGAGGGTGATCGGCGGCAGCGCGCAGGACGAGTCGCCGGAGTGGATCCCGGCCTCCTCGATGTGCTCCATCACGCCACCGATGTAGACCGCGCCGTCGGCGTCGCACAGGGCGTCCACGTCGATCTCGATGGCGTCGTCGAGGAACCGGTCCACCAGCACCGGATGGTCGCCGGAGATGTCGGTGGCCCGACCGATGTAGTCGCGCAGCGTCGGGTCGTCGTAGACGATCTCCATGCCCCGCCCGCCCAGCACGTACGACGGTCGGACCAGCACCGGGTAGCCGATCTCGTCGGCGATCGTCTTGGCCTCGTCGTAGGACGTGGCCATGCCGTGCGCCGGCGCGCGCAGCCCGGCACGGGCCAGCACCGCGCCGAACGCGCCCCGCTCCTCGGCCAGGTGGATCGACTCCGGGGAGGTGCCGACGATCGGCACCCCGGCGTTCTTGAGCCGCTGCGCCAACCCCAGCGGGGTCTGCCCGCCGAGCTGCACGACCACGCCGACCACACCCGGCCCGCCGGCCGCCCGGCCGGAGGAGTCCTCCGCGTGCCAGACCTCCAGGACGTCCTCGAAGGTCAGCGGTTCGAAGTAGAGCCGGTCGGCCGTGTCGTAGTCGGTGGAGACCGTCTCGGGGTTGCAGTTGACCATGACGGTCTCGTAACCGGCCGACCGCAGCGCCTGCACCGCGTGCACGCACGAGTAGTCGAACTCGATGCCCTGCCCGATCCGGTTCGGGCCGGAGCCCAGGATCAGCACCTTCGGCCGGCCCGACGGCACGACCTCGGTCTCCAGGTCGTAGGTGGAGTAGTGGTAGGGGGTGGTGGCCTCGAACTCGGCCGCGCAGGTGTCCACGGTCTTGTAGACCGGGCGCACGTCGAGGCGGTGGCGCAGGGTCCGTACGCCGTCCTCGGCCGCCAGCTCCGGACGCAGCGCGGCGAGCTGCCGGTCGGACAGGCCGGCCCGCTTGGCGCGACGCAGCAGCTCGACGTCGAGCACCGGCGCGTCGACGATCTCGGCGCGCAGCTCGATCAGCGCGGCGATCTGGTCCAGGAACCAGGGGTCGATCCCGCCGGACGCCTCGGCGACCTCGGCGATCGACGCGCCGAGGCGCAGCGCCCGCTCCACCGTGTAGAGCCGGCCGTCGTGCGGGATGCGCAGCGCGGTGAGGGTGTTCTCCCGCGTCGCGTCGGCCGGGTCGGGCTGCGTCCAGAAGCCGGCGGCCTTGGTTTCCATTGAGCGCATCGCCTTGTTCAGCGCCTCGGTGAAGTTGCGCCCGAGGCTCATCGCCTCGCCCACCGACTTCATGGTGGTGGTCAGCTCCGGGTCCGCGCCGGGGAACTTCTCGAACGCGAACCGGGGGATCTTCACCACCACGTAGTCGAGGGTCGGCTCGAACGCCGCCGGGGTCTTCAGGGTGATGTCGTTGGGGATCTCGTCGAGCGTGTAGCCGATGGCCAGCTTCGCGGCGATCTTCGCGATCGGGAAGCCGGTCGCCTTGGACGCCAGCGCCGAGGAGCGCGATACCCGGGGGTTCATCTCGATCACGACGATCCGGCCGTCGACCGGGTTGACCGCGAACTGGATGTTGCAGCCGCCGGTGTCCACCCCGACCTCGCGCAGCACCGCGATGCCCAGGTCGCGCAGGCGCTGGTACTCCCGGTCGGTGAGCGTCATGGCCGGGGCCACGGTGACGCTGTCGCCGGTGTGCACGCCCATCGGGTCCAGGTTCTCGATCGAGCAGACGACCACCACGTTGTCGTGCCGGTCGCGCATCAGCTCCAGCTCGTACTCCTTCCAGCCGAGCACGCTCTCCTCGATGAGCACCTCGTGCACCGGGCTGGCGGTCAGGCCGTCGCCGGCGATGCGGGCCAGGTCCTCCGGGGTGTGCGCCATGCCGGAGCCCAGGCCACCCATGGTGAACGACGGCCGGATCACCACCGGCAGGCCCAGCTCGGCGACTGTCGCCTCGACCTCGTCCATGGAGTGGCACACCCGGGAGCGGGGCACCAGCCCGGCCGGGTCGTCGACGCCCAGGCGTACGCCGGCCTTCGCCACGATCTCCTTGAACAGCTGGCGGTCCTCGCCCCGGTTGATGGCGTCGATGTTCGCGCCGATCAGCTCGACGCCGTACTTGTCCAGGACGCCGGCCTCGTGCAGGGCGACGGCCGTGTTCAGCGCGGTCTGGCCGCCGAGGGTGGCCAGGATCGCGTCCGGGCGCTCCTTGGCGATGACCAGCTCCACGAACTCCGGGGTGATCGGCTCGACGTACGTGGCGTCGGCGAACTCGGGGTCCGTCATGATCGTGGCGGGGTTGGAGTTGACCAGGCTGACCCGGATGCCCTCGCTGCGCAGCACCCGGCACGCCTGCGTGCCGGAGTAGTCGAACTCGCAGGCCTGCCCGATGACGATCGGCCCGGAGCCGATCACGAGGATGTGCTTGAGATCGGTCCGCTTAGGCATTGCTGCGCCCCTCACTGTGGATCCGGCCCTCGCCGGGCTGCCGACCCTCGATCAACTCGGCGAATCGGTCGAAGAGGTAGTCGGCGTCGTGCGGGCCGGCCGCCGCCTCCGGGTGGTACTGCACGGTGAAGGCGGGGACGTCCACGGCCCGCAGCCCCTCGACCACGTTGTCATTGAGGCAGACGTGCGACACCCGCACCCCGCCGAAGTCGGTGTCGATCACCTGGTCGGGAACCACCGCGCCCTGCCCCGCACCGGGCACCCGGACCGCGAAGCCGTGGTTGTGGCTGGTCACCTCGACCTTGCCGGTGGCCCGGTCGAGCACCGGCTGGTTGATCCCCCGGTGGCCGTAGCCCAGCTTGTAGGTGCCGAAGCCGAGCGCCCGGCCGAGGATCTGGCTGCCGAAGCAGATGCCGAACAGCGGCACCTCCCGCCGCAGCGCCTCCCGGGCCAGCGCCACCGGGCCGTCGGCCGTCGCCGGGTCGCCGGGGCCGGGCGACAGGAAGATCGCGTCGGCGCCGGTGGCCAGCAGGTCCTCGATGCTCGACGAGGCCGGCAGCACGTGGGTGGTCACCCCGCGCGCGGCCAGTCGGCGCGGCACGTTGCGCTTGATGCCCAGGTCCAGCGCCGCCACGGTGAACCGGTGCTCGCCGAGCGCCTCGACGACGTACGGCTGGGCGGTGGTCACCTCGGCGGACAGGTCCGCGCCGACCATCTGCGGTGACTGCCGGACCCGGGCCAGCAGGCTCTGCGGGTCCTTCTCGACGCTGGAGATGCCCACCCGCATGGCGCCCCGCTCGCGCAGGTGCCGGGTCAACGCACGGGTGTCCACGCCGCTGATGCCCACCACACCCTCGGTGGCGAGGCGGTCCTCCAGGCTGCCGGTGGCCCGCCAGTTCGAGCCGATCCGGGCCGGGTCGCGGACGACGTAGCCGGCCACCCAGATCCGGCCGGACTCGTCGTCCTCGCCGTTGACGCCGGTGTTGCCGATGTGCGGCGCGGTCTGCACCACCACCTGCCGGTGGTAGGACGGATCGGTAAGCGTCTCCTGGTAACCGGTCATGCCGGTGTTGAAGACCGCCTCGCCGAAGGTCTCACCGACGCTGCCGTACGCCTCGCCGGGGAACGTGCGCCCGTCCTCGAGGACGAGGATCGCGGAACGTCTACGGGTCACTGTGCCGGCCTTTCGTTCGCGACTGCGGGACTCCGCTTCGCTGCATTCCTCGCGCTCACCGAACTGCCTTTCCGTCCAGGACCGTCGGCTCGCCGCGCAGGAAGGTCGCCACGATGCGACCCGGCAGCGTCATGCGGGCGTACGGGGTGTTGCGACTGCGACTGGCCAGTTCCGCCGGCTCGATGGTGCGGCGGGCGGCCGGGTCGATCAGGGTCAGGTTGGCCGGCACACCGGGCGCCGGGTCGACGCCGTGCCCGGTCAGCCCCGCGATCCGGGCGGGGGTGCGCGACATCCGCTCGGCGATCAGGTCCCACTCGGGGCCGAGCACGTCGAGCGCGATGGACAGGGCCGTCTCCAGGCCGAGCATCCCCGGCCGGGCGTACGCCCACTCGCACTCCTTGTCCTCCACGGCGTGCGGGGCGTGGTCGGTGGCGATGATGTCGATGACGCCGTCGGCGAGCGCGGACCGCAGGGCGGTGATGTCCGCGGCCGTGCGCAGCGGCGGGTTCACCTTGAAGACCGGGTCGTAGGTCGCCGCGCGCTCGTCGGTGAGCAGCAGGTGGTGCGGGGTGACCTCGGCGGTGACGCGTACGCCACGGGCCTTGGCCTGGCGCAGCACCTCGACGCTGCCGGCGGTGGAGACGTGGCAGACGTGCAGACGGCTGCCCACGTGCTCGGCCAGCAGCACGTCCCGGGCGATGATCGCCTCCTCGGCGACCGCAGGCCAGCCGATCAGACCGAGCCGGGTGGAGACCTCACCCTCGTGCATCTGGGCGCCCTCGGTGAGGCGGGGCTCCTCGGCGTGCTGGGCGATGATCCCGTCGAACGCCTTGACGTACTCCAGGGCCCGGCGCATCAGCAACGGGTCGGCGACGCAGTGCCCGTCGTCGGAGAAGATCCGCACGCGGGCCGCCGAGTCGGCCATCGCGCCCAGCTCGGCCAGGCGCTCGCCGGCCAACCCGACGGTGACCGCGCCGACCGGCTGCACGTCGACCAGGCCGGCCTCCCGGCCGAGCCGCCAGACCTGCTCGACGACGCCGGCGGTGTCCGCGACCGGCGAGGTGTTCGCCATCGCGCAGACCGCCGTGTAGCCGCCCAGCGCCGCCGCCCGGGACCCGGACTCGACGGTCTCGGCGTCCTCCCGGCCGGGCTCGCGCAGGTGGGTGTGCAGGTCGACCAGGCCCGGCAGGGCGACCAGCCCGGCGCCGTCGACCACCACGGCGTCCGGCGCGGACAGCCCCGGACCGACCTCGGCGACGACGCCGTCGCGGATCAGCAGGTCGGTCGGCGCGGCGCCGACGATGCTCACGCTGGTGATGAGGTACGCGGTCACCGGTTGTTCCCTCCGAGCAGCAGGTACAGAACAGCCATCCGCACGGAGACCCCGTTGGTGACCTGTTCGACGATGGTGGAGCGGGGTGAGTCGGCCACCTCGGGGGTGATCTCCATCCCCCGGTTCATCGGGCCCGGGTGCATGACGATCGCGTGCTCGGGCAGGCGGCGCATCCGCGGGCCGTCCAGCCCGTAACGGCGGGAGTACTCGCGCGCGGAGGGGAAGTAGGAGTCCTTCATCCGCTCCCGCTGCACCCGCAGCATCATCACCACGTCGACGTCGGGCAGCACGGCGTCGAGGTCGTAGGACACGTCGGTGCCCGGGGCGAGCGCGCCGGCGATGTCGACGGGGATGAGGGTGGGCGGACCGACCAGGGTGACCTTCGCGCCGAGGGTGGACAGCAGCAGGACGTTGGAGCGGGCCACCCGCGAGTGCAGCACGTCGCCGACCACCGCGACCGACAGGCCGGCCAGCCGGCCCAGCCGGGCCCGCATGGTGTACGCGTCGAGCAGCGCCTGGGTCGGGTGCTCGTGGGTGCCGTCGCCGGCGTTGACCACCGACCCGTCCACCCAGTTGGCGAGCCGGTGCGGGGCGCCGGAGGCGGGGTGCCGCACGACCACCGCGTCGGCGCCCATCGCCTGCAGGGTCAGCGCGGTGTCCTTCAGGCTCTCGCCCTTGGCGACGCTGGACCCCTTCGCGGAAAAGTTGATCACGTCGGCGCTGAGCCGCTTCGCCGCTGCCTCGAACGAGATCCGGGTGCGGGTGGAGTCCTCGTAGAAGAGGTTCACCACCGTCCGGCCACGCAGCGCGGGCAGCTTCTTGATCTCGCGGCCGGCGACCGTGGCCATCTCGGCGGCGGTGTCCAGGATCTCGGTGGCGGTGTCGGCGTCCAGGTCCGCGCCGGAGAGCAGGTGCCTGATCATGAGGTGGTTCCCCCGTACAACTTGACCTCGTCGGCGCCGTCGGTCTCGGCGAGCGTCACCTTGACGCTCTCGGCGAGCGCCGTCGGGATGTTCTTGCCGACGTAGTCGGCGCGGATCGGCAACTCGCGGTGGCCGCGGTCGACCAGGACGGCGAGCTGCACCGACGCCGGGCGGCCCACGTCGTTGAGCGCGTCGAGCGCGGCGCGCACGGTGCGGCCGGAGAAGAGCACGTCGTCGACGAGGATCACCCGCTTGCCGTCGATGCCGCCGCTGGGCACCTGGGTCGGGCCGATCGCGCGGGTCGCGTGCCGACGCAGGTCGTCGCGGTAGAGGGTGATGTCGAGCACACCGACCGGGACGACGACGTCCTCGAAGGTGCTGATCCGGGAGGCGAGCCGCCGCGCGAGGGGCGCACCCCGGGTGGGAATCCCGAGCAGCACGGTGTCGGCGGCGCCCTGGGTCTTCTCCAGGATCTGGTGGGCGATGCGGTCGACCACGCGCTGCACGTCGGCGCTGGCGAGGATCACCTTCACCGAGGGTTGTCGCGGTGGTGACGAGCGGGCAGCCGGTGGGTATGCCACGGCGGACCTCCTTCCCCGCCTCACGGGACGGGTCGTTAAAGGATGTCGGGCACCTCCGGCCGGCGAGCGCGAGCGAACCCGACCGAGGCTTCACGCCACGTTACCAGTGGTCACCGGGCCGACGGACGGCGGCCGCTGACCACCGGATCAGGCCGACGAAATGGGGATAACTCCCTCGGTGCTCCCCAACGGTAAGGTCACGACCACTTGACCACGTGTCGCATTCCCCGTACCGTCACGCTCCGTAGCGATCGACGGGAGAACCCCGAGCAGCACTGGGAGTGTCCGAATGCCCTCTGAATACGCCAAATCTCTGGGCGCACGCCTGCGCTCCATCCGCCAGCAGCAGGGCCTCTCCCTGCAGGGTGTGGAGGAGAAGTCGAACGGGCGGTGGAAGGCCGTGGTGGTCGGCTCGTACGAGCGTGGCGACCGGGCCGTGACGGTGTCCCGTCTGGCCGAGCTGGCCGAGTTCTACCGTGTCCCCGTCTCGGAACTACTGCCGGACGGCAGCGGCGTCCGGCACGAGCCCACCAGCAAGATCGTTCTGGACCTGGAGCGGCTCTACGACGAGGCCTCCGAGGACCTGGCCTACGTCGCCCGCTACGCCCGCGCCATCCAGCAGCAGCGCGGTGACTACAACGGCCGGGTGCTCTCCATCCGCGCCGACGACCTGCGGGCGCTCGCGATCGTCTACGACGCCTCACCGTCGGGTCTGATCGAGCGGCTCACCGAGCACGGCGTGCTGGTGGCCGACCCCCGGGCGTTCTTCGCCTCCTGAGCTGTCGCTTCACCGAAAGAAGGGCCCGTGCCGGATGGCACGGGCCCTTCTCGTCGTGCGGGGTACGCGGCCGCTCAGCGGGTGGCGTACTCGGCGATGCGGCCGAGCACGCCGTTGAGGAACCGCGGCGAATCGTCGGTGGACATCTGCCGGGCCAACTCGACGGCCTCGCTGATCGCCACCGCGTCGTCGATCTCGTCGACGTAGAGCAACTCGTAGACGGCGATCCGGGCCAGGTTGCGGTCGACCACCGGCATCCGCTCCAACGTCCAACCCTCGGCGTAGCTGGCGATCAGCTCGTCGATGCGGTTGAGGTGCTCGGCGACCCCCTCGATCAGGCCCACCGCGTAACCCAGGTGCTCCGGGCGGGGCTGTTCGATGCGCTGGAGGTAGCCGGCCAGGACCTCGACGGGCGGCCGATCCCGCAGGTCGGCCTCGTAGAGGACGTCCAGCGCCCGCTTGCGCGCCTTACGGCGCGCCGGCATCTGCTGCTTGGGACCCTCAGCCATCAGGCGCGGCCGAGGTAACGGCCGTCGCGGGTGTCGACCTTGATCTTCTCACCGGTGGTGATGAACAGCGGAACCGGCACGGTGGCGCCGGTCTCCACGGTCGCCGGCTTGGTGCCGCCGGTCGAACGGTCGCCCTGCAGGCCGGGCTCGGTGTAGGTGACCTCCAGCACGACGCTGGTGGGCAGCTCGATGTAGAGCGGCACACCCTCGTGCTGGGCGACGGTCGCCTCCGCCTCGGGCAGCAGGTAGTTGGCTGCCTCGCCGACGGTGCCGCCGGGCACGGTGATCTGGTCGAAGGTCTCCAGATCCATGAAGACGAAGTCTTCGCCGTCGGCGTACAAATACTGCATCGTGCGCTTGTCCACGGTCGCGGTTTCGACCTTGGTGCCCGCGTTGAAGGTCTTGTCGACCACCTTCCCGGACAGCACGTTCTTCAGCGTGGTGCGCACGAACGCGCCACCCTTACCGGGCTTGACGTGCTGGAACTCGACGACGGCCCAGAGCTCGCCGTCCAGGTTGAGTACCAGGCCGTTTTTGAGGTCGTTGGTGGAGGCCATTTCCTGCCTTGATCATCAATTGGCGGACAGACCCTAGGAGTCTACTAGCTGCGTCGAATCGCCCGGTCCCCGCTCGGGACGACCCCTGCGCGGGTGGCCAGGTGGTGCAGGGCGAGGCGGTAGCCGTCGATGCCGAGACCACAGATCACCCCGGTCGCCACCGCGGAGACGACGGAGTGGTGCCGGAACTCCTCGCGGGCGTGGATGTTGGAGAGGTGCACCTCCACCAGCGGCCCGCGCAGCATGGCGCAGGCGTCGCGCACCGCGTACGAGTAGTGCGACCAGGCGGCCGGGTTGAGCACCACGGCGGCGCCCTCGTCGGCGGCGGCGTGCAGCCAGCCGAGCAGCTCGTGCTCGGCGTCGGTCTGCCGGACCGTCACGTCGAGCCCCAGGTCCCGGCCGGTTGCCTCGCAGAGCGTCACCAGGTCGGCATAGCTGGTCGAGCCGTACACGGCGGGCTCCCGGGTGCCGAGGCGGCCCAGGTTCGGCCCGTTCAACACGTACACCTTCACGGGGTGGCCACCTCGCGGTAGGCGGCCTCCAGCAGCGCGTCGTCCGGGCCCTCCAGCATCGCCGGGCGGGCCAGCGCGTCCAGCACCACGAACCGCAGCCGGCTGCCCCGGGCCTTCTTGTCCACCCGCATCACGGCCAACAACCGCGGCCAGGCGTCGGCCGGGTAGCTCACCGGCAGACCGAGCGCGGTCAGGGTACGCCGGTGCCGATCGGCGGTCGACGCGTCCAGCCGGCCGGCGAGCCGGGCCAGCGTGGCCGCGTACACCAGGCCCACGGCCACGGCGTGGCCGTGCCGCCAGCGGTAACCCTCGACCTGCTCGATGGCGTGGGCCAGGGTGTGGCCGTAGTTGAGCACCTCCCGCAGGCCCGACTCGCGCAGGTCGCCGGCGACCACGTCCGCCTTGACCCGGATGGCCCGCTCGATCAGCTCCCGGGTCACCGGCCCGCGCGGGTCGGTGGCCGCCGCCGGGCCACGCTCGACGAGATCCAGGATCACCGGGTCGGCGATGAAGCCGCACTTGACCACCTCGGCCAGCCCGGCCGCCAGGTCGACGGCGGGCAGGCTGTCCAGGGTGGCCAGGTCGGCCAGCACGCCGACCGGCGGGTGGAACGCGCCGACCAGGTTCTTGCCGGCGGCGGTGTTGATCCCGGTCTTGCCGCCCACAGCGGCGTCCACCATGCCCAGCAGCGAGGTGGCCACCGGCACCCAGCGCACGCCGCGCAGCCAGCAGGCCGCGACGAAGCCGGCCAGGTCGGTCACCGCGCCGCCGCCGACGCCGACCACCGCGTCGGTACGGGTGAAACCAGCCGCGCCCAGCCGGTCCCAACAGGCCGCCGCCACCTCGATCTGCTTGCCCGACTCGGCGTCGGGCACCTCGATCGGCAGCGGCTCGACGCCGGCCGCGCGCAGCCGTTCGCCGATCGCGTCGGCCAGGGCCTTGAGCGGGGGCGTGTGCAGCACCGCCGCCCGGGTCGCGCCGGGCAGCAGCCCGGGCAGCGCGTCCAGCAGGTCGCGCCCGACCAGCACGTCGTACGGCCGTTCGCCGCCGACCGGAATCCGGGTCACCTCGTCCATCGCCGGCAGCCTAGTCCAGCGGACGGCGTGGCGACCGCGTCTGTCCACCTGCTGGCCGGGCGGCCCAGTCGGCCAGCAGGCGCGCGTGCTCGGCCACGGCGGCACGCAACGCGTCCGGGTGGCGCACGGTGAACGCGCAGCCCAGCCCGGCGAGCAGCGCCGCCATACCGGGAAGGCTCTCCGCCCGGGCCCGCAGCAGCACCCCGTCGCCGCTGGCGGTCAGCTCGGCCACACTGGCCGGGATGCGCCGCCGGGCGGCGACCAGGTCGGTCTCCAGCAGCACCTCGACCTCGTGCCGGTAGGGCACGCCCGCCAGCGACCGGGTCAGCCACGCCACCGCGTCGAAGCCGTCCGGCACCGTGAACGTCGCCGCGCCGGGCGTCACGGCGCCGATCCGGTCCAGTCGGAACGTGCGCACCTCCCCGCGCCGGTGGTCGTGGCCGGTGACGTACCAGCGGCCGGCGTGGAAGACCAGCCCGTACGGGTCGAGGTCGCGATGCGACAGCTCACCACGCCACGAGCGGTAGTCCAGGCTCACCCGCTGCCGGTGCCGGGCGGCCGCGGCCAGGGCCAGCAGGGTGCCCGACGCCGGTCGCGCCTGGGGCTCGGGCCGCCGCAGGGTGAAGCCGAGGTGCTCCTGCACGGCGGTCAGCCGGTCGGCCAACGCCGCCGGCAGCACCCGGCGGATCTTCGCCAGCGCGGTCGCCGTGGCCGGCAGCTCGGTGGCCAGCCCGACCCGTTCGGCGACGACCAGGCCGAGCAGCACGGCCACCGCCTCGTCGTCGGTGAGCATCAGCGGCGGCAGCTTGAACCCGGGATGCAGCCGGTAGCCGCCGTGCCGGCCCCGGTCGGCGAGCACCGGGATGCCCAGCTCGACCAGGGTGGCCGCGTAGCGGCGCACCGTCCGTTCGTCCACACCGAGCCGGTCGGCGAGGTCGCCGGCCGTCGCCCGGTGCCGGGCCTGGAGCAGCTCGAGCAGGGCCAGCACCCGACCGGCTGGATGAGACACGGGCCACTCCTTCAAACCGGGCGGATCCTGTCCGGTTTCGATCGTACGGTCGGTCGGTAGCCGAGAGAAGGAGTGACAGATGGCGACGTTCGTACTGGTGCCAGGGTTCTGGTTGGGCGCCTGGGCGTGGCGGGAGGTGACCGGTCTGCTGCGCGCGCAGGGCCACGACGTCCACCCGATGACGCTGACCGGGGTGGCCGAGCGCCACCACCTCGCCGGGCCGCAGGTGACCCTGCAGACGCACACCACCGACATCGTCCGGCTGATCGAGGTCGAGGATCTGCGCGACGTGCTGCTGGTCGGGCACTCGGGCGGCGGCATGCCGGTGGCCCAGGCGGCCGACGTCATCCCGGACCGCATCGCCCGGGTGGTCTACGTGGAGAGCGGGCCGCTGCCGGACGGCACGGCGCAGTTCGACACGGTGCCGCCGCCGGAGCAGCAGCGGCTGCGCGCGGCGATCGGCGACGGGCACCTGCTGCCACCACCGGCCTGGGACCCGGCGGCCGACCCGACCAACCTGGCCGGCCTGGACGAGCCGACGCTGTCCCTCCTGCGCGAGCGCTGCACCGCGCAGCCCCTGCGGACGGCGACCGATCCGGTACGCCGCACGGGTGGCCGCCCGGTGCCGACCGCGCTGGTCGCCAGCACCTTCCCGCTGGCGGTGGTGCGGCAGATGATCGACGAGGGGCACCCGTTCTTCACCGGCCTGGCCGACGGCCAGCTGCACGAACTGCCCACCGGGCACTGGCCGATGCTCAGCGAGCCGAAGGCGCTGGCCGACGTCCTCGACCTGGCCGCTCGCACCTGAGCGGAGGCCCGCACCGGGCGGCGAACGCACCGACCGCCGCCCGGAGGGCCGGTTCCCGGCCGGGCCGGCGTCAGCGCGGAAGCAGGGCGGCGATCTCGGCGACGACCGCCGCCGGGGTCCGGCCGTCGGTGATCACCGTCTCGGTGGCCACCTCGGCGTAGAGCGGCCGGCGCTGATCCATCAGGTGCTTGAGGGTGGCGCGCGGATTGATCGCCAGCAGCGGCCGGCCCGCGCCGAGCCCGACCCGCTTCACCGCGTCGGGCAACTCCACCGAGAGGTGCACGACCCGATGACCCACCAGGGCCGCCCGGGTCTCCTCGGCCAGCACGGCGCCGCCGCCGAGGGCGAGCACACCGGTGCCGGCGGCGAGCGCCGCCGCCACGGCGGCCCGCTCCAGGGCCCGGAAGTGGTCCTCACCCTCGTCGATGAAGATCTCCGGGATGCTCTTGCCGGCCAGCTGCTCGATGTCGGCGTCGGTGTCCCGGAACTCCACGCCGAGGGTGGCGGCGAGCGCCTGCCCCACGGTGGTCTTGCCGCAGCCGGGCGCCCCGACCAGGACCACGACCGGCGCCATCAGCGGATGACCAACGCGTCGAGGTAGCCGGCCAGGTTGCGGCGGATCTCGGCGACCGAGTCACCGCCGAACTTCTCGGTGGCCGCCTCCGCCAGCACGAGCGCCACCATCGCCTCGGCGACGACCGCGGCGGCGGGCACCGCGCAGACGTCGGAGCGCTGGTTGATGGCGGTCGCCGGCTCGCCCGTGACAACATCCACGGTGGCCAGCGCACGGTTCAGCGAGGAGATCGGCTTCATGGCGGCGCGCACCCGCAGCGGCTCGCCGGTGGTGATGCCGCCCTCCAGCCCGCCGGCCCGGTCGGTGACGCGGCGGACGCCGGTGGCCGACGGGATGATCTCGTCGTGCGCCTCGGAGCCGCGGGAGCGGGCCTGCTGCCACCCGTCGCCGATCTCCACCCCCTTGATCGCCTGGATCGACATCAGCGCCGTGGCCAACCGGGCGTCGAGTTTGCGGTCCCACTGCACGTGACTGCCCAGGCCCGGCGGCACCCCGTACGCCAGCACCTCCACCACGCCGCCGAGGGTGTCGGCGGCCTTCTTCGCGGCGTCCACCTCGGCGACCATCAGGGCGCTGGCCTCCGGGTCGAGGCAGCGCAGCGGGTCGGCGTCGATGCGGTCGGCGTCGGACGGGGTCGGGCGCAGCCCGGGCTTCGCGGCCACCGGCCCCAGCTCGACGACGTGCGAGACGATCTCGATGCCCAGGGCCTGCCGGATCAGCGCCTTGGCGACGGCGCCGACGGCCACCCGCGCGGCGGTCTCCCGAGCGCTGGCGCGCTCCAGGATCGGCCGGGCGTCGTGGTGGCCGTACTTCTGCATGCCGGCCAGGTCGGCGTGGCCGGGCCGGGGGCGGGTCAGCGGCGCGTTGCGGGCCTGCCGGGCCAGCTCGTCGGGGTCGACGGGATCGGCGGCCATCACCGTGCGCCACTTCGGCCACTCCGAGTTGCCCACCCGGATCGCCACCGGGCTGCCCAGGGTCACGCCGTGCCGCAGCCCGCCGATCACCTCGACCTCGTCCTGCTCGAACGACATCCGGGCACCACGGCCGTAGCCCAGCCGACGGCGGGCAAGCTCGCCCGCGATCTCGGTGGTGCTCACCTCGATGCCGGCCGGCACCCCCTCCATCAGCGCGACGAGGGCGGGACCGTGCGATTCACCTGCAGTCAGCCAGCGCAACACAGCGGTCAGTCTGTCACGGCGCGCGACGGGCGCGTCGCGCTGCCCGCCTCGTCCCGCCCTGCGGACGGCCGGGACCGTCCGCAGGGCGGCTCCGCGCGACGGATCAGATGCCCCGGCCGCGCTTGTGCAGGGTGCGCAGCACCGCGTCGGCCCGGACCACCCGACCGGCGACCGCGAGCGCCAGGTAGGCGCGCGGCTCGCGGGGATTGCTGCGCAGGGTGCGTCGCGCCCAGCGCAGCGCGCCCCGGCGGTCACCGGAGGCGGCCTGGGCGAACGCGATCTGCCCGGCGACGCGGGCCGCGCCGGCCGGCTGGGTGGCGAACTCCGGGTAGCGCCGCAGCAGCCACTGCAACGCCTCGGAGATGGTGTCCCAGCGCTGCGCGAAATACGAGCGCTTGTGCCAGCGCACCAGCACCGACGGGGTCGGCAGGTTGATCAGCGGCGCGCTGCGGGCGGCCCGCAGCAGAAATTCGTAGTCCTCCGCGTAACTGCCCGGAATCTCCTCGTCGACCAGGCCGAAGCCCTCGCGCAGCGCCGTCGCGCGGATCAGGAAGGTGGACGGGTGCAGCTCGGTCAACCGGTCCCGCAGGAGGTCGTCGAGGGTGATCCGGTCCTTGTCGAGCACCCGGTCGACGGTGTGCCCGTCGTAGCTGACGCGGATGCCGCAGCAGACGAACTCGGCCGCCGGGTCCGCGGCCAGGGCGTCGACCTGGGCGGCCAGCTTGCCCGGCAGCCACTCGTCGTCGTCGTCGCAGAACGCGATCAGCTCACCCTCGGCGGCGAGGGTGCCGCTGTTGCGCGCCCCGGCCAGCCCCGGCGCGCGCCCGTTGCCGATGACCCGCACCGCCCGGTCCGGCCCGGCGAGGGCCGTCAGCGACTCGTCGGGCGTGGACTGGTCGAACACGACGACCGCCTCGATCCGGCCCGGGTACTCCTGGGCGAGGATCGCCGCGAGGGCGGCGCGCAGCAGCTCGGGGCGGTCCCGGGTGGGCACCACGACGCTGACGCTCGGCTGTCCGGTCATCTGGTCTCCTCCGTACCCTGGCCGGGTCGCGGCCCCCTCCGCCAGCGGGGTCGGCGCCGGGCCGACCGGGCCACCAGGTCATCCACGATCTGCCCGACCCGGGCGACGGCCGCGCGCCGGGCCTCGTGCGCCGCCGGGTCGGCGGCCACCGCGTACCGGGACGGGTCGGCCTGCCCGGCGGCGAGCGCGTCGTGCAGCGCCTCCCGGGTCTCGCAGAGCGCCACCAGCCCGGCCGCGCCGAGCCGACGCGCGAAGAGCTGCTGGTGGTCGTCGACGTGCTCACCGCGCGACGGGTCGCGGGGCACCACGATGGGCAGGTGCCCGTGCCGGCGGGCCTCCAGGATCGTCGCCGGGCCGCCGTGACACACCACCAGGTCCGCGTCGGCCATCGCCTGTTGCAGGGCGTCGTGACCGAGGAAGGGCACCGCGCCCGGCAGGGGCGGCGCCGTGGTGTGGCCGTGCTGCAGGGTCAACCCGACCGGGCCGGACTGCGCGTGCCACTGCGTCAACCAGTCCACGAGCCGGTCGAAGGGGTGCTTGTCGGTGCCGACCGCGACGAGCAGCCGGGTCTGCTCGACGTCGGTGGTGTCGCGCTGGCGCGGCAGCCGGGACGGGTCGGCGACGGTGTCGCGGCGGGCCGTGCCCGTCTCTCCGCTCACAGCAGGGTCCCGACGACGGTGGCCTCCGGGTACTGCCGGCGCTGCTCGTCCCACTGCACGAGCATCGCGGACAGAAACGGCCGGCAGAGCCGGGCGGTCAGCGTCGGGGTGTCGATCCGGTCGTACACCTCGATGTAGACGGTCGGGATGCGACGCAGGCGGGCCAGCACCACGAACGGCACGGCCACCCCGGCGCCGGTGGTGACCACGGCGGCGACCCGCCGGCCCCGCAGCACCCGCCAGGCCAGTCGCGCGTTGCGCAGCAGGTTCGGCACGTTGCGGGTGGTCGGGTGGTGCGCCGGCACCAGATCCTCACCGGCCAGCAGTGACACCGCCTCCGGGGTGTCGAAGGTGACCCAGCAGCGCCGCCACCGTTCGTACCAGGGCCGCAGGGCAAGTAGTTGGGCCAGGTGACCGCCGCTGGATCCCACCAGCAGCAGCACCGGCGGCTCGTCGTCGTTGTTCGTGTCCACGCGACTCCCCACAAGTCAGCTTGGAATTCCGATTCACGCCAGGCAGAAGCAGATCACAGGTTTTCCGGTCGTTGAATAGCGCGACCGGGCGAGGCGACGATCTCCACTCGGCGTCGTCAGAGCCGCTGTCGGCCCCGCAGCCCATCGATCGTCATCACGACCTGCCATTATGTCGTCACTCTGCGACGCGCACCCGGCGTCGCGTTGTCTCCAGTTCAGTCGCTATGTCGTTTCTCGATGACGTCCAACAGTGCGGGATGCAGCGCGCCGTTCCACCCGGCGCCGGCGTCCGCCAACCGCCACGTCCGCAGCCACATCTCCAGCAGGTACGCGTCGGCCACCAGCCGGCACTGCGCCGGGCCCAGGCCGAGCCGCGCACCATGCCGGCCCAGCTGCCCGTCCACCGCCACGGCGGCCACCGCAGCCGGTTCGGCGCGCAGCACCAGCGACCGCTGGAAGGCGTCGTGCGCCAGGTCGAAGCCGACCGGCACGTCCGGACCACTGTGCTCCCAGTCCCAGGCCACCAGCCGGCCGTCGTGCGTGCCCAGGTTCCACGGCACCCAGTCGCCGTGCCAGTGGCCGAACTCGACGGCCGTGTCGCCGTGCCGGCGGGCCAGCGCGTCGACCGCGGCGACCGCCCGCGCCCCGGCCGGCCCGGCCGCGGCGGCCCGCTCGGCCTGGGCGGCCAACCGGGTCAGGAACGTCGAGGACGCCAGCGGTCGCGGTGCCCCGGCCGGGGCCCCGCGGCGGGCGACCGCGAGCAACGCCGCGATCCGGGGCGGGTCGTCGGCCGGCACGCCGCGTACGTCCGGTGGCAGCGGTTCGATCACCGCGACCGCCTGGCCGGCCCACGCCGTCTCGGTGAGCAGCCCCGGCGGCACCGGATGGTCGACGACGCCGGTCACCGCGCGCAACGCCCGCAGCGCGCTGGCCTCGGCGGTGACCAGCGCCCGGGTGGCGTCGTTCCAGCCGATCTTCGCGTAGCCGCGCGGACGACCGTCGACGGTGAACAGTTGCAGGGTGGGTTTGACGTTCGGGTCCGGTGGACGGACACCGCACGCGGCCAGCAGCGGCGTACCGCCCAGCGCGGCGGCGAGCCGCTCGGTCAGCAGCAGCTCGGTCACGGGCGCCCCCACCGGCACCGAGACGGTCAACGTCGGAAACGGCGCCAGACCCGCCCCGCCGAACCGGGCCAGCCCACCGAGCGCGGCCCGCAGCGCCCGCACCTTCGGCGGCCGCAACGCGTTGTACGCCAGCAACGACGCCGCGCCGGCCCGGGGTGCGCCCAGCGGCACGAGGAACCGCGCCCGGGCCACCGACGGCACCACCGCGTACCGGGCCACCGCCCGATGCCCGGCCGGCAGCGCGCCACCCACCGTCAGGCCGACCCGGTCGTCCGGGAACACCGCGCGGCTCACCCAGCCCAGCCCGTCCACCCGGGACCGGGGATCGGTGGCCAGGGTGACCCCGGTCGTCACGCCGCCCGGTCCGCCCAGTCGAGGTCCAACCCGAGCCGCTCGCGCAGCGCGTCGTTGTACGGGCGGTAGTAGTCGGTCAGCTCGGCGCGGACCGCCGGCTCCAGCGGTGCGGAGCGCCGGTCGTTGTAGACCTTGAAGTTCGGCAGGTCGTACGGGGGCAGCCCGAGGAAGTCGAGGGTGCGCCGGTACGTGGCGCGGGAGTCGCGGTACAGGTCCTCGCTGGGCAGGAAGAGGATCTGCTCGGAGTCGAAGCGTTCCAGCCACGGTTCCAGGTGCTCCAGGTAACGGCCCCGGGCCCGGTACGTGTACCAGTCGTACGCCTCGCTGAACGCCTCCGGCTCGGCGATGAGCCGCTCCCGCTCCCCCGCTGTGCGCTCCGGCTCGGCGGCCAGCGCGGCGGCGAAGTCCAGCGGCTCGATGCCGTGGGTGCGGCGCTCCTTCCAGTGCGAGTACGCCCGCTCGACCGGGTCGCGCAGCAGCACGATCAGCTTCACCGTCGGCAGCAGAGCGGCGACCCGCTGCGCGGCGAGCGGGTGGAACATGTAGAGCGGGGCGGCCTCGCCGACCCGGACCGGCCCGCCGTGCCGCTTCGCGAGGGCCTCGCGCTGCCGCTCGGTCGGGAAGTGCGAGCGGTACCACGCCTCGCCCCGGCCCCAGTGCTCCTCGAAGTAGTGCGCCGACTTGGTGTTCCAGGCGGGAAAGAGCCGGGGCACCAGGGGGTGCTGGATGAGGTAGTTCCACAGGGAGGTGGTGCCGCCCCGCTTGGTGCCGATGATCAGGAAGTCCGGCAGGGGTCGCCGGTCACTGGTGCGGACCCCGTAGTCGACCAGGGACTCTTTCACCCGGGTGGTCACCTGGGTCGGCACCAGCTGCTTGACCCGGTCACGGATGGACGCCACGATGGCCCTCACCTGCCTCTCGTCGATTCCGGGCCGACCCCGGCGGCCGTGGCCGCGTCGTCGGATCCACGGATCTGCCTCATGGTCACCCGGATGCCGGCGCGCACCCGGGGCAACGTCAACAAGCCGACGCAACCGGCCAGCAGCACGCCCAGCGACACCGCCAGGCCCGGCAGGCCGCGGCCCCCGGCCAGCACGCCGATCCCCGCCGCGAGGCCCACACCGCCGAGGGTGGCCGCCGCCGCGCGCAGCGTCGCGGCGTCGACCAGCGGCTCGGCGACCACCGCGCGGGCGAACGCGGCGGCGGTGAGGTTCTCGGTGGCGATGCCGGCGGCCCAGGCGAGCGCCGCGCCCGTCGCGCCGTGCCCGGGGATCAGCCAGAGCCCGAGCGAGACGGTCACGGTGAGCCCGGCCAGGGTGGACACCAGGTGCAGCCCGCTGCGCCCGCCCATCAGCAGCAGGCTCTGCACGTTGCCCACGCCGGTGTTCACCAGCATCGCCAGCGCGAGCACCGTCATCGCCGGCACGCCGGCGGTGAACTCCGGGCCGAACAGTTGCAGGAACGCGAGCGCGAACACCGCGAGCAGCAGGTACACCGGCCAGGACAGCACCAGCCCCCAGGTGGTCAACTGCCGGTGCACGGCCGCCGCGGCGGCCCGCTCACCACGCCCCAGCAGCCGGGACAGCTGCGGTGACACCGCCACCCGCAACCCCTGCATGGCGAGCTGGCCGGCCAGCACGTACCGGCCGACCGCGCCGAACACGCCCGCGTCGGCCGGCCCGGCCAGCACCGACGTCAGCAGCACCCCCACCCACATGCTGCCCGCGTCGATGGCCGCCGAGGCGGCCCGGGGCAGCGCGAAACGCCAGAACGTCGACCAGTCGGCCCGGCCCGGTCGCAGCGCCGCGCCCCGGCCCAGGCCGAGCGGGCCGGCCACCAGGGTGAGACAGGCCAGCAGCGCCAGCGCCGCCGGAACCAGCCAGCCGGTCATCCCGGCGAGCAGGCCGCCGCCGGCCAGCGCGGCCGCGCCGACCAGCGCCGGGCGGGCCACCGGCAGCAGCAGGAACTGCACGCCGACGTACGCGCGGATGGGTCGTACGCAGCGCAGCGCGGCCAGCAGCAGGGTCATCGCCACCACCACCGGCACGGCGGCGAAGGTGAGCGTCAGCAACGCGTCGCCGCCGTCGCCCGAGCCCCGCAGCAGTCGGGGGGCGAGCGCGTCGGCGCTCAGCGCTCCGACGCCGGCGACCACGAGCCCGGCCAGCAGCGGGGGGATCAGCGCCACCGGAAGCACCCGGGCCGCGTCCCCCCGGACTCCGAGACGACGCCGGGGCAGCGCCCACATCAGACCGGTCTCCGCGCCCAGCGTGCAGACCGCGGTGGCCACGGTGACCACGCCGATGGCGGCGAAGAACGCGCCCGCGCCGGCCGTTCCGTACCCCCGGGTGATCACCACGGCCAGCACGAAGCCGAACAGTCCGCTGGTGGCGGCGCCGAGCAGCCCGGCCACGCCGCTGCGGGCGCTGCGGCGCGTCTCCGCCGCGCCGATGTCGACCGTGCCGGCGGCGCCCGAGCCCGAGCGGTGCGGGCCGTCGGGGCCGGCGCCGGCCGGTGGCCGGGTGGCGGCGGTCATGCCGGCACCGCCGTACCGGGCGGGCGCGGCGGGCGTTGCCGCTGCGCGCTCGCCAGCCGTTCCCGTTCGGCGAGCGCCATGGCGAAGGCGACCGCGAAGAACGCGACCGACAGGTTCTGGTTGGCCATGCCGTAGAACGGGACCTGCACGAGGCAGACCACCGGCACCACCGCCAGCCACTGCCCGGCCGCCGAGGTCGCCCGCGCGCAGATCACCGCGGCGGCGACGAACCAGGCCAGAAAACACACCAGCGCCGGTACGCCGTGGCTGAACAACACCATCCACAGCTGCCCCTGGGTGCCGATCGGCGCGGCCGCGGAGACCGTGTCCACGTTCACCGGAGCGCCGTAGCCCAGCCACGGCGAATCCTGCACACGGCGGATCACCTCCGTGTAGAGCGACAGGCGGTCCGTGTTGGTGTCACTGGAATCGACCCGCTGGCTGATCAGGTCGGTGATCGGGATGACCAGGGTGGCCAGCGCGCCGATCACGACCACGCCGACGATGGACGCGGCGACCCGGACGTTGCCGCGCATGCTGGCCCGCACCCCGAGCACCGCGAGCCCGGCGCCCAGGCTGAGGAACATCGCCCGATTCAGCGTGAGGAACGCCGGCGCCAGCGACAGCGGCAGGGACGCCAGCAGCATCCAGCGCAGCAGACCCTGACGGCGCAGCATGGTGTACGCCACCACACAGGGCAGGGTCATGGCGTACGCGCTGCCGTAGTTGTTGGTGTACGAGAACGGCGCGGCCGGCCGGTAGATCGGGTTGAGCGAGCGCTCGCTGTACTCCGCGGTGGTCAGGTGCACCATGTCCTGGATGAACGGGGTACGAGCCACGCCGGCGGGCAGCAGCACCTCCATCGGGGTGGTCATCGCCAGCCGGGGCACCAGCACCCCGAGCCAGCCCAGCACCACCAGAGCGAACCAGAACGCGCAGAGCGGGGTGAGCACCGCCACCAGGTCGGCGCGTTCCCGAGCGGCGGCGTAGACGTAGACCCCGACCACCAGCGCGGTCAGGTAGAAGGCCAACCGCAGGGCGAACGTCAGCAGCGAGGCCGGCGAGGACAGTTGGGTGGCGCTGACGACCACGATGGCCAGGAACAGCAGCCAGCTGCCGGCGGCCGGCGGCAGCGGCACCCGACCCCGGGTGAGCAGCAATGCGAGCAGCAGCGCGCCCAGCAGCGGCCAGCCCAGGTAGAAGGCCCCGAGCGACCACCAGAGCGGCACCAGCCCGAACATCAGCGCCAGCGGCCAGAGCGGCAGCCGGGCGGGGGGCGGAGGCGGTGGCGCCGGCCCGAGGGGGGCGGCGGCGTCGCCGGGTGGCGGCTCGGTCGCCGGGGCGCGGGTGAGCGACACCGGTCAGACCCGGCCGTTGCGGGTGAGCACGAAGCCCAGCGGGGTGACCCCGGCGGCGCGCAGCCGCTCGACGAGCCGCCGCAGGTCGCTCTGCCGGGTGCGGTCCCGCTCGATGACCACCACGGCGCTGCCCTGGCGGGCCACCGCCACGCCACGCTCGTCGGACTCCGCAGGTGGGGCGTTGAACAGCACCAGCCCGTGGTCCGCGCCCTGCCGCCAGGTGCCGAAGCGGACGCTGCCCACCCCCACGGTCACCTCGTCCGCCGACGTCGGCCGGCCGTTCTCGGCGTGGCCGGACGTCACCCGGGGCAGGGTCAGCGTGGCGTCCGGGTCGGTGGATGGACGGGCGCCGGGCGGGTGCGGGGAGGGCCGCCGAGGCGCCGGGCTCTCCGCGGTGGCGCCGGCCGGGCTCGGAGCGCCGGCCGGGCGGGGCTTGGGCACCAGCGGCCGGGACGGGTCGACGGGCAGCCGCCCGCGGTCGGCGAGGACGGCGGCGCGCAGGCGCTCCACGCGCCCGCTGTCGTCGGCGACGAAGACCTCCCGGCCGTCGGCGGCGAGCGCCACGGCCAGCCCGGCGGTGAGGGCCGTGGCGTCTTCCCGGGCGGTGACCAGCGCGACCCGGGCCGGTTGGCGGACCCGCTCGGCGACCGCCATCGCCACGTAGCGGATGTCCGCGTCGACGGCCCGGGGGCTGCCCCGAAACGCCGGCCGACGCACCGTGCCGAGCAGCGGCAGGCCGCTGGCGTCCCGACCGTCGTTGACCGAGCGGACCCGCCGGTCGGTCGACTCCCAGGCGTACGCCAGCACGACGCCGATCAGCGCGCCGCCGAGCAGGCCGGCGACCAGGTAGAGCGGCCGGTGCCCGGCGGAGGTGGCCAGTGCCCGCTCGGCGGTCTGGGTGACCCAGCCGGGGTTGACGTCGACCGCGGCGATCTCGGTACGGGCGGCGTTGAGCTGGGTGAGCTGGTTGTTGATGCCGGACAGTTCGGCCAGCGCGGCGTCGCCGGCGGCGGTGCCCTTGGCGCTGCTCACCCGCTTCTGGACGGCGACCTGCTGGGCCGCGACCTTGGTGATGCTGGCGTCGTAGGAGCGCAGCATCTCGGCGCGCTGCTGCTCGTACATGGTGCGCCGCACGTCGAGGTACGCCTGCGCGGCGAGGTTGGCCCCCTGCACCGCCCGCTGCGCGTCGGGCGCCTGGTAGCTGAAGCGCAGGATCTGCCCGCCGGTGGGGACCTCGACCTCAAGGGCGTTGCGGATCTCGCGCGGGTCGCCGCCGGCGGCGTCGGCGAGACGTTGGACCACCTGGGTGCCGGTGGCGAGACCGCTCTCCACGTTCATGTTGACGGCGCGGTCGGCACCCGCACCGCTGGGGGTGAAGGCGTCGGTGACCACCGGGCGGACCGCCACCACCGCGCTCGCGGTCACCGCCGCCGGCACGAGCAGCACGTAGCCGAGGGCGGCGAGCAGGCCGACCAGGGCCACCGCGACCACCAGCCGCAGCCGGTGCATCGGCACCCGCAGCAGGTCGGTGAGCGTGACGGTACGGGCGGTGCCGGCGGACGGGCCGTCCGTCGGCCAGGAGGCGGGCGTCGTGTCAGTCATGGAACTTCTTCACCGTCTGTTGAGGATTGCCGACGACGACGACGCCCGGTGGCACGTCCGCGCGCACCACCGTCGCGGCGCCCACGACGCTGTTCCGGCCGACCCGGACCCCCTTGAGGACCAGGGCGTGCGCGCCGATCCACACGTTGTCCTCAAGGACGATCGGGGCGCGCGTGGCCGGGCCGGGCGGGGCGTGCCGCTGCTCGGGCGGCAGGTTGTGGAAGTCGTTGTCGAGGAGTTCGCAGTCGGACAGGAGGCACCGGTCTCCCACCGTCACCGACGTCCAGGTGCCGATCCAGGTGGCGTTGAGCAGACAGTCGGCGCCGATGCGCACCTCGCCGGGGCCGGCGAAGCGGACCAGTTTGTTGAGGCGGCTCCGGTCGCCGATGCTGACCCGTACGCCCCGGCGCAGCCGGATCCGACCTCGGATCTCCACGTCCCGGCCGAGCGTGAGCCGGCGGTAGCGCAGCCTGTACCACGCGCGTTTGAGCGCGAAGACCAGGTGCACGGCGCGTTTCGCGCGGATGCCAGCGGCGCCGACCAACGACCCCTCCCCCACATCGTGGGGTCGGCGGCGGTGGTCCCGCCGCCGACCCAACGCGAACAATCTACCGATGCTCCGTTACCAACGGTTGACCGTTACTGCACGGAGAAGAACATCGAGGGGGTAGACCAGGACAACTCGGGCGCCGCTGTGGCGATGACCGTCGCCGTGGCGCCGTTGACCACGGCGGTCGGCGCGGCCGTCGGGTCGAACGGCACGCTGCGCAGCGTGCCGTCGGTGGCACCGTAGACGATCCGACCGCCGACCCAGGCCATGCCGCGCACAGCCGACCAGGTGACACCGGTGGTGGGCAGCGCGAACTCGGTGGCGCCCAGATAGTTGCCGTCGATCTCGAAGTAGCGGTAGTAGAGGTTGTTGGTGCCGGTCCGGGTGTAGTAGAGCCGGCCGTCGAGGTAGAAGGCCCCGGTCAGCAGCGCCGGGTTGAACCAGTCGTTGTAGCCGGACGCCTCCCACGGCGACCCGATCGCGCCGCCGTTGAACAGCGAGACGTCGATCCGGCTGCCGGTGGGCGTACCCGCGACGGTGTGCGCCCAGTAGATCCGGTCGTCGACCCGCCAGGTCGCGCCGGCCGCGGTGTAGGCGGGCTGGCTGACCACGGTCGAGGTGCCCAGCGCGGCGCCGTCGAACGGCACCTTGGTCACGGCACCCGGGGCGGTGGCCAGGTAGAGGTTGCCGGTGGTCACCGACGGCGGGTTCTTCGCGGTGAACGTACGCCCGCCGGCGAGCGGGAACATGCCGAGCCGCCCGTGGTACTCCTCGCCCATGCCGTCGGAGTTGTGCCCGAAGTAGAGGCCGTCCGAGCCGCGCCAGAGCACCGGCACCGCGGAACCCCAGGCGGTGGTGCCGGCGGGCATCGAGGCGCTGCCGCTGCGGCGCGGGTTCCAGTTCACCGGCAGGCCGGTGGCCGGGGTGACCGCGCCGATGCCGAGCCGGTCGATCGCGCCGTTGCCGGCGGCGTCGTTGGCGTTCGGGTTGTTCAGCCACCGGAAGTGCCCGCCGAGGTAGATGACGTTGTCGGCCACCTCGACCGAGGTGATGGTGTCGTTGCCGGTGAAGTCGACCCAGGTGGCGAGCTGGCCGGCGCCCCGGGCGGGGGTCTCGAAACGGACCAGGGCGTCGCAGTAGGCGGTCGGCCAACCGCCGCCGCCGTTGGAGCCGACCACGAACCAGCTGCCGTCCTCGCCGAACCGCACGTCCTGCACGTAGTGCACGAACGTCGTCGGGGCCGCGCACGGCGGCACGTACTTCTCGGTGCTCCAGTCCAGCACCGTCGGGGTGCCGGTGAGGTCGACAAGCGCGATCTGGTTACGCGGCAGGTCGTTGACGAGCGTGAAGTTGCCGCCCAGCACCAGGGTGCCGCCGTCCGGCGTGACGTCGATCGTCCACACGTACGACGTGGTGCCGTGCCGCCCGACGGTGGCGTCGACGGCGAACGTCGGGTCGATCGCGCCGGTCGTCGCGTTGAGCCGGCCGAGACCGGCGTGCGCGGTGCCGTTGAGCCAGTTGAACGCGCCGGCCACGTAGAGCGAGTTGCCCGACAGGACCAGGTCGCGGACGGTGCCACCGTCGGAGCGCCCGACCCAGCTGTCGATGATCGCGCCGGTCGCGGGGTTCAGCGCGACCAGGTTCTTGCGGGAGACACCGTTGACGTTCTTGAAGGCGCCGCCGACGATCAGCGTCCCGCCGGGGCCGGCGAGCAACGTGTTGACCGCGCCGTCGAGCACCGGCAGGAAGCTCGTGGACATGGTGCCGGTGGTCCGGTCGTACGCGAAGAGGTAGCGCTGCGTGATCCACGCGGAGCTGGCGGTCTGTCGCAGCTGGGTGAAGCTGCCGCCGACGAAGACGGTGTTGCCGACCTGCGCGAATGCGCGGGTCTCGCCGTCGCGGGCGTGCGGGGTCGTGTCGCTGGGATTCGCGGACACCAGGGTCGCGGTCCCGGGGACCGGCACCACCGCCGCCGAGGACACCGAGGGCACGCTGAGCACCGCGGCGACGACCGCCAGAGCGACCACCCCCGCCCGAGTACGACGTCGTACTGACAAACGCCACAAGTGCGAGAGTTTGGGCACGCTGCGCCTCCAAGATGGATGAGAACCCGAGGTAGCGTGCCTCGCCCAGCCTGGTAGGCGCATCCGCCGATTGGGCGGTGCCTGAATCTGCTAGCCGACAGAACGCCGGAGGATCAGTTGGCTGACCCTCGATGAACGGCGTGCGTCGTCACTATGTCGTCATCTCGTCAGCGGCTACCTCCGGTGGGCTGGCGCAGGTACGCGTCCTTGCCGGCCTGGGTGAAGCCGGCCACCGCGGAGGCATCGTGGTTCATCGTCATGTCACAGGTCGCCGTGCGGCTGGTCATGCCCGGCGAGTTGAAGTAGATGGCGGCCTTGATCTTTGGATGGGCCTTCAGGGCCGCCGGGAACTCCTGGAACCAGCGCTGCTTGGCCCCCGGGTCCTTGGCGTCGAAGTTCGTGCCGAACTCGGCGAGCATCCGCGGCTTGCCGGCCCCGATGCCGTTCTCGTCGAGCCAGCGGTAGAAGCCGTCCACTGTGGTGCTCGGGCTCTTCCACACGGTGCTGCCGTTGCAGACGTGGAAGTTGTACGGGTCGTAGGCCACCCAGTCGACGTACCGGTCGCCGGGGTAGAGGCCGGCGTACCGGGAGTAGTGCCCGGACCAGCCCATCATCGTCCAGACCCAGACGGCGTTGTCCGCGCCCGCCTTGGCGAACCGCTCGTACACGTACTTCCAGGCCCGGACGAAGTCGGCGTCGCTGCCCTTGCCCGGCTCGTCCTCCGGCTCGTGGTCGAAGCCCAGGAACACCGGCACCTTGGCGTCGCGGATGCGACCGGCGACCGCGTCGATGGTGGCGTCCTGCCGGCCACTGTAGATCTCGGACCACTTCAACGTCGTGCCGGCGGAGAAGTCGCGGGACTCCCAGGCGAAGAACATCAGCCGCCCCTCGCGCATCTGCTGGGTCTCGTACGCGTCGGGGAAGGCGCCGTTGCTGCCGACGTTGGAGAAGTCGTGGTAGCGGTGCACGATGTCGAATTTGCGCCCGACCTGCGCCTCGACGTCGGTGATCGCCTTGCCGTGGTCCCAGCCGCTGCCCGCGTTGGCCGGTGAGTACATCCCCCACCAGGCGCCGCAGGACGGCACGAGCGTGTCGGACACCTGGCCGCACTTGCCGGACGGGAGGGTGGGGCTCTGCGTCGGGGTCGGCGTACGAGTCGGCGCGACCGTCGGCGTGGGCCGGGGCGCGGCGGTCGTCGGCGCGACCGTCGGTGAGGGCGGCGGCGCCGGTCGGGTGGTCGGCGCCGACGTCGGCCCGCTGCCGAGGTCGTAGCTGATCACCAGGCTGGGTCGCAGCTCCGGGTTGCGGTTCTCGACCGACGCCCAGTAGACGCGGGTCTCCAGACCGGTCTGGGCGAGCGACACCGTCCAGGTGCCGTTGCCGGTGACCAGCTTGGAGACGTCCCACTCGTTGACGCCCTTGGCCACGCCGGCGACGGTGTCCAGCGCGGGGCTCGCCGTCGCCGGGGCCGGGCGCGTCTCGCGGGCGCTCAACGACGAGGCGTGCGCGGTCATTGTGGCGGCGAACTGCTGCCAGGCGTGCATGCGCAGGGTCGCCCGGACGTTGACCGCGGCGGCCGGCACGGTGGTCACGGCGAACTCGACGACCGCCTCGCGGCCACCGCGCGGGTTGCCGTCGCAGCGCGCCGGGCAGGTCGCCAGGGTCGTCTTGGTGGCATTGTCGCCGTCCTGCGTCACCATCGTCGCGGTGGTGTCCGCCACCGCGCGGATCGACAGGTCGTCGCTGGCCAGCAGCGGCATCATGGTCGCCACGATGCCGGCCACCACCGCACCGCCGACCACGCCGATGGCGATCGCCTTGCGCCGGGGACCGTTGCGGAGCCGGGTGATGCGGTGCAGTCCATGCCTGGTCAAGGAGAACTCCCTGTGTCTGCTGCGGTAACCGTGAGCAGCGTATCGACGACCAGGGCATGTCGTGGGCAGGACAGTTTCCCGTAAGCGCGTCTTAACCGTCAGCTAAGGAAGGCGCCCCGACGGGCCGCCATCAGCGCCTCCCGCATCGCCTCGACCGGGGCGCGTACGCCGGTGAACTGCTCGAACTGGCCCACCGCCTGCGCCAGCAGCAGGTCCAGTCCGGACACCACCCGCAGACCGGCCGCGCGGGCGGACGCCGCCAGCGGCGTCGGCCACGGGTCGTACAGCGCGTCGAAGTAGACCCCGTCCGACCGCCACGTCACCACGCCGGCGAGCGGGTCGGCGACCCCCTTCGGGACGGTGGAGACGACCACGTCGGCGACGGCGAGGTGCCGGGGCGCGTCGGCCCAGGCACCACCCGCCAGCGCCACGTCGAGGGCGTCGGCCACCGGGCGAAGCTCGTCGACCGCCTCGACCCGGCGGGCCACCACAGTCACCGAGGAGCACGCCAGCCGTGCGGCGGCGGCGAGCGCGGCGCGGGCCGTTCCCCCCGCGCCGAGGACGGTCAGGGTGGCGCCGGGCGCCACCCCGGCCCCGGTGAGCACATCGACCATGCCGCCGACGTCGGTGTTGTCCGCGTACCAGGAGCCGTCCGGACGGCGTACCAACGTGTTGGCCGCGCCGACCGCGACGGCGACCGGCGACGCGGCGTCGGCCACGGCGAGCGCCGCCTCCTTGCCCGGCATGGTCACCGACAGCCCGGCCCACTCGGGGCCCAGGCCGGCGACCAGGGCCGGCAGCTCCGCGGCCGCGCACTCGACCCGGGTGTACGACCACCCGGCCAGCCCGGCGGCGGCGTAGCCGGCGGTGTGGATCACCGGCGACAGGGAGTGCGCGATGGGTTTGCCCAGCACCGCGGCCCGACGGGCCACCACGGTCCGCGTCATGTCCGCCCCCCGTACACGTCGCCTCGACCCTACCCACCGCACCGACCACCGCACCACCCGTCGCCGACCGCGCCCACGGTGTTCGCTTGACGTTCCATCGACGTCGGTGAAAGCATTCGGCGCAGGACGATCGATCGGAAACAGGGGGGAACCATGAACAAACGGATTCTGCGCGTCCTCATCGCGATTGCCGCGGCCTTCAGCCTTTCGTTGATGGCCGCCGCACCCGCGCGTGCGGACAGCGCGGCGGGCAGCTGGTCGGACAACCACGAGCTGTGCGCGTCCAGCTCGTGCGTGCGCGCCGGCAACATCGTGCGCCTCTGGCAGGCCATCATCTGGGCCGACGACCTCAGCGGCACCGTCGGCACCAGCTTCATCGACGGCGAGTACGGCTCCAACACCGCCGCCAAGACCAGGACCTGGCAGGACGTGATGAACATCGGCATCGACGGGTCGGTCGGGCCGCAGACCTGGGGCAAGGCGTACGGCGCGGTCAACCGCAACACCGGCTACGACACGAGCACCCAGACCGGGTACTTCTACTACGGCTACAACCGCACGTTCGCGCTGCGCAAGCAGAACAGCAACGGGGTGTGGACGTTCCTGAACCCGCGCACCGGCTCATGGACCGGCACCAGCCACTGACAATGACGTAAATCGTCTCTCATCAGGGCCAGCGTGAAGGCTCCCTTTCCAAGCCGACCACATTATCGGTCACCATTGGAAAGGGAGCCTTCGCACTGTTGCGGGCGGCGCGGGACGGCTGCCGGTACCGTGTCCGCCGTTATCTGAGCCACCGGCCGGACCGCTACCCGTCAACCGGCTTCGGCCGGTTTCTCACCTGGTCAGGGGAGCGTAGCCACCGACGAGCAGTTGCCGATACCGGTGCGGCAGATCCGGTAGGAGTAGCCCGACCGCGCGAAGGCCGCCCAACCTTCCGACGAGGTGCAGATCGAGTTGCCCTTCCACGACCACGAGCTGCTACCCGGGGCGCGCTCCTGCCAACGGGCGCAGTGCCCATCGGTCAGCGGGTCCCGGGCGTAGAGGTCCCAGTCACCATTCTTGATGTAGACGGCCCGACCTGCGGCACCGGTGGTGCTCCTGGTGACCTCAGCGGCCTGTGCCGGCACTGCCGCGAAGGCAAGCAGCACCATAGCCGTCGAGGCGACCGCTCCAGCTCGCGCCGTCCATCTCTTCGTGGTCACAACCATTCCCCCCGTTCTCAAGACTGTCGATACGGACAGCGGCAGTCTAAGAGGCAGAGGAGAAGTGCGCTGCCCCGCCAGCGCGGCGTGACGGTGAACCCGAGATGGGAACGGGCGGCATCAGATCACCCCAGCCTCCTTGGCCTTGGCCTCGTTACGCTTCTGCTCCTCGTACGTCTCGGCGAAAGCGGAATGCCCCTGCTTGTCGATCGCCACGAAGTAGAGCCACTTGCCCACCGGCGGGTCCATCGCACCCTCCAGCGCCGGTTCACCGGGGTTGTTGATGGGAGTCGGAATCAGGCCCCTCAGCTTGCGGCTGTACGGGCTCGTGGTGTCGAGCAGCTCCGACTGATTCATCTCGGCCGATGTCTTGGTCGGCTTACCGGTCAACTCCAACCAGTAGTTGACCGTGACGTCCATCTCCAGGCAGTTGCAGTCGAACTCGCCGTACACCCGGTTGTAGGCCACCCGCGCGACCTTGCCCAGGTCGTCCTTGTTGCCGGCCTCGGCCTGGGCCAGCGACGCCACGATCAACGCCTCGTACGGGCTGACGCCACCCCGCTCCTTCTGCACCCGGTCGGCGAACTTCATCTCGCCGGTCACGGAGAGGAAGTTGTCCACCATCAGACTCAGGATGCTCTCGGCGGTGGCCTTCGGCGGGATCTCGTACGTGTCCGGATAGAGGAAGCCCTCGATGGACTTGACGACCTTCTTGCCGTCGGCGCGCTTGAACCACCAGTCCGGGACGCCGAGCGCCTCCGGGTCCTTCGCGGCGGCCTCGAACTCCTTGACCGGAATCTTGGTCTTGTCGGAGAGCAGCTTGTAGATGTTCTTGCTGGTGCGGCCCTCGGGGATGGTCAGCCCGTTGACGATCTTGTTCTTCAGGTCGAGCATGGCCGTCACGGCGCTCGCGCCGCTCATCTGCTTGCGCAGCTTGTACGTGCCCGGCTGGATGTTCTTGCTGCGCGAGTTGGCCTCGGCGGCCTCGATGAACGCCTTCTGGCTCTTCACCACGTCCGCCGCGACCAGGGCGTCGGCCATGTCGGCCAGCAACGCGCCGTTCTTGATCTCGACGGTGATCTCACCGGACCCGGCACCGTCGTAGTCGGGGGTGACGAAGTAGTTCTGGATCCGGTCGAACCCGTAGAACGCGCCGCCACCGATGCCGCCCAACAGGAGCAGGGCCATCAGCAGCGCCAGGAAGGTCTTGCCCCGGCCACCACCAGAACCGCCCTTGCGCTTACGGAAGCTGCGCCGGTGCCGGCCCTTCTCACCCCGCTCCGGCTCGTCAAACCCAAGATCCAGATCGTCGATCATTACGTCCGCCTCCGCTGCGCGTCCAGCCAGCTCTGCAGGATCTCCACCGCGGCCGCCTGGTCGACAACCGCACGTTGACGTTTACCTCGGACGCCACGTTCGGCAAGCCTACGAGAAGCGACCACGGTCGACATCCTCTCGTCGGTAAGCGTTACCGGTACGGGCGCTATCACATCGACCAATCGGTCAGCGTACGCCTTCACTCCGACCGCCGCGGGACCGTGTTTGCCGGCCAGGTTGACCGGAAGGCCGACGACAACCTCGACCGCTTGATGTTCGGCCACCAGGGCCGCGAGCTGGGCAAGGTCGCTCGGCACCGCGTCCGGCGCGGCGGTGAGATCGCGGGCGAGGGTGACCAGCGGCGTGGCCAGCACCCCGTCCGGATCCGAGCGGGACACCCCGACGCGCACCTGACCGACGTCCACGCCAATACGAACGCCCCGTGTGAAGCCGCTCACCGACGGTCACCCCTCGGCTGTCGACGAACCAGGGCGGACCGATCGGTCCGCCCTGGTCGACCATGACCGTCCATCACGCCTCGGTGATCGCCTTCTCGACGGTGAGCAGCAGGTTCGGCGCCTCGGCCGCCGGCAGGCCGCCGCCCTGGGCCAGGTCGGGGCTACCCCCGCCGCGCCCGGAGAACGCCGCCTTCACCAGGTCCGAGGCGGCCAGACCCCGACTGCGGGCGGCCGCGTTGACCGCCACCACCAGCGACGCCTTGCCGTTCGCGCGGGCCGCCACCGCGACCACCGCCGGCCGCGCCGGGTCGATCTTGCCGCGAATCTCCTGCGCCAGGGTCCGTACGTCGTTGCCGGCCGCGCCCTCCGGCGCCTCGGTGCCCACGTACGCCACCCCGCGCACATCCTTGGCCTGCGCCGCGAGCGCCGCCGCGCCACCCAGCACCAACTGGGCGCGCAGCTTCTCCAGCTCCTTCTCCGCGTCCCGCAGCTGGGTCACCGTCTGCTCCACCCGGTCGGCGACCTGGTCGTTGGGCACCCGGTACAGCTCGGCCAGCCGGGAGACCAGCAGGTGCTCCTTGGCCAGGAAGCCGAAGGCGTCCATGCCGACCAGCGCCTCGACCCGGCGGACACCGGAGCCGATGGACGACTCGGAGAGGATCTTCACGAGACCGAGCTGGGCCGAGCGGGCCACGTGCGTGCCGCCGCACAGCTCGCGGGCGTAGTCGCCGACCTCGACGACCCGCACCTCCTCGCCGTACTTCTCGCCGAACAGCGCCATCGCGCCGATCCGCCGCGCCTCGTCGAGCGAGGTGATGAAGGCGTGCACCTCCAGGTCGGCCAGGAGCACCTCGTTGACCTGCTGCTCCACGTCGCGCAGAACGGTCGGCGACACACCCGTCGGGGTGTTGAAGTCGAACCGCAGCCGGCCCGGGGCGTTCAGCGAACCCGCCTGGGTGGCCGACTCGCCGAGGAAGTTGCGCATGGTCTGGTGCACCAGGTGGGTGGCCGTGTGCGACCGGGAGATCGCCCGCCGCCGGGTGGTGTCGATCTCGGCGTAGCCGGTGTCGCCGGGGTGCACCTCGCCCCGGATGACCCGGGCCCGGTGCACGATCAGGCCGGGCACCGGCTGCTGCACGTCGAGCACCTCGACCTGACCGTCGCCGACGGTGATGATGCCGTGGTCGGGCTGCTGGCCACCGCCCTCGGCGTAGAACGGGGTCGTGTCGAGCACCAACTCGACGGTCTCACCCTCGGTCGCCGCCTGACGCGGGCCGTCGGAGCCCAGCAGCGCCCGCACCCGCGACTCGCGGGCCACCTCGCTGTAGCCGGTGAACGTCACCGGGCCACCCGCGTCGAGCACCGACCGGTACGCCGACACGTCGGTGTGCCCCGTCTTGCGGGCCTGCGCGTCCGCCTTCGCCCGGGTCCGCTGGTCGGCCATCAGCCGGCGGAAGCCCTCGTCGTCGACCGTGAGGCCCTGCTCCGCCGCGATCTCCAGGGTCAGGTCGATCGGGAAGCCGTACGTGTCGTGCAGCTGGAACGCCTTCGCCCCGGACAGCGCCGTGCCGCCCGCCGTGCGGGTCTCGGCGATCGCGGTGTCCAGGATCGTCGTCCCGGCGCGCAGCGTCGACAGGAAGGCTTCCTCCTCGGCGTACGCGTACTGCGCGATCCGGTCGAAGTCGGTCGCCAGCTCCGGGTACGACGGCGCCATGCAGTCCCGCGCGACCGGCAGCAGCTCCGGCAGCGCCCGGTCCTGCCAGCCGAGCAGTCGGATCGACCGGATCGCCCGGCGCATGATCCGGCGCAGCACGTAGCCACGGCCCTCGTTGCTCGGGGTCACGCCGTCGCCGATCAGCATCAGCGCGGTCCGTACGTGGTCGGCGACCACCCGCAGCCGGATGTCGTCCGGGTGCGACTCGCTGGCCACGTGCCCGGAGTGCGCGCCGTAGCGCTTGCCGGTCAGCTCGGCCGCCCGGGCGAGGATCGGCCGGACCTCGTCGATCTCGTAGAGGTTGTCGACGCCCTGCAGGATCGAGGCCATCCGCTCCAGGCCCATGCCGGTGTCGATGTTCTGCGCCGGCAGGTCACCCAGGATCGGGTAGTCCTCCTTGGTGGTGCCCGGACCGCGCTCGAACTGCATGAACACGAGGTTCCAGTACTCCATGTAGCGGTCCTCGTCGACCGCCGGGCCGCCCTCGCGGCCGTACTCCGGGCCCCGATCGTAGAACAGCTCCGACGACGGACCGCACGGCCCGGGAATGCCCATCGACCAGAAGTTGTCCGCCTTGCCCCGGCGGACGATCCGCTCGGCCGGCACACCCACCGACCGCCAGATCTCGTACGCCTCGTCGTCGTCGAGGTAGATCGTCGGCCAGATCCGCTCCGGATCCAGCCCGTAACCACCCTCGGCGATCGGCTTCGTGGACAACTCCCACGCCAGCGGGATCGCGCCGGCCTTGAAGTAGTCACCGAAGGAGAAGTTGCCGTTCATCTGGAAGAACGTGCCGTGCCGGCTGGTCTTGCCGACCTCGTCGATGTCCGGGGTGCGCAGGCACTTCTGCACGCTGACCGCCCGCCGGTACGGCGGGGTCTGCTGGCCCAGGAAGTAGGGCACGAACTGCACCATGCCGGCGTTGACGAACAGCAGGTTCGGGTCGCTGATGGCGGGCAGCGGAGCGGACGGCACCACGGCGTGGCCGTTCGCCTCGAAGTGCGCGAGGTACCGCCGCTTGATCTCCGCCGTCTTCATCGCTGGTGTTCCTCCGGAAAAATGTCTCGATCGCCGATCCGCGGGGACTCCCGCAGCTCGGCGAACTGGTCATCGAACGCCTCACCCTGGGCGAACGCCTGGTGGATCTCCTGCTCGCGTTCGGCCATCCCGATCCGGACGTCCTCCACGAAGCTACGCAGCGATTCCACCAGGCCGCCAGCGGATTCCGACAACGAGCTGGCGATGCCGGCCGGGGTGTACGCCTGCGCGGTCCGGGTCGCCTTGCGGACCACGATCACGCCGACGGCCACGCCGATGCCGAGCCAGAACAACCGCCTCATGTCCTGCTACCTCCTGCTGGCCCGGCCGGTCAGCGGTTGCCGCGCCGGGCGGCCCGCCGCTGCTGCTTGATGGTGTCGCGCACCTCGCGCTCGGTCTCGGCGTGCCGGCGGCCGGCGGCGGCCTTGCGCACGCCGTAGCCGAACGCGGCCACCTTGACCAGCGGGTTCGCGGCCGCGGCGGAGACCACGGTGGCGAGGTTGGCGACGTTGGCGGTGACGTTCTGGGCGTGGCTGGTCATCGTGTCGACCTTGGCCAGCTGCAGGTTCACGCCGTCGAGCGAGGTCTGCACCTGCTCCAGGGCGACGTTGACGTTCTTCACCGTGGTGTTCACGTCGCCGAGCAGCGGCGCCGTCCGATCGTTGAGGTCGTTGATCATGCGCGTGGTGGCGTCCACCGTGTGCCGCAGCCGCAGGATCGGCAGCGTCAGGATGAGCACCAGCACCGCGAACGCGCACGCCGCGATCAGCGCCGCGACCTCTAAAATGTCGCCCACGCGTGTCCCTCCTCAAGCAGATTTCCGCCGGACCCGACGTCCCCGGAACGCACAACCTGGCGCCCACCGAACCCACCGAGCCGTCGCCGGTCGCCGGGCACGGGCGGGCCCGCCAGCCCCAGACCCTACCGTCCGTGATGGAGAGCGGCTCAGGACGGTGAGGGTGTCACGTCGCCCAGCGGATCTCCGCTGACCGTCGGGAACGGGTCCTCTCCGGTCAGTGACGGATCGGTACTGGGCTGTGGCCTGGTCCGCTCGTCGTCGATCGCGTTGCGCACCTTCACCGACACCAACGAGCCGGTGCACTCCCCCGCAGCGGCCGACGGCTCCGGGGACGGCACGATCGCCGGCTCCCCATCGACCGGCGGCGGTACGCAGGCCGGCGCCCGTACCCACAGGTCGAGGGTCAGCTCGTCCTGACGCCAGCACGTGTAGCTGCCCTTCGTCTCCTGCTCCGGGCAGCGGCTCACCTTCCACGGTCGCCAGCCGTCCTGGCGCAGCGCGTCCTCGTAGACCTTCGCCGTCTCCTCCGGCGACTTCTCCGAGGTGACGGTGCGCTCGCGCAGCCGGCAGTCGAGCAGGCACCAGCGGCTGCCGCTGACGTCGTCGACCGTCTTCGTCGCGGCCCACGCGGGCACGGCGAGCTGGTCCAGGTTGTCGAAGACCGGGTCCCGGCTCAGCGTGCGGACGCCGAAGAAGAGCGGTACCGCGCCGAGCAGCACGACGCTGACCAGCGCCAGGACGGCCACCCGCAGCCGGCGTCGTTCGCGCGACTGCCGGCGTACCTCGGAACGGGCGCCCGGGGCGTCGTCGTCGGCGGACGCGTCCTGGCCGGCCGCGCGCAGTGCGGGCCCGTCGGCCGGTTCGGCGACCGGCGCGGTCGCGGTGGGCACCACGACGGCGGCGCGGGCCACACCGACCGGCTCGCCGGGCCGGCCGGACGGTGGCACGGGAGCGACACCGCTGGGCTCGGGCCGGCCGGCCTCGCGCGGCGGCGGCAGGGCACGGCCCGCGGCGCGGTCCGCCGGTCGCGGGGCGGCGGCACGCGCGGCCACGGGTGACCCGGGGCCGGCGTGCTCGGCGCCCGACCGGTCGTCGCCGACGGGCGGCTGCCCGACGCCCGGCGGGCGGACGGCGGCGCGAGCCGGACCGTCCGGACCGGCGCCCGGCGGGACGGCCGCACGGGCCGGGCCGTCCGGACGGGGCCGGGCCGAGCCGGGGCGGGGCGGGGTGTCCGGGCCGACGCCCGGGCGCACCGCCGCACGAGCGGGACGATCCGGATCGACGCCCGGCGGCACTGCGGCACGGGCCGGGGCGTCCGGGCCGGCACCTGGGGGCACGGCGGCGCGAGCCGAGCCGTCGGGGCGAGCGGCACCCCGCTCGGGCATGCCGGCGCCGGGACGGGGTGGACCGTCGGGACCACGGCGACCGGCGCCGGAGACCGGCGCCTCGCCGGGCGCGGGTCGGGCCCGCCCCCCGGGCGGTGCGGAGCGGGCGCCTCGGACGGGCGCGGGCCGCCCACCGCCGGCGGGGCCGGCATACGGGTCGTCGCCGCGGTCGTCGGCCGGCCCGGGACGACCGGTGGGTCCGTCGGGGGCGGAGTCGGCCGGCGGGCGGCGGCGTCGGTTGATCGGATCCGCGGCGGTCCCCGGAGCGGCCCGACGGCCGACGGGCCGCTCACCGGTGACCGGCGGATGAGGCACGGAACCGCTCGGTTGCTCTCCGGTGGGGTCTGGCCCACCGGGCCGGGCGGCCCGGCGGCCGGTGGGAGCGTCCGCGCCCGGGTCGGCCGGTGGCCCGACGGGACGACGGCCGGCGGTGCGTTCCGCGGCGGGATCGGGTACGGCGAGTGGGCCACCGGAGCGATCGGTCAGATCACCGGCGGGCGGCGGGGCGGTACGGCGGCCGACGGGGCGGTTCGCGGTCGGGGCCTGCGCATCGCCACCTCGGCGGTTGACCACCGGCAGACCGGGGTCGGTGTGCGGCAGCCGGCCGGCCTGACGCAGCCAGTCGGCCGGCCGCTCCGGGCGGTCCGCCCGCGGCTCACCGCCGGTCGGCACGCGTCGGCCCTGGTCGTCGGGGACCGCTCGACGGCGGCCGGTGCCGTCGGTGGACGTGACGCTGGCCGACCCGGCGCTGGTGGGCCCGGCGCTGGTAGGCCCGGCGCTGGTGGGCCCGGCGTTGGTGGGCCCGGCGCTGGTGGGCCCGGTGGACGCCTGCGGCATCGGTGGGGCGTTGCCCGAGCGGGGCACCACCGGCGCGTCCGGTTCGGCGGCACGGCGGTGACCACCCCCGGCCGGGCGGGCGTGACCCGCGGGCTCCGGCGCTCCCGGGTCGACCGGGCCGGGACGACGCCGGGCCGTGCGCGGGTCATTGTCGATCGCGGGGTCGGCGCGCAGCCCGTCGGCGACCTGCGGCGCGACGCCGGGCGGCGGCCCGTCGAACCGGCCCGGACCGGCCGCGGTGGGTGGCCCGGCGGGTCGCGCCGGATCGGGAACGGGTCCCGTCGTACGTCGGCCGGCGGCCAGGCCGTCACCGGTCAGCGGCCGGCCGCTCCCGGTCGGGTCGGGCCGGGGTCGGCGGCCCGGCGGCACGGCGTCCGGCCGGCGCAGTGGCGGCATCGCTTCCGCCCGGCCGGTCGGGGCGGCGGCATCCGGGCGGTGGCCGGCCGGGGCGCCCGCAGCCGCTGGCCCTCCGGGCGGGCCGGACGGTCCCACGGTCGGACGCGGTCGGGCCGGAGCGCCGCTGGACGGGCGGGGCCCGGGAGGGCTCGCCGGGTCACCGCCGCCCGGGCGAGCGGCGGGTGGCGCGAGGGGCGGCGCGGCGGCGCGGGGGCCGGTGCCGGGAACCGGCTGGGCGCCACGCGCCCCCGGCGGGCCCGCGACGGCGCCGGCGGGCCCGGTGGCCCGGACGCGGTCGGCAGGTGGGCGGTCGGAGTGCTCGCGGTCGGCGGGCGGGCGGGCGTCCGGGCGGCGACCCGGCGGGGGCGCCTCTCCCGGCCAGGGGCCGTCGACCGGGCGGCGCGCTCCGGCGGCCTCCGCGTCCGGGCGGCGTGGGCCGGGCGGCGCGTCCGGCGGCGCCGACGCGCCCGCGCGCGGCGGCACGGGCTCGGCCGGGGCCCCGTCCGGGCCCAGCTCGCCGCGCTGCTGCTTGGCCGAGCGCAGGTCGTCGATCCAGCCGAACTCCTCGCCGGCCACCGGCTCCTCCGGCTCGGCCTCGGCTCGGCCTCGACCCCAGCGGCGGCCCTTCGCGCGGGGATCACGCCGCTCGTCCGGGCCCTCGTCGGGACGGTCCGCACCACGCGATCTCACTGTTGACCCTCTCCTGCGGCGTCAGTGCCGCTGTCCTGCTTCGTGCGGGGACCACCCGCGTCCGTGGCCGGCTTGCCGTTCCGACCGACAAGCGTCAGGGCGGGCTGCGGTGTTACCGGTGACCCGGCGGTCGGGGCCGCCACCGACGGGCCCGCTGTCGCGGGCGAGGAGGCGGTCGGGGTTTCCGGGCGGGCGGGCGGGGCCGGCAGCCCGCGGACGATCCGGCGCAGCACCGGCAGCCGCGTCGACACGGACCGTTCCGCCCCGTGCGGGCTCGGCTGGTAGTAGTCGACGCCCACCAGGTCGTCCGGGACGTACTGCTGGGTCACCACGCCGCGCTGGTCGTCGTGCGGGTAGCGGTACCCGGTGCCGTGGCCCAGCCCTCGGGCGCCGGCGTAGTGCGCGTCCCGCAGCCCGCGGGGCACCGAACCACCCCGGCCGGCCCGCACGTCGGCGATGGCCGCGCCGATCGCGGTGGTGGCCGAGTTCGACTTCGGCGCGGTGGCCAGGTGGATCACCGCCTGCGCCAGGTTGAGCTGCGCCTCGGGCAGACCGACGTACTCCACGGCGTGCGCGGCGGCGGTGGCCACGCTCAGCGCGGTGGGGTCGGCCATGCCCACGTCCTCGCTGGCGAAGATCACCAGCCGTCGGGCGATGAACCGGGCGTCCTCCCCCGCCACCAGCATCCGGGCCAGCCAGTGCACGGCGGCGTCCACATCCGAGCCGCGCATGCTCTTGATGAACGCGCTGACCACGTCGTAGTGGGCGTCGCCGTCGCGGTCGTAGCGCACCGCCGCCACGTCGACCGCCTGCTCGGCGGTGGCCAGGTCGATGCGCCCGGTGCCGAGCGCCGTGGCCGAGGCCGCCGCCGCCTCCAGCGCGGTAAGCGCCTTGCGGACGTCACCGGCGGCGAGTCGGACCAGGTGGTCCTCGGCGTCGGTGGTCAGGGCGAGCGTGCCGCCCAGGCCGCGCTCGTCGGCGACCGCGCGGCGCAGCAGGCCGCGTACGGCGTCGTCGTCGAGCGGTTGCAGGGTGAGCAGCACGCACCGCGACAGCAGGGGTGAGATGACCGAGAAGTACGGGTTTTCGGTGGTCGCCGCGAGCAGCGTGACAGTGCGGTCCTCGACGGCGGCGAGCAGCGAATCCTGCTGGGTCTTGCTGAACCGGTGCACCTCGTCGATGAACAGCACCGTCTGCGGGCCGCCCGAGCGGCGCTGGCGACGGGCCGTCTCGATCACCGCCCGGACGTCCTTGACCCCGGCCGAGAGCGCCGACATGGCGACGAAGCGGCGGTCGGTAGCGCCGGCCACCAGGTGCGCGATGGTGGTCTTGCCGCTGCCGGGCGGCCCCCAGAGGATGACCGACAGGGGGGCACCGCCGGAGACCAGTTGCCGCAGCGGCGCGCCGGGGGCGAGCAGGTGGTCCTGCCCGATCAGCTCGTCCAGGCTCGCGGGCCGCATGCGGACGGGCAGGGGCGAATCGTCCGCTACCGGAGTGAAGCCGTCGACACCGGCGGGACCCTCGGGCGCGCTGCGCGGCCCGGTGGGCGCACCGAGGGAGAAGAGAGCGTCGGACTCCATCACGAAGACAGTACCGGGCCCGACCCGCGACGCCGGAATCGCGCTGCGGGCCGGGCCACCGCTGATCGGTCTCGGTCAGCCACGGCCGGGACGACGGCCCCGGTACCAGCGGCCGCCGCCACCGCCGCGCGGGCCGCTGCCGACGCCGGCCAGGTAGAGCGAGAGCAGGAGCAGGCCGATGAGCACGAGGGTGTTCCAGTTGAACAGGTCGGGGGCGCCGAAGTTGGTGTTGAGCAGGTCGAGCAGCAGGGCGAAGCCAAAGACGATGGCCGCGAGAATGGCGAGCATGTCGGTCCTCCGGTGGGGGTTCCCAGTTGGTCGGCGCGTGATGTACCCAATCGGTCGACTCGCCAATCTCCACCGTGGAACAGCACGCGGGCTGCCGGACCCGGCGCGGTCGCCCGTACGGCGGCTCCTAGGCTGACCGTCATGATCATCGACGACCAGGCGCTCCACGACCGGGCCGCCATCCTGGCCGCCGCCGGTGACCACCCGTTCGTCCGGCACTCGCTCTCGCCGGGCGTGCCGGCGCGCGGCTACCGGCGCGACGGCGCCGTGCTGTGGTTGCTGCCGCCCGAGCGCGGGCTGGGCGCGGACGCCATCGGCCCCACCGAGCCGGTGCTGGAGATCTGTGCCGCGCTGGTCGCCGACGGGGTGCTGCGGCCGGAGCATCGAATGCACCTGCCCCGGCTCGACCCCGCCCTGGTGGCGGGCCGGCTGGCGGTGGCCGAGTTCGTCGACTGGGACTTTCACTGGACCACCGTGGCGCCGCCGACGCAGCCGGACGAGCAGCGAGTCGTACGTCTCACCGACGCCGACCGCCCGGCGCTTGCGGCGCTGGTCGACGAGGCGTTCCCGGACACCACCACGCGCCCGGGCGATCCACGGGTCATCGACTGGTACGGCATCCGGGCCGGCGACCGGCTGGTGGCGTGCGGCGCGGACCGCAGCCGGGGCGACGTCGGTTTTCTGGCCGGCCTGACCGTCGCCCCCGACCAACGCGGCCGGGGGCTGGGCGCGGCGCTGACCGCCGGCATGACCCGGGCGCTGCTGGCCCGGCACGACACCGTCGGGCTCGGCGTCTACCCGGACAACGTCAAAGCGGTGCGGCTCTACCGCCGGCTCGGCTTCGCCGACACCCTGTCCCGCACCGCGATCCGCCTCGGCTGAGGCCGCTCATCGACACCAGGCGTCGATGAGCGGCCCTCGCTACCGGTCGGCGGGTACGGGGACCACGGTCGGCTCGCTGGAGGGAGCGGGCCGACGGTCGGCCAGCCAGGCGGGCAGGTAGAGCGGCGCGGCGACGGCCAGCACCACCGCGCCGACCACCATCGCGGCGCTGACGCTGGCGGCGGCGGCGATCGCGGTCAGGACCACCCCGCCGAGGGCGGCGGCCGGCTGCGCCATCATCGAGTTCAGCGAGAGCACGCTGGTCCGGTACGGGCCGTCGACCTGGCGGTGCAACAGACCACTGTGCAGCGGATTCGACGCGCCGTGCACGGCGTAGCAGGCCAGGTAGGCCACCAGCACTCCGACCGGCCCCGCGAACAGCCCCATCCCGACCACCGTGACGCCCTGCAGGATGCGCAGCAGGGCAGCGCCCCAAGGCGCCCCGAACCAGCGCAACAGCAGCGGGGTCAGTGCCGCGCCGGCCGCATTGGCGATCCAGGCCGCCGAACTGGCCGGCCCGAGCAGCGCGGCGGCCCGTTCCGGGTTGCCGATCACCTCGGCGAGCCGCACCGGCAGCAGCGACTCGAAGGTGACCATGCCGAAGCCCCAGAACAACTCCACAGCCACCAGGGCGAGCAGCACCCGGGAACGCCGCAGCAGCCCGAGCGCCTGGCCGATCATCCGGGGCGCCTGGACGACCGATGCGCGCACCGCCGCGACCCCGGTGGCTGGCCGCTCTTCGACCAGCAGGACGAGCAGCGCGGCCAGCGCGGCCGCCTGGGCGACGATCGCGGCCAGCACCGGCACGGTGAGCGCGCTGACCGGCCCGAGCGGGCCCAGCGCGACCAGGCCACCACTGAGCAGCGCGCCGCCGCCGATGGCCACGCCGATGACGGTGCCGGCGTACCCGAGGCCCCGCTCGTACTCGGCCTGCGGGTCGGCGGCCAGGGTGGCGTCGACGTACCAGGATTCCAGCGGGCCGCTGTCCAGTGCCCGGTAGACGCCCTGCAACGCCCAGACCAGGAAGAACAGCGCGAACGAGTCGGCCACCGCGAAGAGCGCCAGCGAGGCGAGGTTGAGCGCTCCGGCGGCGAGCAGGACGGGTCGGCGGCCGAGGGCGTCGGCGAAGCCGCCGGTGGGCAGCTCCAGCGCCAGCACCAGCAGCCCCTGCGCGGTGCCGACCAGGCCGATCTGCGGCAGCGACAGGCCGCGCTCCTGCATCAGCAGGATCATCACCGGGATCATCAACCCCGTGGGGAGCCAGCGCAGGCCGTAGAGGGTGAGGTAGCGACGCCGGACCTGGCGTACGGTCAGCGCGCTCACGACGCCACATCCATTCGCGACTGCGGGGCTCGCAAACCCGGCTCACTCCTCGCGCTCATCGAGGGCCGTCCAGCAGCGGGTAGGCAGCCAGGAAGACCTGCACCGGGCGGGCCTGCGGGTCGGCGGGCTCGGCCGTGTCGACCGGCTCGGCCTCCCGGCGGTACCGCTCCAGCACCTGCCACACCTCCGCCTTGAGCGCCTCCAGCCGCTCGGGCGGGATGGTCATGAAGATGTCGCCCATGCCGAAGGCGTCCCGCCAGGCGGGGGACCATTCGTGCTGGGTGGCGAACCAGCGGTCGGCGTGTTCGACGAGAAGACGCACCTGGTCGCCCTGGATCCACTCGATCGCGGCACGGGCGTCGGGGTCGTCGTCGAAGTCGCTCGGCTCCCAGCTCGTGACGTCGTGCGCGGCCTGCCACCAGCGCTGCCGTCCGCTGCCCCGGTCGGGATCCTCGGTGACCAGCCCGACCTCGGCGAGTTGGCGCAGGTGGTAGCTGGTCGCGCCGGTGTTGGTGCCGAGCAGCTCGGCGAGGGTGGTGGCGGTGGCGGGCCCGTTCACCCGCAGGGCTCCGACCAGCCGCATCCGCAGCGGGTGCGCGAGCACCCGGACCTGCCGCTTGTCGATCCGCACCTCCCGCGGGACGGGCCGCGGGGTCGCTTCGTCGTTCGCCATGAATGCACACTATCTCTGCACACTTCCTATGCACAATAGTTGTGCATAGGAAGTGTGCAGGACATCAGGCCAGGAGTTCCCGCACCCCGCGCAGCCGCGTCCGCAGCAGACCGGCGGCGCGGGCGGAGTCGAGGCGTACGTCGCTGGGGCGGACCACGCCAGCGGCGGCGGCCGTGGTGGTCTTCAGGCCCGTCGCGTCCAGACCGAACCGCTCGGCGACCAGCAGACCCAGCTCGGCCCGGCTGACGGCGTCCGCGCCGGCCACGTTGAGCAGTCCGGCGTACGACGAGCAGGCCAGCTCCAGCACGGCGTCGGCCAGGTCGCTGACGTCGATCGGGCAGCGGAACTCGTCGGTGAACAGGACGGCCCGACCGGCGAGCGCCTCGCGGCAGAGCTCGATCTGCTTGCTGCCCTCCCCCAGGATCAGCGAGGTACGCACCAGCGCCGCACCGGGGTCGATCGCTCGTACGGCGGTCTCCGCCGCCGCCTTCGCGGCCCCGTACGCGTTGACCGGGCTGGGCGGGTCGTCGTCGGCGTACGGCGTGGGACGGCCGCCGTGCAGCGCGTCGCTGGACAGGTGCACCAGCCGGGCCCCCACCTCGGCGGCGGCGAGGGCCACGTGCGCGGCCCCGTCGGCGGTGACCGTCCAGTCGTCGTACCGATAGGGGGTCGCGACCACGGTGTCCGGCCGCACCTCGGCGACCAGCGCGCGCACGGCGGCCCGGTCGGTCACGTCCAGCCGCCGCCCGACAACACCAGACACCCCGACGGACCCGGAGTAAAACGTCCCCACCACCGAGAACCCGGCGCTGACGCCCCGCCGACAGACCGCCCGACCCAGAAACCCGCTACCCCCGACAACAAGCACCCGCATCCCAGCCCACTCCCCCACCGACGATCAAGAGGTTTGCGTCATCTCGCGGGGCGATGATGACGCAAACCTCTTGATCACCCAAGCAGGGGCCGGGGGGTGCGGTCAGACCGGGTCGGCTACCGGGGCTGCCGGGCCGGCCGTGCCGGCGTGGGCCGGCGGCTGCGGCTTGGGCTTGGCGTCGATGCCGGCCTCGGCGCGCTGCTGGGCGGTGATCGGGGTCGGCGCGCCGGTCAACGGGTCGAAGCCGCCCCGGGTCTTCGGGAACGCGATGACCTCACGGATGGAGTCCGCGCCGGCCAGCAGCATGCAGACCCGGTCCCAGCCGAACGCGATGCCGCCGTGCGGCGGTGCGCCGTACTTGAACGCCTCCAGCAGGAAGCCGAACTTGTCCTGCGCCTCCTCGGGGGTGATGCCGAGCAGGTCGAACACCCGCTTCTGCACGTCGCCCCGGTGGATACGGATCGACCCGCCGCCGATCTCGTTGCCGTTGCAGACGATGTCGTACGCGTACGCCAAGGCGCGGTCCGGCGCCTCCTCGAACCGGTCCACCCACTCCGCGTTCGGCGAGGTGAACGGGTGGTGCACAGCCGTCCAGCCACCCTCGTCGGTCTTCTCGAACATCGGCGCGTCGACCACCCAGCAGAACGCCCAGGCGCTCTCGTCGATGAGGCCGGCCCGCTTGGCGATCTCGACGCGGGCCGCGCCCAGCAGCTCCTGCGCCTCACGGGCGTTGGCGCTGGCGGCGAAGAAGACCGCGTCACCCGGCTTGGCGCCGACCGCGTCGGCGAGCCCGCCCAGGTGCTCGGCGGACAGGTTCTTGGCCACCGGGCCGCGCGCCTCGCCGGTCTCGGCGTCCAGCACCACGTACGCCAGGCCCCGCGCGCCGCGCGCCTTCGCCCAGTCCTGCCAGCCGTCGAGCTCCTTGCGGCTCTGCGCCGCGCCACCGGGCATCACCACCGCGCCCACGTAGCCGCCCGCGTCGATCGCCCCGGCGAACACCCGGAACTCGGTGCCGCGCAGGTAGTCGGTCAGCTCGGTCAGCTCCACGCCGTAGCGCAGGTCCGGCTTGTCCGAGCCGTAGCGGGCCATCGCGTCGTGCCAGGTGATCCGCGGGATCGGCCGGCTGATCTCGTGCCCGGCCAGGTCCTTCCACAGCGCCGAGACGATCGCCTCGCCGAGGTCGATCACGTCGTCCTCGGTGACGAACGACATCTCGATGTCGAGCTGGGTGAACTCGGGCTGCCGGTCGGCGCGGAAGTCCTCGTCGCGGTAGCAGCGCGCGATCTGGTAATACCGCTCCATGCCGCCGACCATCAGCAGCTGCTTGAACAGCTGCGGCGACTGCGGCAACGCGTACCAGCTGCCGGGCTGGAGTCGCACAGGCACCAGGAAGTCGCGGGCGCCCTCGGGCGTCGAGCGGGTCAGCGTCGGGGTCTCGATCTCCAGGAAGTCCCGCTCGTGCAGCACCCCCCGGGCGAGGTGGCTGGCGCGCGAGCGCAGCCGCAGCGCGTTCGCCGGGCCGCTGCGGCGCAGGTCCAGGTAGCGGTACCGCAGGCGGAGGTCGTCACCGGCCTCGACCTGGTCGTCCACCGGGAGCGGCAGCGGCGCGGCCTCGGAGAGCACCTCCAGCTCGACGGCGGTCACCTCGACGTCGCCGGTGGGCAGCTCCGGGTTCTCGTTGCCGGCCGGCCGGCGGGTCACCTCGCCGGTGACCTTCACGCAGAACTCGTTGCGCAGCGCGTGCGCGTCCTCCTCGCGGAACACCACCTGGACCACGCCGGAGCCGTCGCGCAGGTCGACGAAGATGACGCCGCCGTGGTCACGCCGGCGGGCCACCCACCCGGCGAGCGTCACCGTCGAGCCGGCGTCCGCGGCGCGCAGGCTTCCGGCATTGTGGGTACGGATCACGGCTGGCAACTCCTCATCGTGGAACAGTCCTCACCCGCATTCTGTCAGGGGTGGCCGGCCCCGCTCGGGGGCACCCGGCAGGCCGGCACGATTCGCAGGTGAGCAGGCGGCAGGCCGCGCGCTGCGCCGGTGGGCAGCCTGGCGAACCCGGCTCGCCGGGCCGTCGCGCCGGTTAACGTGGCCGAATGCGCGCCGTACCAAACTGGGGCGTCGCCACGGCGGTGGCCGCGCCGGTGCTGCTGGTCGGCGGTTGGACGGTCGCGGGCGCCCGGCAGCCGGCCGGGTACGACCCGGTCCGCGACACCATAAGCGAACTGGCGGGGCACGACGCCACCGACTCCTGGATCATGATCACTTGTCTGCTGCTGCTCGGCTGCTGCTACCTGGCGATCGCCGCGGTGCTGCACGCGGCCGGGCTGCCCAGCCGCTTCCTGCTCGCCGTCGGCGGCGTGGCGACCATCGCGCTTGTCGCCTTTCCCCGGCCGGCGGTCGGCGGCTCCCTCAGCCACGGCGTCGCGGCGACCGTCGCGGTCCTGGCGCTGGCGCTCTGGCCGGCCGGGTCGGCGCTGCGGCTGCCGCGTGGCCCGGACGCCGCACATCCGCGAGTCCCGCAGCCGCCCTGGGCGTTTCGGCGGGGCGTGGCGCTGAGCGCCACGATCGTGCTGCTCGCCCTCTTCGGCTGGTTCGCGTTCGAGGTGACCAGCGGATCCCGGACCGGCCTGGCCGAACGGGTGACGGCGGTGGGCGTGTCACTCTGGCCGCTGCTGGCGGTCCTCTCCGCCCGACGGGCGCACCTCGCCTGGGCCACCGACGGCGCCACGCCGCTGGGGCCCGCCCTGCCGACGACCGGTGTCGTACCCCCGGATCCCCTGCTTCCCACGGACGGGCCGGATCGCCTCGCCTGAGGCGGCGCGGGCGCCGGGGCGGACGGCCCACCCCCGGACGCGCGGCGCGGGCCGCCGGAGGACTCCGGCGACCCGCGGGCGGTGAATCGATCAGAAGACGCTGACGCCGTAGACGCTCAGGGCCTCGGTGACGGGCTGGAAGTAGGTCGTCCCGCCGCTGCTGCAGTTACCGCTACCGCCGGAGGTGAGGCCGAGCGCGGTGCTACCGGAGAAGAGCGAGCCACCGCTGTCGCCACCCTCGGCGCAGACGTTGGTGCGGATCAGGCCGGAGACCGAACCCTCGGCGTAGTTCACCGTGGCGTTCGTCGCGGACACCGAGCCGCTGCGCAGGCCGGTGGTGCTGCCGGAGCGCTGCACCGACTGGCCGACCGACGCGTTGCCGGCGCCGGTGATGTCCCGGTAGCTGCCGTTGTAGAGGTAGACGTTACCGGCGGCGTTCGCGGAGTTGTTGTGCCGCACGATGCCGTAGTCGTTGCCCGGGAAGCTGGTGCCGGCACGGGTGCCCAGCAGACTGGTCTGGCTGGAGTTCGAGTACCAGTTGGTGCCGAGGTTGGTGCAGTGCCCGGCGGTCAGGAAGTAGTAGGTGCTGCCGCTGCGCACGTTGAAGCCGAGCGAGCAGCGGTAGCCGCCGGTGTAGATGGCCTGGCCACCCGAGATGCGGGTGCTGAGCACGCCGGCCTCGGCCTCGACGCGTACCGCGCCGTTGGCGCGCGCGGCAGCGGCCTTGACCCGCTCCAGCTTGGCGCCGGTGACGGTGCTGTCGACGGAGACGACCACCTGGTTGGTGATCGGGTCGCTCCACCAGGCGGTGCCCGGGATCTTCGCCGAGCGCTCCAGCTCGGCGGTGGCCCGGTTCAGCTCGGCGGCGCCGCGGGTGACGTACCGGACGCTCGCTCCGGCCTTGCTGACCGTGCGGGCGGCGGCGGCGTCGGTCACCGTGACGACGGTCTTGCCGCTGGCGTCGATGTACGAGCCGGCGGAGCGGTCGCCGAGCTGAGCGGAGAGGGCGGCGGCGGCGTCGGGCGAGGCGGCGGGGGCGGCCTGGGCGGGTGCGCCGATGAGCGAGCCGACGACCAGGGTTCCGCTCACGGCAACAGTCGCCGCAACGCGGAATGAGGACCTCGTGGGTCGCATGTAACAAACCTCCTGGGCGGGGGAGACGGGTCTGGCCGGGGGTGGCTGACCCGAGGGGCGACCCGGCCGATCTGCGAGAACCGGCCGAGTGAACAGAAGTATTCACATACTTAAGATCATTGACAAGACCTGGTTTCGCCCGAATTCGTCGACCCGCGCCAGTCACACCGCCGCAACACCGCGGACACGTTCGCGGGCACCTGCCGTCACAGCCCTGAGGACCGCCGGATCCGTTTCGGACACCACTCGCCGTCCGACGCCGTTGCCGCCACAACCCCCGCCGCCGGATCACCACGGATCGGGCCGCACGGCGGGCGGCGGTGGGCGGCGTCAGGGGGTACGGCGGCGCGCGCCGGGACCCGGGCGGGGCAGCACGTCGCGGGGATCATCCACCGGGTGCCCCTCGGCGCAGCGCAGCTCGACGCGTACCGGGGCGCCGCAGTCGCGATGCCCCACGCTCAACGGCGAGCCCTCGGCGTCGGCCAGGTACCGGTCACCCCACCCGAGCACGGCGACCAGCACCGGCCAGAGGGCCAGACCCTTCTCCGTCAGCCGGTACTCGTGGCGCAGCCGGCTGCCGGGCTCCCGGTACGGCTCACGACGCAGAACGCCCCGCTCGACGAGCACCGCCAGCCGGTTGGTGAGAACCTGGCGCGGAATACCGGTGCGGACCCGCATGTCGTCGAAGCGCCGCACGCCGCTGAACACCTCGCGCAGCACCACCATGGTCCACCGCTCGCCGAGGATCTCCATCGCGCGGGCGATGGTGCAGTTCTCCACCGACCAGTCCAGTGCCGCGGGTCTCATCCGACCAGGCTAGGTCTCATTGACAGACTCAGCAACGTCCTGCGACGCTGCGTCCATGACACAGACCCAGGAGCCGGCGCGCAGCCGTACCTTCACCTGGTCCGACCCGGCGGCCAACGCCGCGCAGGTCGGTCGGCGCAGCGGCATCGACCTGCTCCGCGCGATGATCGCCGGAGAACTGGCCGCACCCCCGGTGATGCACCTGATCGACATGGCCCGGATGGAGGCCGACGAGGGTCGGGTCGCCGTCGAGCTGGTCCCCCAGGAGTTCCACTACAACCCGCTGGGCACCGTCCACGGTGGCGTCATCTCGACCCTGCTGGACACCGCCGCCGCCTGTGCCGTGCACACCACGCTGCCCGCCGGGGTCGGCTACACCTCGCTGGACCTGAACGTGAAGTTCCTGCGCCCGGTCACCGTCGACAGCGGCACGCTGCGCTGCGAGGGCACGGTGCTGCAACGCGGTCGCCGCACGGCCCTGGCCGAAGCCCGCCTCACCGACGCGAACGCCCGCCTGATCGCCCACGCGACAAGCACCTGCCTCCTGTTCCCCCTCCCCCCAACCCCCTAACCCCCCACCGCCCCACGTCGCGGGGTTGATCATGAAGTTATTGCCCGCCTCGTCGGCGTGTCGGGGCAATAACTTCATGATCAACGGAGTGTGGCGGGTGGGGTGGGGGCGCAGGGTGGGTGGGGTGGGGTGGGGTGGGGTTAGCGGAGGGCTAGGCGGGCTGCTCGGGCGTCGCGCTTTTCTTCGAAGCGAGCCGCCGCGTTCTCCAGGGCCTCCAGCTGGGCCGCGAGCTGTTCGCGGGCGGCCTCGCCGTCGGCGTCGAGGCCGGTCACGTTGAAGACGTCCCACTGGCGCAGCACCGGCTGCAACACCTCGTCGCGGTGCTGGCGCAGGTCGTAGATGCCGGCGAGGGCGATCGCCACCGACTTGCGGGCGAAGCCGTCGATGCCGTTGCCGGGCATCTGGAAGTTGGCCACCACGTCGGCGACCGCCCGCATGGCCTGGCTCGGGGCCAGCTCGAACGCGGCGGCGAGCAGGTTGCGGTAGAAGACCATGTGCAGGTTCTCGTCGGCGGCGACCCGCGCCAGCAGCGCCTCGCAGGCGGGGTCGCCGGTGGCCTTGCCGGTGTTGCGGTGCGAGATGCGGGTGGCCAGCTCCTGGAACGAGACGTACGCCAGCGAGTGCAGCACCTCGTCGTCGTGCACGTTGACGTAGCCCGCGGACATGTGGGTCATCCGGGCGCGCTCCAGCGCCACCGGGTCGACCGCCCGGGTGACGGTCAGGTAGTCGCGGATGGCCGTGCCGTGCCGGCCCTCCTCCGCGGTCCACCGGTGCACCCACGTGCCCCACGCGCCGTCTCGGCCGAACAGGGTGGCGATCTCGTGGTGGTACGAGGGCAGGTTGTCCTCGGTCAGCAGGTTGACGATCAGCGCGGTACGGGCGACGTCCGGGATGGTCGAGTCGGTCGGCGACCACGCCTCACCGTTGAGCGGCCCGTCGAACGTGCGACCCTCGCTCCACGGCACGTACTCGTGCGGGAACCACTCCTTCGCCAGCGAGAGGTGACGGTCCAGGTTGCGCGCGACGACCGGCTCCAGCTCGACGAGCAGGGCGGTCTGGCTCAGTGTGGTGCTCACGGTCACGAGTAACTCCCTACGGTGGCGTAACTTACGCTACCGTAGGTCCCCGCGGCCGTCCGCGCCAGTCGTGACACTCAACCAACCTTCGGCTTCAGGTCCTCCCGGGGCGGCGCCCACTCCCGGGCGTCGGCCGTGACCTGCTCACCCGAGCGGATGTCCTTCACCTCGTCCGGAGCGCCGTCGGCCCCCGGGAACCAGACGTACGGGATGCCGCGCCGCTCGGCGTAGCGGATCTGCTTGCCGAACTTCGCCGCGCTCGGCGACACCTCGGTGGCGATGCCCCGCCGGCGCAGCGCCGACGCGATCCGGCCACTGGCCGGGCGCTGCTCCTCGTCGGCCAGGGCCACCACGACACAGGTGGGCACCGAACGGGAGACCGACAGCTCCCCCGCGCCGAAGAGCAGCCCGAGCAGCCGGGTCACGCCGATCGAGATGCCCACCCCGGGGTACGAGGTGGCGCCGGCGCTGGCCAGGTTGTCGTACCGGCCGCCGGAGCAGATCGAGCCGAAGCGCTCGTAGCCGCGCAGCTGGGTCTCGTAGACGGTGCCCGTGTAGTAATCCAGGCCACGGGCGATGCGCAGGTCCGCCACGCAGAGGCCGGGCGAGTGCTCGGCGGCGGTGTCCACCACCCGGACCAGCTCCTCGACGCCCTCGTCGAGCAGCGGGTCGGTCACCCCGAGCGCCCGGATGGCGTCGGCGAACGAGGCGTCCGGGGCGGAGATCTCGGCCAGCGCCAGGCACGCCTTGGCCTGCGCCTCGCTCGCCCCGGCGGTCTCGGCCAGCAGCTCGGCCACCTTCGCCGGGCCGATCTTGTCGAGCTTGTCGACGGTGCGCAGCGCCGCCTCCGGGTCGGTCACCCCGATGCCGCGGAAGAAGCCCTCCCAGATCTTGCGGTTGTTGACCTGGATGGTCACCGGCGGGATGGGCAGGGCGCGCAGCGCGTCCCCGATGACCAGCGGCATCTCCGCCTCGTGGTGCGGGGCCAGGGTGTCCCGGTCGATGATGTCGATGTCGGCCTGGACGAACTCCCGGTAGCGGCCCTCCTGCGGCCGCTCACCCCGCCACACCTTCTGGATCTGGTAGCGGCGGAACGGGAAGTGCAGCTTGCCGGCGTTCTCCAACACATACCGGGCGAACGGCACGGTCAGGTCGAAGTGCAGGCCGAGCTGGTCGTCGCCACCGGATCCCTCGGCGTCGGCGTGCAGCCGCCGGACCACGTAGACCTCCTTGGAGGTCTCGCCCTTGCGCAGCAGATGGTCCAGCGGCTCCACGGCGCGGGTCTCCAGCGGTGCGAACCCGTACAGCTCGAAGGTGTCCTGGATCTTGCCGAGCACGAACTGCTCGATCATCCGCTGGCCGGGGGTCCACTCCGGGAAACCGGAGATGGGCGTGGGCTTGCTCATCGGCGTACTCCTTGCGATCCCGCGCCCGCGGCGCGGTGGTGTCGTGGGTCCGCGCGCGGCGCGGACGAAGAACTAGAGGCCCCGGGTGGGAGCGGCCGGCGCCGCGCCGGCCACCTCGATGAGGTACGGGTTGCTGGCGCGCTCGCGGCCGATGGTGGTGCTGGGGCCGTGCCCGGGCAGCACGACGGTGTCGTCGGCCAGCGGGAGGATCTTGTCGCGCAGGCTGGTGAGCATCGCCGGCATGCTGCCGCCGGGCAGGTCGGTGCGGCCGATCGAGCCGGCGAAGAGGACGTCGCCGGAGAGGCAGATCTCGTCGGCCTCCCACCCCGACCCGGCGCCGGGCAGCCGGAACAGCACCGACCCGCCGGTATGGCCCGGGGCGTGGTCGACGGCGATCTCCAGGCCGGCGAGCGTGAGGGTCGCGCCGTCGGTCAGCTCGGCCACGTCCTCCGGCTCGGTGTAGCTCAGCCGGCCACCGAAGAGCGAGGTCAGATCGGTCGACAGGCCCTTGGCCGGGTCGGCGAGCATCTCCCGGTCGCCGGGGTGCACGTACGCGGTGATCCCGCGCGCACCGCAGACCGGCGCCACCGAGAACGTGTGATCCAGGTGGCCGTGGGTGAGCAGCACGGCGGCCGGATGCAGGCGGTGCTCGGCGAGCAGCGCGTCGAGCTGGTCGAGCACCCCGATGCCGGGATCGACCACCACGCACTGCTCCCCCGGCGCGGTGGCCACCACATAGCAGTTGGTGCCGAAGGCGTCCGCGGGAAAGCCGGCCACGAGCACGGGCGCTGTCCTCTCCGTCGAGCTGTCGTCCTGCCAGCAGCCTAACCGGCGGGGCGAGCGCGTTTGCCGCGTCCGCCCCCGAGGCCCCATCCGACACAGTGACATCGCACGATATGGGCTGCTGGCGGCGGGGTGGACCTCGTACACCACATTCCCAGTCACTAGCCGTACACTCTGGCGGGCGTGTGGCGTGGCACACGCGAGCCCGGACGGGCCGGGGTACCCGGCCGCCGGTGACGACCAGGCAGAGGAAAGGGGAGCACCTGTGGCTTCCAGCAGGGACCGGCAGCGCAAACTGGCGCGGGCCAAGCTCGACCGGCAGCTGGCTCGCCGGGCCGCCGCCACGCGGCGCCGCCGGCAGATCCAGGCCGGTGTCGGCGCCTTCCTGGTCCTCGCGGTGATCGTGGCCGGCTCGGCGTGGGCGCTCGGGGCGTTCGACTCCGATCCGAAGAAGAACACCGCCGCGGAGGACACCTGCCTCTGGACGCCGCAGGACGCGACCGCCAACACCAACCTCAAGGACGTCGGCACGCCGGCGACCAAGGGCCTGCCGACCGACGGCACCCGGGCGATGACGGTCACCACCAACCAGGGTGCGCCGATCACCGCCGAGCTGAACCTGGCCAACTCCCCCTGCGCCGCGGCGAGCATCGCCCACCTGGCGAGCCGGTCGTTCTACGACAACACCAAGTGCCACGAGATCACCGCCGACGGCGCGCTGCGCTGCGGTGACCCCAGCGGCACCGGCCTCGGCGGGCCGACCTACTCGTTCTACGACGAGGACGTGCCGACCGTGCCGTCGGCGTCGCCGTCGGCCAGCCCGGCGCCCGGTCAGCCGCCGACGTACCCCAAGGGGACCGTGGCGATGATCTCCAACCCGCCCGGCACCAACGGCAGCCAGTTCCTGATCTTCTTCAAGGACTTCACGACCACGGACCCGAAGTACCCGGTGATCGGCAAGGTGACCGGTGGGCTCGACGTGGTCGAGAAGATCGGTGCTCTGCCGACCGTGGACAATGGGACCGGGGCCAAGGTCAAGCCCAAGACCGACGTGGTGATCCAGAGCCTCACGGTCGGCGAGCCGGTCACCGGCGCGGCACCGGCGCCGTCCGGTGCACCGGCCAGCAGCCCGAGCGCCGGCTGACCGGTCGCCCCACCCCACCCGAGCGGCACCCCGCAGCAAACAGCCAGGAGGATCCAGGCGTGACGTCCACCAGAGAGCGGCAGCGCGCGGCGGCACGCGCCCGACTCGAGAAGGAGATGGCCGAGCGCTCGGCCAAGGCCCGCAAGCGCCGCCAGACGCAGGCGATCGTCGGCGCGGCGGCCGTGCTGGTGCTCGTGGTCGCCGGCACCGTCTGGCTGGCCACGACCCTCGGCGGCGACGACGACAAGAGCGACACCGCCGCCTCGGCGCCCGGCGCCAGCGAGTGCGTCTACAACGCGATGCCCGCCGACCAGCGGCCCCCGCAGATCAAGGACGTCGGGGTGCCCAGCAACCAGCAGTCCGCCAAGGGCGTGCAGACCATGACGATCACCACCAATCTGGGCCCGATCACGGCCAAGGTCGACCGGTCGCAGGTGCCGTGCACGGCGGGCGCCTTCACCTACCTCGCGGAGAAGAACTTCTTCGACAACAGCAAGTGCCACCGCCTGGTGACCGAGGGCATCAAGGTGCTGCAGTGCGGTGACCCGAGCGCCACCGGCAAGGGCTGGCGGGACACCGACGGCACGGGTGGCCCGAGCTTCCGGCTGCCGGAGGAGAACCTGCCCACCGACAAGCGCCCGCCGTACCCGGAGGGCGTCATCGCGATGGCCAACTCCGGCCAGCCGGGCAGCACCGGCAGCCAGTTCTTCATCGTCTACGGCGACTCGCCGCTGGACCCGGCGTACACGGTGCTGGGCACCGTCACCGGCGGCATGGACATCGTCAAGGACGTGGCCAAGGCCGGCGACGACGGGGCGTTCGCGCAGCAGGCCGGTGGCGGCCACCCGAAGAAGGAGGTCACGATCACCGACCTCACGATGAGCCCGCCGCAGGGCTGACACCCGCACGAGACGAGGAAGCGCCCGCCGGCTGAGCCGGCGGGCGCTCTCGTGTGCGGGGTACGGGGTTCAGGCGCCCGAGGTGACCCGGTACGCGTCGAAGACCCCGTCGACCTTGCGGACGGTGGCCAGCAGGTGGCCCAGGTGCTTCGGGTCGGCCATCTCGAAGCTGAACCGGCTCACCGCCACCCGGTCGCGGGTGGTGGTGACGGTGGCGGACAGGATGTTGACCCGCTCGTCGGATAGCACCCGGGTGACGTCGGCGAGCAGCTTGTGCCGGTCCAGTGCCTCGACCTGGATCGCCACCAGGAACGTGGAGGCGGACGTGAGCTTCCAGCTCACCTCGACCACCCGCTCGGCCTGGGCCCGCAGGTCCTCGGCGTTGGCGCAGTCGTCGCGGTGCACGCTCACCCCGCCGGAGCGGGTGACGAAGCCGAACACCGAGTCCGGTGGGACCGGGGTGCAGCAGCGGGCCAGCTTGATCCACACGTCGCTGACGCCACGGACCACCACGCCGGGGTCGCTGCTGCTCTGGCGGCTGCGCGGCGGCCGGGTGGCGACGGCGGTCTCGGCGATGTCCTCCGCCGCGCCCTCCTCGCCGCCGTACGCGGCCATCAGCTTCTGCACCACCGACTGCGCGGAGACCTGACTGTCGCCGACCGCCGCGTACAGCGACGCCACGTCGGCGAGGTGCAGGTCCCGGGCGATCGACATCAACGCGTCGGAGGTGAGCATCCGCTGCAACGGCATGCCCTGCTTGCGCATCGCCTTGACGATCGCGTCCTTGCCGGCCTCGATCGCCTCCTCGCGCCGCTCCTTGTTGAAGTACTGGCGGATCTTCGTGCGGGCGCGCGGACTCTTGACGAAGCCCAGCCAGTCCTGTGTGGGGCCGGCCGTCTCGGACTTCGACGTGAAGATCTCGATCACGTCGCCGTTGGACAGCGTCGATTCCAGCGGCACCAGCTTGCCGTTGACCCGCGCCCCGATGCACTTGTGCCCCACCTCGGTGTGCACCGCGTACGCGAAGTCCACAGGCGTCGACCCGGTCGGCAGCGGGATGACGTCACCCTTCGGGGTGAAGACGTACACCTCCTGGCTGGACAGGTCGAAGCGCAGCGCGTCCAGGAACTCGCTCGGGTCGGCCGCCTCGCGCTGCCAGTCCAGCAGCTGCCGCAGCCAGGTCATCTCGTCGATGTGCGCCGGCGGGCCGACGATCTGGGTGCCCTTGTGCTCCTTGTACTTCCAGTGCGCGGCGATGCCGAACTCCGCGGTGCGGTGCATCGCGTACGTGCGGATCTGCATCTCCACCGGCTTGCCGGTGGGCCCGATGACAGTCGTGTGCAACGACTGGTACATGTTGAACTTGGGCATCGCGATGTAGTCCTTGAACCGCCCCGGCACCGGCTGCCAGTTGGCGTGGATCACGCCGAGCGCCGCGTAGCAGTCCCGCACCGTGTCGACCAGGATCCGGACGCCGACCAGGTCGTAGATGTCGTTGAAGTCGCGACCCCGCACGATCATCTTCTGGTAGATCGAGTAGAGGTGCTTCGGCCGCCCGGTCGTCTCCGCCTTGATCTTGGCGGCCTTCAGGTCGGTGCCGACCTTCTGGGTGACCTGCCGCAGCAGCGACTCCCGCTGCGGCTGGTGCTCCCCGATCAGCCGGTTGATCTCCTCGTAGCGCTTCGGGAACAGGGTGCCGAAGGCCAGGTCCTCCAGCTCCCACTTGATCGTGTTCATACCGAGCCGGTGCGCCAGCGGCGCCAGGATCTCCAGCGTCTCCTTGGCCTTCTGCTCCTGCTTGGGGCGGGGCAGGAAGGTCAGGGTGCGCATGTTGTGCAGCCGGTCGGCCAGCTTGATCACCAGCACCCGCGGGTCCTTGGCCATCGCCACGACCATCTTGCGGATCGTCTCGGCCTTGGCGGCGTCGCCCAGCTTGACCTTGTCCAGCTTGGTGACGCCGTCGACCAGCAGGGCGACCTCGCCGCCGAAGTCGGCGCGCATCGCGTCGAGGGTGTACTCGGTGTCCTCGATGGTGTCGTGCAGCAGCGCGGCCACCAGCGTGGTGGTGTCCATCCCCAGGTTGCCGAGGATGGTGGCGACGGCGAGCGGGTGGGTGATGTACGGGTCGCCGGACTTGCGGTACTGCCCGGAGTGCCACCGCGCCGCCGTGTCGAAGGCGCGCTGGAGCAGCCGCGCGTCGGCCTTCGGGTGGTTCTCCCGGTGACTCGCGATGAGCGGCTCCAGCACCTCGCTGACCTGCGAGGTCTGCCAGGGCGCGTTGAACCGGGCCAGCCGGGCGCGCACCCGCCGACCGGTGGGCGCGTTGGACAGCCCGAAGCCACCGCTCGGCGACGGGTCGACGCCGGCGTCGGTCGGAAACGGGACCACGACCCCGTCGGCGCCCGGGGACGCCTCCGTGGTGGCGCTCGCCGTGACGCCGGTCGGAGCCGCCGCGTCGTCGGCAGGAGCCCTGCCGGAGCCGTTGTCGGTGCCCGTCACCCGGGCCGGCGCGTCGCCGTTCCGGTCGGTCACCGAGCCGTCAGCGTCGCCTGTCGGGTGCACCGTGCCCTCCGCCGGAGGGACGACATCGTGGGACACCGGCCTCCTCACCGCTCGCCGGAAACACACCGGCCGAACATCGGCCGGCCTGGTCTCGCGTCGCCGGACGGTGTACCGCCGGCGTCAGCAAAGGGCAATGCTACCCGCACGGACGGTCCCCTGCCGCTCCGCCGGACGGTCGGCGCGACCTCCGCCCGGCGGGCCGGGTTCAAACGGTCAGCAGGGCATGGACCGGACGCGGCGCCAGCCGTTCCCGCGCGCCGAGGAAGCCGAGCTCCAGCAGCACGGTGAAGCCGGTGACCGTCCCGCCGGCCCGCTCGACCAGGTCCAGGGTCGCCTCGGCGGTGCCACCGGTGGCCAGCACGTCGTCGACGACCAGCACCCGGTGGCCGGCGGTGAAGGCGTCCTCGTGCACCTCCAGGGTGGCCTCGCCGTACTCGAGGGCGTACGACACCGAGTGCGCCGGGCGGGGCAGCTTGCCGGCCTTGCGCACGGGCACCACGCCCACCCCGGCCGCGTACGCGACAGCTGCCGCGACGACGAAGCCGCGCGCCTCGATGCCCACCACCACGTCGAAGCCGTCCCGCCCGTGGTACGCGACGATCTCGTCGACCACCTCGCGGAACGCCTTCCCGTCGGCGAACAGCGGCATCAGGTCCTTGAACAGGACACCGGGCTGGGGAAAGTCCGGCACGTCCAGCACCCGGCTGGCCACCAACCGGGCGGCCTCCGGGCCGCTGTCCCCGCGCGCCGCGGTGCTGTGGGTCTCCGTCACGGCTGTCTCGTTTCCCTTCCCACGACGACGGCGTCCGGCATGCTGCTCGCACAGCATGCCGGACGCCGTTCGGGCGTTTCCTCCCGGGTCGGCCCCGGGGGTCGGTCAGCGCCGCTTGGCGCCGCCGGGCCGGTTACCGCCGCCGCCGGGGCGACCGCCCCGGGCGCCGGTCGGCCGCTTGCCCGCCGGCCGCGCGCCCACCTTCGGGGCGGCGCCGGCCAGCGCGGCGGAGTCGGGATCGAGCGGCGCGTCGGCCGCCTCGCCCTCGACCGGGGCCGGGGCACCCTTGCCGGTGACCTCGCCACGGCCCGGCGTACCCCGACGGGCCTGCACCCGCTTGTTGTGCGCCTGGATGCGGGGGTCGTAGTTCTTCAGCAGCGCCAGCAGCGGCGTCGCCACCAGGATGGAGGTCAGGAACGCCACCGCCATACCCACGAACAGCACCAGGCCGAGGTCCTTCAGCGTGCCGGCGCCGAGCAGGCCGGCGCCGATGAAGAGCAGACCACCGACGGGCAGCAGCGCCACCACGGAGGTGTTCAGCGACCGCATGAGGCTCTGGTTGACGGCCAGGTTGGCCGCCTCGCCGTACGTCATGTTGTTGTTGGCGGTGATGCCCCGGGTGTTCTCCTGCACCTTGTCGAAGACCACCACCACGTCGTAGAGCGCGAAGCCCAGGATCGTGAGGAAGCCGATGATCGTCGACGGGGTGACCTCGAAGCCGACGAGGGAGTAGATGCCGGCGGTGAGGATCAGGTTGGTGAACAGTGAGGCGACGGCGGCGACCGCCATCCGCCACTCGAAGCGCAGGATCAGGTAGACCATCACCAACGCGATGAAGATGACCAGACCGAGCAGGGCCCGCGAGGTGACCTGGCTGCCCCACGCCTCGCTGACCTGGTTGTCGCTGATCTGGTCCGCGTTGATGCCGAACCGCTGGGCGATGTCGGCCTTGACCGCGGTGGCCTGCTCCGCGCTGAGCTGACCGGTACGCAGCTCGTACGAGTCGCCGCCCGTGCCGCCGACCTTCTGCGCGGTCACCACCTCGGCGCCGCCGCCCTTGGCCGCGAGCGCGGCGTCGACCTGCTCCTCAGCCTGGTTCAGGGTGCCGACGCTGGCCGGCACCTGGAACGAGTTGCCGCCGGCGAACTCGATGCCGAGGCTGAACCCGCGGATCGAGAAGCTCAGAATCGCGATCAGGATCAGGATCCCGGCGACGCCGAACCAGAGCTTGCGCCGGCCGACGACGTTGAGACCGGCCTCGCCGTTGTAGAGGCGGCTCGCCAGACCGTTCTGAGCCATCTCAGGCCTCCTTGGCGCGCGGGTTGCGGGGCTGAGTCTGCTGGCTGCGGGCCGGGAGTGCCCGACCCAGGCCGCTGACCCGCGGGGACAGGAACGCCCGGGTCCGGGCGAACATCGTCATGATCGGGTGCCGGAAGAGGAAGACCACGACCAGGTCCAGCACCGTGGCCAGGCCGAGGGCGAACGCGAAGCCCTTGACCGTGCCGACCGAGACCACGTAGAGCACCACTGCGGAGAGCAGCGTGATCGCGTTTGCCGAGATGATCGTCCGGCGGGCGCGGACCCAGGCGCGGGGCACCGCGCTACGCGGGCTGCGTCCCTCCCGGATCTCGTCTTTCAGTCGTTCGAAGTAGATGACGAACGAGTCCGCCGCCACACCGAGCGAGACGATCATGCCGGCGATGCCGGCGAGGGTGAGCGTGAAGCCGATCTGCCGACCGAGCACCACAAGCGCGCCGAAGACGAGCAGCGCGGACAGGATCAGGCTCAGGAAGATCACCGAGCCGAGCAGCCGGTAGTAGAAGAACGCGTAGATGATGACCAGCAGCATGCCGATGCCGGCCGCGAGCAGACCCGCGCGGAGGTGGCTGGCACCCAGGGTCGCGGTGACGTTCTGCGACTCCTGCGGCTCGAAGGTCACCGGCAGCGCGCCGTACCGGAGCTGACCGGCGAGCGCGCTGGCGTCCTTCTGGGTGAAGTTGCCGGTGATCTGGGAGTTGCCGGTCAGCACGCCCTGGATCTCGGGGGAGGAGACGATCTCGTTGTCCAGCACGACGGCCACCCGGCACTTGCCGTCCTGGCCGAGGGCGGTCGCGTCGCAGGCCTGGCCCTCGTTGTTGAACGCCTCACGGGTCAACGCGGTCCACTTGCCCTGGCCGTCGCCGGTGAAGTCGAGGCTGACCACCCAGGCGTTGGTCTGGTCGAGCACCGCGTTGGCGTCGTCCACGTCGGTGCCCAGCACCTTGGCCTGGTCGAGCAGGTACTTCGAGGCGCCGTCCTCGCAGGACACGACCTGCTGCTTCGGGTCGGAGATCGAGGCCGGGGGGCGCTTGTCGAGCTGGGCGCAGCCGATCGTCGGCACGTTGAACTGCATCTGCGCCGGCAGCACGGCAACCTCTTGCGGGCTCAGCGTGCTGAACGGCTTGAGCTTGTCGCCCAGCGACGGGTCGGCGCTCAGGTCGGCGGGGGCCTGCAGACCGCTGGCGGCCTGCCAGGCGGCGGCGCCGACCTTCTGCTCGACGGCCTTGCGCTGCTCCTCGATGCTCGCCGGCACCGGCTCGGCGCTGGCGCTCGCCGAGGCCGAGGGGGTCGGTGTCGCGCTGGCGGACGGCGCGGGCGCCATCCCGCCCTGTCCACCGCTGCCCGACGGGGTCGCCGAGGGGGCGCCGCTGCCCGACGGGGTCGCCGAGGGGGCGCCGGACGGGGTGACGCTGCCCGGGGCTGCCGTGGCGGCCGGCGGGGCGGCGGCCGTCCCGCTGCCGTCGGCGGCCTTGAGCACCTTGCGGAAACGCAGCTCGGCGGCGCTGCCCACCTCGTCGAGGTTCCGGTTCTCACCGGGCAGGGAGATGACGATATTCCGGTTGCCCTCGGTGACCACCTCGGCCTCGGCCACGCCGAGCCCGTTGACCCGGTTCTCGATGATCTGCCGGGCCTCCTCAAGGTTTTGGGCCGTCGGGGGCTTGCCATCGACGCTGTTGGTCGCCTGCAGCGTCATCCGGGTGCCGCCGATCAGGTCCAGGCCGAGCTTGGGCTCCAGCCGGTCCTTGAAGCTGCCGCTGGCACCGCCCGCGAAGAACACCAGAAGGTAGAGGACCACGAAGATGAACCCGAGCACGGCGAGCTGCCGGCCGGGTCGCATCTGTCCCTGAGGTGGTGCCACGGTTGTCCTGTCTCCCTGTACGGTCGCGCCGCTGCGCGCGGCGGCGGCGAGTGTCGGGCCGGGGGTCCCGGCCAACGGGTCTGACCTGGGCCGACGGGGTGCCGACACAGTGGCCGGACACGCCGGCATGGGGACGCCGACGGCCACGGGAACGTGCCGACGCCCGGCGTCGACCCAACTATCCAGTTTTCACGTCACGTCCGCTGCCCCGTTGGGCGCGGTGGCCGGGGAGCCGGTCACCCGGCCGTACGCCGGAACCGTCACCCCCGCGGGAGGGTCACTCCTTGACGGTGTCCGCGTCCTCGGTGACCGGCTCGCTCGGCAGCTCCGCGCGGGTGACCACCCGGGCGATGGCCGGTCGGGCGTAGCGGGTCTGCACGCCCGGAGCGATCTCGAGCAGCACGGCGTCGTCCTCGACGCCGGTGACCGTGCCGTAGAGCCCGCCGATGGTGACAACCTCGTCGCCCGGGCCCAACGCGGACTGCATGGCCTCCGCATCGCGGCGACGCTTCTGCTGCGGACGGATCATCATGAAATACATGACGCCGAAGAGCAGGACGATCATCAGGATCGGCGTGAAGCCGCCGGCCCCACCACCCGCTGCAAGGTATTGCACGGTTACTGCCTTCCCATTGGCCACCTGTCCGGCACGGGAGTGCCGGAGCGGAGGCGGATTCTCACATCCTGTACAGACCGCGGCGAAGTCTAATCCCTGCACCTGAGAACACCGAATGCGGCACAGATCACGTTCACATCACGGCTGATCGGTGTCCAGGGAGAACAGACCGGGCGGAGACGGGATATCCATCCCAAATGTACCATTCGGTGGAGTACGCCCCAGGTGCCGCCAGGCGGCTTCCGTGGCCACCCGCCCCCGCGGGGTACGCGCCAGCAGGCCGGCACGCACCAGGAACGGCTCGCAGACCTCCTCGACCGTGTCCGGCTGCTCCCCCACCGCCACGGCGAGGGTGGACAACCCGACCGGGCCGCCCCGGAACGAGTCCACCAGCGCGGTCAGCACCGCCCGGTCCAGCCGGTCCAGGCCCAGCGCGTCGACGTCGTACACCGTCAATGCCTTGCGGGCGGTGCCCAGGGTGACCACGCCGTCGGCCCGGACCTCGGCGTAGTCGCGGACCCGGCGCAGCAGCCGGTTGGCAATCCGGGGGGTGCCCCGGGACCGGCCGGCGATCTCCGCCGCGCCGTCGGCGGTGATCGGCACCCCGAGGATGCGCGCCGAACGGTGCAGCAGCGTCTCCAGATCCGCCGGGGCGTAGAAGTCGAGGTGCGCGACGAAGCCGAACCGGTCCCGCATGGGCCCGGTCAACAGACCCGAGCGGGTGGTCGCGCCGACCAGGGTGAACGGCTCGACGTCCAGCGGGATCGCGGTGGCGCCCGGCCCCTTGCCGACCACCACGTCGACCCGGAAGTCCTCCATCGCGCTGTAGAGCAGCTCCTCCGCCGGCCGGGCGATCCGGTGGATCTCGTCGATGAAGAGCACATCGCCCTCGGCGAGGCTGGTCAGGATCGCCGCCAGGTCACCGGAACGCTCGATCGCCGGGCCGCTGGTCACGCGGATGCCGGCGCCCAGCTCCGCGGCGACGATGTTGGCCAGGCTCGTCTTGCCAAGCCCGGGTGGGCCGGAGAGCAGGATGTGATCCGGCGGGGACCCCCGCCGCATGGCGCCCTGCAACAGCAGGTCGAGCTGATCGCGCACCCGGTCCTGAGCGATGAACTCGGCCAGCCGCCGGGGCCGCACGGTGGCCTCCGCGTCCCGGTCGGCATCACTGACGTACGCCGAGACGAGCCCGTCGGTCTCGCTCACCGTGCCGCCTCCCGTCGCCCCTGGGCGGTCATCGGGTACGACCCAGCAGGCGGATGGCCTGCTTGAGCAGGACCGGCACGGGCGGGGTGGCGCCGTCGATGGTCTCCGCCACCGCGGCCACCGCCTGGTCGGCCTGCCCGGCCGTCCAGCCCAGACCGACCAGCGCCTGCCGTACCTGATCGGGCCAGGCGCCGCCGGTCACGCCGCCCACCCCGTCGGCGCCGATCGACACCGGACCGATCCGGTCCCGCAATTCCAGCACCAGGCGCTCGGCGCCCTTCTTGCCAATCCCGGGCACCCGGGTCAACGCGGCGGTGTCGGCGTTGGCGATGGCCTTTCGCACCGCGTCCGGCGTGTGCACGGCCAGCACGGCCTGGGCCAGCCGTGGGCCGACCCCGCTGGCGGTCTGCAACAGCTCGAACAGCGCCTTGGCGTCGTCGTCGGCGAAACCGTAGAGGGTCAGGGAATCCTCCCGGACCACCAGGCTGGTGGCCAGCCGCGCCGGCTGCCCCACCCGCAGCTCGGCGAGGGTCCCGGGGGCGCAGTGCACGGCCAGGCCGACCCCGCCGACCTCGATCACGGCCAGATCCGGACCTGTCGCGGTCACCGTGCCGCGCACGCTGGCGATCATCGTGCTCCTCCTCGTCGTGCCCGATCGGCCGCGGCGGCCAGCTTGGAACGGGTGCCGCCGCGCCACACGTGGCAGATGGCCAGGGCGAGAGCGTCGGCGGCGTCGGCCGGCTTCGGTGGCTCGTCCAGCCGCAGCAGCCGGGTCACCATGGCGGTCACCTGCGCCTTGTCGGCCTGACCGGAACCGGTCACCGCCGCCTTCACCTCGCTCGGGGTGTACGTCTGCACCGGCAGCCCCGCCCGCGCCCCGGCCAGCACGGCGATGCCGCTGGCCTGCGCGGTGCCCATCACCGTCCGGACGTTGTGCTGGCTGAACACCCGCTCGACGGCGACGCTCTCCGGCTGGTGCTCGGCGACCAGCTTGGTCAGCGACCGGTCCAGGTGCAGCAGGCGCAGCGGCAGGTCGTCGGCCGGGTCGGTGTAGACCACGTAGTAGGCGATGAGCGTGCAGGGCCGACCGGGCACCCCCTCGACGACGCCCACCCCACACCGCGTCAACCCCGGGTCGACCCCCAGCACCCGCACGCCGCCCCCTCCCCCAGCCGTCAGCAGTACGTGTGTTCGACACCCTAACTGCCGGCCTTCCCACCGGCCCCACGGGACACGCCCTCCCCCACCCCACACCCCGCGCCACGATCTGGGCAACGTCCCGGAGGTTGCTGCCTCCGACGCCCGAGAGACAGCCTTCCGGCGCGCGGCTCGGCGGGGCGGGCGCGGGCCATGGGGGCAGGGGGCCACACAGCAGGGGTACGGAGTATGTGTCGCTGCCCCATGTGCCGCAGGGCACACAGCTCGTAACTTCTTGCGCCATGACGGCAGAACCCGTGGCGGTCCCCCACGTCGTACAGGTCGACCTCGCTGGTCGGACCGCCCTGGTCACCGGGGGCGGCAGCGGCATCGGGCGGGCCTGCGCCCTACGGTTGGGCGCGGCCGGCGCCAAGGTGCTCGTGGTGGACCGCAACCTGGAGGCGGCCAAGGCGGTGGCCGCCGAGGCCGGCGGACGCGCCGAGGGCGTGGACCTGGCCGACGCGGCGGCCGTGGACGCGCTCGACGTGGACGTGGACATCGTGGTGAACAACGCCGGGCTCCAGCACGTGGCGCCGCTGCAGGACTTCCCCGTCGAGCGCTTCGAGTACATCCAGCGGGTGATGGTGGAGGCGCCGTTTCTGCTGATCCGCCGCGCGTTGCCGCACATGTACGCCCGGGGCTGGGGCCGGATCGTCAACATCTCGTCGGTGCACGGCCTGCGCGCCTCGCCCTACAAGGCGGCCTACGTCTCGGCGAAGCACGCCCTCGAAGGGCTGTCGAAGGTGGTGGCGCTGGAGGGGGCCGCGCACGGGGTGACCGCCAACTGCATCAACCCGGCGTACGTGCGGACCGCCCTGGTGGAGAGCCAGATCGCCGATCAGGCGGCCAGCCACGGCATCGGCGAGGCCGAGGTGATCGAGAAGGTCATGCTGGCGCGGGCCGCCATCAAGCGGCTGATCGAGCCGGAGGAGGTGGCCGAGCTGTTGGCGTACCTCTGTTCGCCGCCGGCGGCCTTCATCACGGGCGCGTCGATCGCGCTCGACGGGGGCTGGACGGCCAACTAGTGGGCCTGAGCACAATGTCGACCATGTCGTCGCCGGTGGAGTTCCTCGAACTGCTCGCTCGCGAGGCCGCCGCGGTGGAGTTCGAGGGCCCGTTGGTGGCCGCGCGCGCCGCCGGGATGCCCGCCGACCGGCTGGCCGAGCTGGAGCAGGCCAAGACTGTGGCGTTGCGGGTTCGCGCGCTGCTGGAGCGCCGCCGCCGTCGCGAGACCGAGCTGTCCGGCCTGTACGACACGGTCAGCGACCTGGCCGGGCTGCGCGACCTGGACGACGTGCTGCGGGCGATCGTGCACCGGGCCCGTCACCTGCTCGGCGCCGACGTGGCGTACATGACGCTCAACGACGACGAGCGCGGCGACACCTACATGCGGGTGACCGACGGGTCGGTCTCGGCCCGCTTCCAGCGGCTGCGGCTGCCGATGGGCGCCGGCCTCGGTGGCCTGGTGGCCCAGTCCGGCGCCCCGTACGTGACCGCCAACTACGGCGAGGACGCGCGCTTTCACCACACCGGGGAGATCGACGCCGGTGTGGGCGAGGAGGGCCTGGTGGCGATCCTCGGGGTGCCGCTGCGGCTCGGTTCCACCTCGATCGGGGTGCTCTACTCGGCCAACCGCTCGGCCCGGCCGTTCGCCCGCGAGGAGGTCGCGCTGCTGGTCTCCCTCGCCGCGCACGCCGCGGTGGCGATCGACACGGCCCGGCTGCTGGCCGAGACCCGCTCGGCGTTGGCCGAGTTGTCGGCGGCGAACACCACCATCCGGGCGCACAGCAGCTCGGTGGAGCGGGCCGCGGCGGCGCACGACCGGATGACGGCGCTGGTGCTGCGCGGCGGCGGGGTGGAGGACGTGGCCGCCGCGGTGACCGAGGTGCTGGGCGGGGCGCTGTTGGCGTTGGACGCCCAGGGTCGGTTGCTGGCCCGGGTGGGCGAGATCGACGAGCCGGACCGGGCGGACATCGTCGAGGCGGTGGCCGCCTCGCGTACGGAGGGACGCAGCGTGCGCCGCGGCCCGCTCTGGTACGCGGCGGTGGTGGCCGGCGCGGAGAACCTGGGCGCGTTGGTGCTGCGTCCCGACGACGAGTTGGTCGACGCCGACCAGCGGATCCTGGAGCGGGCCGCGCTGGTGACGGCGCTGCTGCTGCTGTTCCGCCGGACCGTGGCCGAGGCGGAGGGGCGGGTCCGTGGCGAGTTGCTGGACGACCTGATCGCCCGGCCGCTGCGCGACACCGACGCGCTGCGCAGCCGGGCCCGGCGGCTCGGCGTGGACCTGGACGCGCCGCACGTGCTGGTGGCGGTGGGCGACGACGCGATCGCGGCGACCGGCTCGGCCCGGCAGCGGGTGCTCTCCTGGGCCACCACGTACGCCACGGCGCGCGGTGGCCTGGCCGCGGCGCGCGACGGTCGGGTGGTCCTGATGCTGCCCGGCCAGGATGCCGGTGGCAGCGCCCGCGCGGTCGCGCGGGACCTGTCGCGGGTGACCGGCCGGCCGGTGACGGCCGGGGCGAGCGGCCCGTCGACCGGGCCGGGGACGCTGGCCGGGACGTTCCACGAGGCGGACCGCTGTCTGACGGCGCTGGGCGCGCTGGGCCGCGCCGGTCAGGGCGCCAGCACCGCGGAGCTCGGCTTCGTCGGTCTGCTGCTGGGCACGGTCGGTGACCGGGGTGAGCGGGACGTGGCCCAGTTCCTCACCGCCACGGTCGGGCCGGTGGTTGACTACGACGCCCGGCGCGGGACGGCGCTGGTGAAGACGCTGGAGGCGTACTTCGGGGTGGGCGGCAGCCTGGCCCGGGCCGCCGAGCAGTTGCACGTGCACGTCAACACGGTGACCCAGCGGCTGGAGCGGGTCGGGCAACTGCTCGGCGCGGACTGGCAGCGGCCCGAGCGGGCGTTGGAGGTGCAGTTGGCGCTGCGCCTGCACCGCCTGCGCGCCCCTGCGGGTTGACCCCGCCGGGGGCGCGCGGTCGGGTCAGCGGGCGCGGATGCCGTCGAGGACGCCGTCGACGACCTGCGTGGGCAGGTTCCGCTCGTCCAGCTCCGGGTTCCACTGCAGGACCCGTTGGATCAGCATCGGCCCGGTGAGCAGCGCCATGGTCACCTCGACGTCGATGTCGGGGCGCAGCAGCCCCTCGTCGATGCCGCGCCGCAGCACCTCGCGCATCAGCTGACGCCGGGGCTCGATGATGGTCTGGTAGAGCTGGTATTGGTCCGGGCTGCGGTTCACCGCCGGCACCAGGCAGGGCATGATCTTCGCGGCGCGGGGGTCGACGTTCTGCCCGACCGCGCCGACCAGCAGGAGCAGGTCGTCGCGGACGGAGTGACCGGCTGGCTGCGGCATGATGCCCTTGAGCCGGCGCAGCGCGTCCAGCAGCAACGCGTCCTTGCCGGCCCAGCGGCGGTAGATGGTGGCCTTGCCGACGCCGGCGCGGGTGGCGATCGCCTCGATCGAGAGCGCCTCGACGGTGCTTCCCTCGGCGAGCAGGTCGAGGGTCGCCTCGATGATCGCCTCGTCGGCGCGGATGCTCCGCGGTCGCCCGGGCGACCGCGGAGCATCGGCGGTGGACGTCATGTCGGACATTGTCCCCTAACCTAGGCCGTCCCGGCCAACTCGGGCTCGGCGGCGGGGGCCGCCGAGGCCGGAGCCAGCGCGTCGCGACCCGGCATCCATCGCAGCACCACCAGCACGCCGAGGGCCGCGACGACCGCGGACAGCGCCGCCGCCCAGTGCATGGCGGTGACGAAGGCGTCGTTGGCCGCCGAGATCAGCGTCGGCGCCGCCGGGCCGAGCTTCGCGGCCGCCGCGTACGCCCCGGAGATCGACTCGTTGGCCGCGTCCTGGGCCTGTGCGGGCAGGCCGGTCAACGCGTCGCCCACGTCACTGCGGTAGACCGCGGAGAGCACCGAGCCGAGGACCGCCACGCCGAGCGCGCCGGCCACCTGGCGGACGGTGTTGCTCACCGCAGAGCCCACGCCGGCCTTCTCGCGGGGCAGCGCCGACATGATGGACTCGGTGGCCGGCGGCATGATGTTGGCCATCCCGACGCCCTGGATGAAGAAGACGACAAGCACGATCCAGATCGGGGTGGACGCGCCGATGAAGGCGAACGCGGCCAGCGCCACCACTGTCAGCCCCAGCCCCACGGCGGCGACCGCCCGGCCGCCGTAGCGGCGGACCATCGCGGCGCTGCGCGGCGCGAAGATCAGCTGGGCGCCGGCGAAGGGCAGGAAGAGCAGGCCGGTCTGCAGCGGGCTGTAGTCGCGGACCAACTGCAGGTAGAACGAGCTGAAGAACATCACGCCCATCGCGGCGAAGAACACCAGGCCGACGATCGCCACCGGCGCGGCGAAGCGCGGCACCTTGAACAGCCGGACGTCCAGCGACGGGTGGTCGGAGCGCAGCTCGTGCCGCACGAACCAGGCCAGCACGGCGAGGCCCACCAGGATCGAGCCCCAGGCCACCGGACGGTCGAAGCCGTGCTCGCCACCGTCGATGATGCCGTAGGAGAGGGCCACCAGGCCGACCACGGAGAGCAGGACGCCGAGCAGGTCGACGCGGCCGGGGCGCGGGTCACGCGATTCGGGGACGAGCAGCGCCACCAGGATCACGCCGGCGACGACCACCGGGACGTTGATCAGGAAGACCGAGCCCCACCAGAAGTGCTCCAGCAGCGTGCCGCCGAGGATCGGGCCGATCGCCACGGCCAGGCCGACCGCGCCGGCCCAGATGCCGATGGCCCGGCCGCGCTCACGCGGGTCGAACACGTTGGAGATGATCGAGAGCGTCACCGGCATGATGGCCGCGCCGCCGACCCCCATCAGGGCGCGGGCCGCGATGAGCTGCGCGGGGCTGTGTGCGTACGCGGAGAGCAGCGACGCCAGGCCGAACAGCGCCAGCCCGATCATCAGGAAGCGCTTGCGGCCGGCGCGGTCGCCGAGCACCCCGAAGGTGAACAGCAGTCCGGCGAAGACCAGCGTGTAGGAGTTGATGGACCACTCCAGCTCGCCCTGGCTGGCCCCGAGGCCGTGCACCGGGTCGGCCAGGGTGCGCAGCGCGACGTTGAGGATCGTGTTGTCGAGGACGACGACGAGGAGGCTGATCACCAGCACCCCCAGGATCGCCCACCTCCTCGGGTGTCCCGTGTTCTCGTGCAGTTCCATGCCCGGTTCTCCCCCCGGTTGCACCCGACGCAATACGATACGAGCCAGACTCGTATCGCGGGACAGCCTAAGGGCGGGCATTAACGATACGGAACGGATCCGTATCGTATGTGGCGGGCATCACCTCCGCTGTGCCGCCAGACAGGCGGCGACGGCGGCCGGCAGCCCGCCCAGATGGCCCACCGGCGCGGCCAGCGGCTCGATCCAGCCCGGACCGGCGCCGTACACCCGCAGGCGCGGAAAGTCCCGGGCGAAGCGCACGAGGCGGTACGCGCGGCCGGTGACCGGCGTCTGCGACCAGAGCACGACGGTGTGCGGGCGAGCCCGGTACACCGCGCTGGTCAGGGCGGCCCAGGGCAGCGCGGGCCCCAGGTGCAGGCAGCCGCGGCCCTGCTCCCGCAGGGCGGCGGCGAGCGCGTGCAGGCCGAGGGAGTGCGTCTCCTGCTCGGCCCCGGCCAGCAGCACCCCGCCGACGGGCAGGGAGCGGCCGGGCTCGCGGCGGTACACGTCCAGTCCGACCCGGACACCCTCGGCCAGGGCGTGCTCGACGGCGATCTCGGCGGCGCCACGCCCCGACAACCGCCCCAGCAACGGCCGACAGACCTGCTCCCAGAGCGCCGGCACGCCCCACTCGGCGGCCAGCTCCCGCGTCAGCGCGGCGACACGGTTACCGTCCAGATCCTCGGCCGCCAGCGAGACCCGCTTGAGCGCGGTCTGCACGGCGTCGGCCGGCATCGGCTCGGTCAGCATCGGCTCGGTCAGCACAGACGTACCCCCGGGTAGACGTTCTCTACCCGGGGGTTCGCCGCGAGCGCGCGCGGCGGATGCGCCCGGCGGGAATTTACCGGCGGCGGAGCGCCAGCCGGCGGGCCAGCGCGGCGGCGCTGCCCCAGATGCCGCGCCGGAAGAGCACCACCACGAGGACGAAGATGCCGCCCGTGACCAGGCCGATCGCCTCGAATCCGGAGAACGACAACCAGTCCTCCAGGCGTACGACGACCGCGGCGCCGAGCACCCCGCCCCACAGCGTCCCGATCCCGCCGAGCACCACCACGATGACCGCCTTGCCGGAGGTGGTCCAGTGCAGCACGTCGAGCGAGACGAACCGGTGCCCCACCGCGAACAGGCCGCCGCCGAGGCCGGCGATGAACCCGGACAGGACGAACGCGGTGAGCTTGTAGCGGTGCACCGGATAGCCCAGGGCACGGGCGCGGGCCGGATTGTCGCGGATGCCGACGAGCACCCGGCCGAACGGCGAGTGCACGATCCGCCAGGCGGCGGCCAGCCCGAGCAGCACGATCGGCAGGATCGCATAGTAGAAGTAGTAGTCGTCGGTCAGATCCAGGCCGAAGAACGAACGGGGCACCCCCTGCAGGCCGTTCTCCCCCTGCGTCACGGAGCGCCACTCGTTGGCCACGTAGTAGACCATCTGCGCGAACGCGAGGGTCACCATGGCGAAGTAGATGCCGGTCCGCTTGACCGCGAGATAGCCGATCGGCACGGCGAGGACGGCCGCGGCGAGTGCCCCGGCCAGCACCGCCAGGGGGAACGGCAGGCCGGCGTGGATGGCCACCAACCCGGTGACGTACGCGGAGGTGCCCCAGAACGCGGCGTGCCCGAAGGACATCAGCCCGGTGAAGCCGAGCAGCAGGTCCACCGCCACGGCGAACAGCGCCCAGCAGAGGATGTCCACCGCGACGGCCGGGTAGAGGCCGTTGGGCAGCCAGGCCGCGACGGCCAGCCCGACGGCGAGCAGCGCGTACCGCACCCAGCCGGGGGCGTGGGCCACGGCGACCAGCCCGGACGGCGGCGTCGAGCGGGACGCGTCGGCGGGAGTGTCCACGGTGCTCGTCATGCCGGGGCCTCCTCACGACCGAACAGGCCGGCCGGACGCCAGAGCAGGACGCCGGCCATCACGATGAAGACGATCGTCTGCGACACGATCGGGAAGTTCGACAGGTACGCCTCGCCCCACGCCTGCACCAGGCCGATGCCGAAGCCGGCGGCGACCGAGCCGAAGATGGAACCCAGACCGCCGATCACGACCACCGCGAAGACCACGATGATCAGGTCGGCGCCCATCAGCGGGTTGACCGCGCGCATCGGCGCGGCCAGCACACCGGCGAGCCCGGCCAGGCCGATGCCGAAGCCGAAGACCGGCGTCACCCAGCGCCCGACGTCGATCCCGAACGCCCGGGTCAGGTCGGGCCGCTCGGTGGCCGCGCGGACGACCATGCCGATCCGGGTCCGGGTGAGCACCCACCACACCGCCACACAGAGCAGCACCGCGAAGCCGAGGATGAAGACGCGGTACGTCGGGAAGTCGAACAGGCCGAAGTTCACGGTCCCGTCCAACAGCGCCGGGGTGGCGTACGGGCTGGACTGCACGCCGTAGCGCAGCTTCACCAGGTCCTGCAGGATCAGCGTCAGGCCGAAGGTGAGCAGGAAGTTGTAGAGCGGGTCGAGCTTCGTCAGCCGGTGGATCACCGCGCGCTCCAGGGCCATGCCGAGCAGCCCGAGCCCCACCGGCATGATCACCAGGGCCGCCCAGAACGGCACGCCCGCCTCGGTGAGCAGCACGTACGCGCCGAACGCGCCGAGCATGTAGAACGCGCCGTGCGCGAAGTTGACCACCCGCAGCATGCCGAAGATGACGGCGAGCCCGAGGGCGAGCAGGGCGTAGAACGCCCCGCTCACCAGCCCGTTGAAGGTGTTCTGCGCGAAACCACTCATAGCTTGCAGTCCGCGGACGGCGCGCGGAACGCCTCCGCGGCGGGGATCGTCTTGAGCACCTTCACGTAGTCCCACGGCTCGGTGACCTCGGCCTGCGGCTTCACCTGGGCCAGGTACGCGTCGTGCACCACCCGGTGGTCCTCGGCGCGGATCTTGCCGTTGCGCAGGAAGACGTCCTCGACCGTCTTGCCCTCCAGCCCCTTGACCACGGTGTCCGCGTCGTCGGTGCCGGCGGCCTGCACCGCCTCCAGGTACTGCAGGGCCGCCGAGTAGTTGGCGGCGTGCGCGAACGTCGGCCGGGTGCCGGTCTTCTGCTGGAACCGGTCGGCGAACTCCCGGTTCTTCGCGTCGAAGTTCCAGTACCAGGCGTCGGTGTACGTGGTGCCGGCCAGCGCCGCCGGGGTGAGCGAGTGGATGTCGGTGAGGAACATGAGCCCCACCGCCAGGCCGACGCCCTTCTCGCGCAGCTTGAACTCGTTGTACTGCTTCACCACGTTGACCAGCTCCGCGCCCGCCTGCATGGTGCCCAGCACGTCCGGCTTCGGGTTCAGCGTCGGCGCCTTGAGCAGGAACGTCGAGAAGTCGCCGCTGGTGTTCGGGAACGGCGCCCCGTCCTTCCCGACGACAGTCCCGCCGGCCGCCGTGATCGCGGTGGAGAAGCTCTTCTCCATGTCCTGCCCGAACGCGTAGTTCGGGTAGAGGATGTACCAGTTCTTGCCGATCTGCTCGGTGGTGGTCTTCCCGGTGCCGTTGGCCAGCATGTACGTGTCGTAGGCGTAGTGGAACGTGTATTTGTTGCAGCTCTTGCCGGTCAGGTCGGTCGTCGCCGCGCCGATGTTGAAATAGAGCTTCTTCTTCTCCTTCGCCACGTCGGCCACCTTCAGCGCCGCCGACGAGGTGGGCACGTCCAGGATGAGGTCGACGCCCTTGCGGTCGTACATCTCCTGGGCCTTGGAGTTGGCCACGTCCGGCTTGTTCTGGTGGTCGGCGGTCTCCACGGTGATGTCCTTGGTCACCGCCTTGTCGCCGTACTTCGCGGTGAAGTCGGCGATGGCCATCTCCACCGCCGTCACCGAGTTCTTGCCGGACAACTCCGAGTACGCCCCGGACTGGTCGTTGAGCACGCCCAACACGATCTTGTCGCCGGTCAGCTTCTGATCGCCGCCCGACTGGGGTCCACCGCCGCCGCAACCCGCGACCAGCACCACCGCGGCCGACGCCGCGGCCACACCCACCGTCCTGCGCATGCCCACTCCATCCATTCCGCGCGCCGTCGCGCGGCTCGTCGTTGAGAAGAATCAGATCCCGAGGTACGCGAGCAGCTCGCGTTCGCGCGAGCGCACCTCGGAGTTGTCCATCGCCTCGGCGACACGTCCCTCGGCCAGCAGGTAGTGCCGGTCGGCGACGCCGGTGGCGAAGTGCAGGTTCTGCTCGACCAGCAGCACGGTCACCCCGTGCTGCTTGGCCTCCCGCAGCAGGTCGCCGACCTGCTGCACGAGCAGCGGTGACAGCCCCTCGGTGGGCTCGTCGCAGAGCAGCAGCCGCGCGCCCATGCGCAGCACCCGGGCCAGGGCCAGCATCTGCTGCTCGCCGCCGGAGAGCATGGTGGCCGCCGAGTCCCGCCGGGTGTAGAGAGCGGGGAACGCCTCGTACACCCGCTCCAGCGGCCACGGGTCGGGGCCGACCGTGGGCGGCAGGGTGAGGTTCTCGGTGACGGTCAGGGTGGCGTAGCTGCCCCGGTCGTCGGGCACCCAGCCCAGCCCGAGGCGGGCCCGGCGGTGCGCGGGCAGCCTGGTGATGTCCCGCCCGTCCAGCTCCACCGTGCCGCGCTGGCCGGAGTGCAGCCCCATCACGCAGCGCAGCAGGGTGGACTTGCCGGCGCCGTTGCGGCCCACGAGGGTGACCACCTCGCCGGCGGCGACCTCCAGGCCGACCTCCCGCAGCACCTGCGCCTCGCCGTAGAACGCGGAGAGGTTCTCAATGCGCAGCATCAGCGGCTCCCAGGTAGGCGGTGATCACGCGCTCGTCGGCGCGGACCTGCTCGTACGGGCCCTCGACGAGGACCCTGCCGGCCTGCAGGACGGTGACGGTGTCGGCGAGCCGGCCGACCACGCTCATGTTGTGCTCGACCATGACCACGGTGCGGCCCGCACGGACCCGGCTGATCAGCTCGACGGTGCGGTCGACGTCCTCCAGGCCCATCCCCGCGGTCGGCTCGTCGAGCAGCAGCACCTTCGGGTCCAGCGCGAGGGCGATGGCCAGCTCCAGGGCCCGCTTGCGGCCGTACGCCAGCGCCGCCGACGGGGCCTGCGCCAGGTCGGCCAACCCCACCATGGCCAGCAGCTCGTCGGCCCGTTCGGTGTAGCGGTCCAGCAGCTTCGCCGAACGCCAGAACCGCCAGCCCAGCCCGCTGGAGGACTGCAACGCCAGCGCGACGTGCTCGCGGGCGGACAGCTGCGGGAAGAGGCTGGTGATCTGGAACGAGCGGGCCACGCCGAGCCGGGCGACCCGCTCCGGCGGCAGCCCCGTGACGTCCCGCCCGGCCAGTTCGATCCGCCCACCGCTGGGCGTGAGAAACCCGGTGAGCAGGTTGAACAGGGTGGTCTTGCCGGCGCCGTTCGGGCCGACGAGCGCGTGCACACTGTCCGGCGCGACGTCCAGGTCGACCTCGTCGACCGCCCGGAAGCCCCGGAAGTCCCGGGTCAGCCCGCGGGCCGACAGGAGCGCTTGCCCGGCCATCGCCTCATCCTCCGCACGGTCGCGGCGACGGTCGACTCGGTGACCGCGGTCACAGGCCCGTCGCGTGGAGGAAACCTACGGCCGCTCGCGCGAGTCGAGCCATGTCGATCGCATCCATATTCGACGGGCAGAGGACGTGCCCGGCCTCCACTCCCCCGTCCAGCCGACTTGACCCGACCTCCTAGGTTGATGATCCACACAGCCCAGCGGAAGGTCCCCACCCCATGCCCGTCGGCTTCACCATGGCGATCGTCTTCGCCGTCGCCCTGGCGGTCAGCGCCGTCCTGGCTCTCGTCGCCCCCGCGCGGTCGCTGAAGCGGATGGCCGCCCTCGCGACGCTCGTCTTTCTCGCCCTCACCCTGCTGGTCGGTGTCACCTCCAGCGCCCACTCGGTGCCCATCCGCTCGGTCGGCATCGTCACGAGCTTCGGCAAGCCCACCGGCAAGGTGACCGGCTCCGGCCTGAAGTGGGTCGCCCCCTGGCAGAAGGTCGGCGAGTGGGACGCCGGCCGGCAGAAGTACGACCACATCGGCGGCAACAACTGCGTGCGCGTCCGCACCGGCACGCTCGCCGACGCCTGCGTCGAGGTGCTCATCGAGTGGCAGGTCAGGCCGGAGAACGCGCCGAAGCAGTTCATGGACTACAAGGGAGACTTCGACAGCTTCCGGGGCCAGCGGGTGGGCGTGCAGCTCGACAGCGCGGTCAACGACGCCTTCGCCGCGTACAACCCCCTGGAGAAGATCGACGCCCGGACCGGTGACCTCAACGTCGACCTCAAACCGTTCGCGGCGAACATCAAGACCAGCGCGGACACCCGCCTCGCCAGCGACGTGGACATCCTCTCGGTGACCATCACCCGGGTGAACCACGACGACAAGACCGAGGGCAACATCAAGGCGTTCCAGGACAAGCTCGCCCAGACCCGCAACCTGGAGCAGGACCGCAAGAACGCCGAGATCTCCAAGCAGATCACCGAGACCAACGCGAAGGTCGACAAGGTGACCCGCTGCCTGGAGATCGCCGAGAAGAACGGCGCCAACCCGGGCCTGTGCATCAACCCGGGCATCGTCACCGGCAAGTGAGAAGGAACCGGCCCACCCGTGGCAGGTGGGCCGGCGCCGTGCCGCTCGATGCTCAACTCAACAGGACGGCTCGTCCGCCCTGACGTGCCGCAGCGAGTACGCGGCGTCGGTGAAGGCGCCGCCCTGCAGGGCAGCGGGGTCGACCGGGTCGCGCGAACCGGGCACCCCGTCGGCGAAAACCTCCGCGTTGTCCACCGGCAGATAGCCGAGCCGAGCCCCGGCCGTGGTGTCCCAGAACGCCCGAGTGTTGGCGGACACGGCGTAGGCGGTCGCGAAGCGCACGTCGGGAGCGGTGAGAGCCGCGCGAACGAAACCGATGCCGTCGCGCGGGCTCAACCAGGTCGCCAGGTAGCGGGCCTCGTCCGGCGCGTCCTCGAAGCTGCCGATGCGCAGGCACACCACCGACAGGCCGAACTTGTCGGCGTACAGGCGCCCGAGCGCTTCGACAGCGACCTTGCTCACCCCGTAGAAACCGTCCGGTCGGACCGGCTCGTCCGGCCCGACCACCTGGCCGACGGGGTAGAAGCCGGTGACACGGTTGCTGCTGGCGAGGACGACCCGCCCTACCCGCTGCCGACGGGCCGCCTCCAACACGTGGTACGTGCCCAGCACGTTGCTCTCCAGCAGGTCGGCCAGGGGTGCCTCGTCCGGCAGCCCGGCCAGGTGCACCACCGCGTCCGCGCCCTTGAGCGCGGCGGTCACCGCGTCGGCGTCCGCCAGATCCAGTTGAATCGCCCGGTCTGTCGGCGACTGCGGCTGCGAGGGCACCCGATCGACCAGAACGAGGCGGCGCACGTCGTCGCGTAGGTGACGGCAGACCGCCGAACCAATGCGACCGGCGGCACCCGTGACGACGACCGTGCCCAGACGTGAACCCATGACGCCATCCTGCCGGCCCGCACCGACAGGATGGCCAGTCCAGGGTGACCACCCAGCGGGCGCCCTCGCCCCGGACCGGTCGAGCGGATCAGCTCGTCCGGTTGGTGGCGGACCGCTCCCACTGGCGGGGGGCGCTGATCTTGGCCCAGCTCGCGCCGAACGTCATCCGGCGCAGCGGTGACGCGATGCCGCAGAGGCTGAACCAGCCACGGGTCAGACCCACGCTGACCGGGTTGCTCATCATGCCCTGGTGCAGGGTCCGCAGGGCCAGGTCTACGGCGTGGAATCCGTACGCGCGCATCTCGGCCTCATATCCGCCGATCGCATCCAGCAGCGGCAGGTGGCCGCCGTCGGCCAGCGACAACTGGCGGGTGAGCAGGGCGGCGTCGCGCAGTGCGGTGTTGGCGCCGTTACCGCCGGCCGGTGGCATGCCGTGCACGGCGTCGCCGAGCACGGTGACCCGCGAGGGCGCCCAGGGCGCCGGACGGTCGGACGCCTGGAACGGAAACGCACTCACGTCGTTCGGTGGACACTGGTCGATCAGTTGGCGGAGCGCAGGATGCCAGTGGGTGATCAGCCCGGCGACGTAGGCCTTCAACTGGGGGCCGTCGAGGCGCTCCGGACGCGAGGGGAACAGCTCGTTGCGCGCGACGAACGCGCACAGCAGATAGTCGTCCCCCACCGGCTGCCGGCGTTCGAACACGGAGGTGAACAGGAAGTGCGGCGCACCGGTCACGATGAGGTTCATGCCCTCAGCCAGCCGGGCGGGTAACCAGGCTCGGGTGTCGTCGTTCAGCGGCAACTTGAGCCCGACGCCTACCGCACCGGCATCTCTCTGCGTGGCGGTCGGCAGGTACTGCGCCCGCACCCGCGAGTTGATCCCGTCCGCGCCGACCAGGACGTCGCAGGTGGCGGACGTCCCGTCGGCGAAGCGCGCGGTGGGGCGACCGTCGGCGGCGAGCTCGTAGCGCTCGAATGCCTTGTCGTAGTGGACGGTGTCGTCGAGTCCGTCGAGGAGAACGCCGCGCAGCGTGTGACGGTCGACCGGGTAGGCCCGTTCGGCGGGGTCGGGATCGTCGGGATACATGACCGCGTCCTCCACGAGGACCAGCGTGCGCAGGTCCGTGCCCAGGAAGCCGAAACCGCCGCCGGGCCGACCCGCGGTGTCGATGAACGCCTGCCAGTGTCGGTCGGGCAGACAGGCACGCAGCGACCGGCTGCCCGCCGGGTTGATCGCGAGTCGGTAGCGGTCCACCCGGTCGTCGCGGCGTCGGTCACGCTCGTACACGGCGACGGTGATGCCGTGTTGACGCAGACCCTGGGCGAGAGCGAGGCCGCCGATGCCACCGCCGACGACGAGCACCTCAGTCATGGGTGAGGCTTTCTGGTGCGAAGAGGTCGCACAGCTGGTTGACCACCGACTCGGCCTTGTCGGGACGCAGACGAATGCCTTTGACGGTGGCGATCACCAGCTCGACGCTGGCAGCGACGTCGAGGTCCACCGACCAGACGTGTCGCGCGACGCCTTCGGTGAAGATCCCCGCGAGCGCGTCCCGCCAGCCCTGTTCGTCCCGCTCGATATCGGCCCCGGTGGACTCGTCCCGTCGAGCCCGAAGGTCGAGCTCATCGAGCACGATGAACAACTCGGGCCGTTGCGCGACCGCGGTGGCGATCTCGCTGAGGTGTTGCCGCAATCGGGCGGCGGGTTCCAGGTCGGCGTGCATCGTGGCCTCGAATTGGCTGGTGACGTGCTCGAGCACTGCGGCGATCAGGTCGGCCTTGGTCCGGAAGTAGTGGTGCAGGGTGGAGTGGTCGATGCCGGCCGCGGCGGCGATCGGCCGCAGCCGGAACCCCTCGAAGCCACCCTCGGCGATCGCCGAGAAGGCTGCGTGCACCAGCGCCTGCCGGCGATCGAGCCGTTCGGTCATCCTTCACCATCCCCAACCAAGTGGTTGGTTGATAGTTGAGCATCTGTGTGTCGAGCTGTCAACCACGTGGTTGATGAAGACCTCCCGGTCCGGTTCGGACCAGCCGCAGCGATCGGGGCTGGTCGTGCCGACAAGGTTGATCGTCGAGTCGTCGACCTGCGAGGCTGTTGCGTGTGACTGATGGTTCCGAGCGTGAGGCGACCGCCGTGACCGTGGTGCGCGACGGGAAGCTGCGCGCGGCGGGGCTGCGTCTTGGCGACGCCATTGTCTACGACTGGGGATTTCACCTCGACAATCGACCGTATGAGCAGCGCAGCTTCGTGCTGCTCGATGACGGGTTCCAGATCAATCAGCCGGTCCTGTTCCCACCCGAGCAGCAGGGCTGGTGGTACTGCGACCTGGTCCGAGTCATTGATCATGGGAGCGTGGTCACGGTTGACGACCTGTGGATCGACGTGATCGTCGGACCTGGCGACCATCCCTACCGGGTCCTGGATCTCGACGAGTACGCCACGGCCGTGCAGGACGGCGCGCTCAGCGTGGGTGAGGCGACCGAGGGACTCATCCGTACCCAGCGTTTCCTTGATCGACGTCTCAACCGACGGCACGACCCGCAACGCTCCTGGCCGGACTTCCCACCGGCCAGTATCACCGACCTGCTGCACGTCGTATTTCCTCAAGACTGGTCCCTCATCGACGCCGGATGAAGGCCGGTCCCGCTCAGCTGAGCCGGATGACAGCGGCGACGAGGATCGGGCTGGCCGTTCGCCGGGACGGGCGGCCGGGTCACGCCACGGCACGCCCGTCCACGGCTTCCACCAGATCCCGTTGACGACCTGAACGTGATCCCCTAGGCGTAGCTGAACAACGGGGGAAAGACGAGGACCACGATCCAGGCCCACGCTGCGTACACCGGCAGGTAGCCGGTCTGCCATCGTTCGAGCGCCGCGAAGGGCCTACGCCGGCGGACGAAGCTCAGCAGGAGCCAGGCCGACCACGCGAGGTTGACCAGCAGGATCACGTTCTCGCCGAGCGCTGCCGCCCGGTTGGGCGTGCCGCCGTAGTTGTCGGTGATACGCCCGGTGATCTCCACCAGCACCAGCACGTCGATGGCCAACGCGCTGACCACGAGCGCGAGCTGGAGTTTGTCGAACGGGCCGGGCGGGGCCAGCGGATCGCGGGCCGAGAGCGAGTAGAGCAGCAGCCCCAGCACCACGACGAGCAGGAGGTCGAACAGGATCAACGCCTCGCGCTCGACGTCGATGCCGTGGCTGGTCCAGACGACGGCGACGAGGAAGGCGAGCAGGGCGGCGGTGAAGAGCGGGGTGAACAGCCGCGTGAGGACCGGCGCGATGTTCTCGACGACGCTCTGCTTGGCCTCGACGAGCCACCCGGCCACGACGACCGCGGCCGCGGCGCCGCAGGGCAGGAGCCACTGCGAGATGAACGCCTCCGGGACGATCCCGATGGCCGCGAAGGTGTTGAACAGGAACGCGGCGAGCACGCCGCCGCCGAGGGCCATCAGCACGAAGTAGATGAACCACTCGCCGGTGAAGCGGATGAAGTCCATGCGTCGACGCGACGAGCGCCAGTCGTCGGCGACATAGGCCAGACCGACCACGAGCCACAGGGCGATCGGAAGGTGGATGCCGGTCACGACCACGGACTGCGAGTCGTCCGCCAGGGGGTAGACGTTCGCCGCCACGGCACCGAGGGCGAACAGCGCCACCAGCACCGCGATCACCACCGATCGGGCTCGCCGGCGCCAGGCCAGGAACGCCGCCAGCCAGGGCAGCGCGAACAGCGTGGCGTTGCGCGCGTAGAACGACCCGTCGTCGTCGAAGGTCAACCCGAACAGCGCGGGCACTTTGACGGACGCCACCGCGCCGGCCGCACAGGCCAGCATGACCCACAGGTCCCGCCGGGAGCGCGAGCCGGCGGCCGGGTTGCCGGAGTCGCCGGTCAGCACCAGTTGCTTCCACAGCCGTTCCGAATGCTCCCGGGCGAACTCGCGGGAGAGCTCGTCGAGACTGCCCATCCGCTTGACCGCGACCAGGAACGCCTCGTCCGGGCTCAGGCCCGCCGCGACGAGCTCGTCGACCGAGCCACGGAGGTGGTCTTCCAACTCGTCGGCGTCCACCGACTGCAGCTCCCGACGCCGGAGCACGTATCGGCGCCACTGTGCGAACTGCGCTTCCAGCTCCTCCGGCCCGTCGTGCGCCGTCATGCGAGGCCCCCCAGCGGGCGCACCGTCAGCGGCGTACGGTCGTGCCAGATCTCCTTGAGCGCGCCCACGACGGTGTCCCACTGCCGGCGCTGCTCGGCCAGCTCGGCCAGGCCCCGGTCGGTGATCCGGTAGTACTTGCGTTTCCGCTCACCGGCGACCGACTGCCAGCTCGCCTCCACATAGGCCAGGCGCTCGAGCCGGTGCAGCAGCGGATACAACAGCCCCTCGGTCCAGTCCAGCTCACCTCCGGACAGCTCGTTGATCCGCCTGAGGATGGCGTAGCCGTAGCTCTCCCCCTCGGCCAGGATGCCGAGCACCATCGGTGTCGCCGACGCGGCCACCAGATCCTTAGCGACCTTCACGAAACCTCCCACCTCCAACCCTAGAAGTACGATGCATAGTACCGCTAGGTATTCTCCGGATGCAACGACTCGGGCGCGAAAACCCCGTGGGGTGCTGGTGGTCGATTCCGCGACAATGGCCGACGTGCAGGAGATCGAGGTCGTCGTCGCCCACCAGGAGCGGGCGACCGTGCGCGTCGGCGACGTGTTCCTCAAGATCGACGCCGATCCGGGTCACGCGGACGTCGAGGTCGCGGCAATGGCCATGGCGCCCGTGCCAACTCCGGAGGTCCTGTGGCGCAACCCGCCTGTGCTCGCGCTCGCCGTCCTGCGCGGCAGGGCACTCGGCCGCCTCGGCGAGCCGTCGACCGCGCCCCCGACGGCGTGGGCCGCGGCGGGCGCCGCCGTACGGGCGTTGCACGACGCGCCGCTGCCACCCTGGCCCGGTCGGAGCCTCGACGAGCTGGCCGCGCAGCTCGACGGCGAGTGCCGGTGGCTCGTCGCGAACGGCGTTCTCCCCACCGACCTGGTCACCCGAAACCGCCACGTCGCCGAGGCTGCACTCCGGCCGTGGACACCGGTGTTCACGCACGGCGACCTGCAGGTCGCCCACGTGTTCGTCGACGGTGACGAGGTCACCGGCGTGCTCGACTGGTCCGAGGCGAGCCGGGGCGACGCCCTGTTCGACCTCGCCACGTTGACTCTCGGACACGAGGAGCACCTCGGCGACGTCGTGGCCGGCTACGGCGCCGACGTCGACCTCGACGTGATCCGGGCGTGGTGGTCGTTGCGCAGCCTGCTGGTGATCCGGTGGCTGGCCGAGCACGGCTTCGACCCCTCGGCGCCCGGCTGCGAGGTCGACGTGCTGCGGGCGCGGATGTGACGAACGTCAGGGGATGAGTCGGTCGAGCAGCTCGAACCGCTCGTACGGCTGGTTGTAGTCGCCGAAGTGCCCGTCGTCGCGCACGATCTGGGTGCCGCCGAGCCGCTCGAACATGGCGCGTCCCTGTCGGTCGTCGCAGCCGTACGGATCCGCGCGGGAGTTGATGAAGAAGATGTCGCGCACGTGCGACCGGATCGCGGCCCAGTCGTAGCTCTCCTTGAGGACCGGTTCCTCGCTGGTGTTGGGCCGGGTGCAGTAGCCGGCGACCAGGATCGCCTGGGCGACGGGCACCTCGACATGCTCCAGGAGCGCCAACAGCAGGGCCGCGCCGCCGGAGTGGCCCACCAGGACCGTGTCCTCGTCGAAGCGGTGCCCCTTCAGGACCGTCGGCAGGAACGTCGCGATCGGCTCGACGTTGATGCCCGGAAGGTGCGGGATCTCCACCCCGTAGCCCCGAGCCTCCAGTCGCTGGGCCAACCAGCGGTACCAGACCACGTCCGGGTTACCGCCGGTGCCGTGGAAGATGATCGCGCTGCGTCCCACCATGCCCCCTTCGCATCGACATCGTGATCAAACCACGTGACCCACGGACAACGGTCGCATCCAACGCCCTGTTACTCGGGTGATGGCTCCAACCGTTCGCGGTCGCGGGTGAGCTGGAGCCGCGTCGTCGCCTTGTGATGTGCCTGCCAACCCATCTCGAGTGCCTGCCGGACGATCTTCGCGGCCAGAGCCGGGGCGATCGGACTCAGTTCGAACACTTCGGCCGCTCGCCCGGCCGGTGCGGTGATGATCGGTCCAAAGTTCAGCCATGGGTCATCAAAGATCGCCATGACCTCCAGTGCACCGCCGGGTCCGTCGCGCCAGACCTTGACCTTGACATGGCGCGGATCGACCAGGCCGACGGTCCATCGGTAGACGATGTCCTCGACGACGATGCTCCTGATACGGGTACGTGCCACGACGAAAGAGTAGGTCCGCGCAGTCCGGTAGCGAGATACCGCTTCGCCAATCCCGCCGAACATCCGGATCTGCTGCTTCCGGAGGGCTGGTGTTCATCGCTGGGGGTGACGCACTGAGATGTATGGCTATCTCTGCGTGGAGGGCTCTGTCGGTCGTCGCAGACCGGGCCGCCCTCGCGACGGTCCTCATGCTTGGCGTCGTCGTGGTCGCCACGGCGGTGGGCAGTGACCGGCGCTGTGGATGTGTCCGGCAGTACAGCTAGCTCCGGGCGGCCCCGCTGGTGATTCGGCAGGTGGGGATCCGACGACCGTCGGCCCCCACCTTCATCGCCGCATTCGGAGTTGAGCTATGCCGCCGGCGTCAGCGCCCGGTGGACACGATGTTTGAGGAACGCCCGTTCTGCTCGTCGCGCTTCAGGCGCTTCGCAGTCTGCTTTTCCTTGATCGTCTTGCCCTTCTTCTTGACGTTCGCCTTGGCCGTCGAGTCCTTGGACATGATCGAACCTCCTGGAGCAGGTCGGTGAACGCGCAGCGTGGTACCGCCTGATCGCGGCGTGCAGGTGACAGAAGACCCGCGGCGGGCGCGAAGTCCTGCACTGCACGCCGACCCTACGCTGTTCCAGCTCTTGACGACGGTGGGAAGTGCCTCGCCGATGTCGTCATGCTCCTCAGGTGCACCGTTGGTGGGAGAGCCGACCCAGATCGCGGTCGCTGCCATGGCTGTTCGGTGTAGAGGACAGTTGCGGGGCGCGATCGAGCGCAGTCCGGGATAGCCTTGGCGCATATGGCTACCTATCGCAGCGCCTCAGTGCTTCTCTCCTCGGACGGCACCAGGACCCCTGGCACCGCCGCCCTCTTCGCCGAGCCCGCCCGCAAGGGTGGGATTCGACCGTGGGCAGGCGACTTCCGGCCCGCCAACAGCGCCGGCAACGGCCCCAAGAACGCGGTCGGGAAGGCCTTCACGTTGGAACTGCCCGACGGCAGCACCGGCAAGGTCGTGGTCCAGAGCCTCAAGAGCGGGAGGGGTGGCGTCGTGCTGGCGTTGATGGGCGAGGACACACCACCCTTCTGATCGAAACTGATCGCCGCCGACGTCACCGGCCCGAGCAGGCCCGCATGCGAGCCTGCTCGGCTCAGTCCAGTGTGACCACCCAGCGGGCGCCCTCGCCCCGCGCCAACCGGTCGAACGCGGTGGGCGCCTCGTCCAGCCCGATCGTGCCGCTGACCAGCACGCGCAGATCCAGTGCGCCGGCGGCCAGCTCGGTGGCCAGCACCGGCACCTCGCGGTCCGGGTCGGACGAGCCGTACACCGAGGAGCGCAGCGTACGGGCGGAGTGGAAGATGTCGAGCGCGCCGAGGCTGACCATGTCGTCCTTGGCGCCCATGCCGACCACGGTGACCGCTCCCCCGCGCCGGGTGAGCCGCCACGCCGCCCGGATCGTGGCGGCCCGCCCGACGCACTCGAAGGCGTGGTCGACGCCGCGGCCCTCGGTGCGTGCCCGCACCTCCTTGGAGAGCCGGTCGTCGGAGAGCAGGAAGTCGGTGGCCCCGGCGGCGAGGGCCAGGTCCCGCTTCGCCTCGGCCACGTCGACGGCGAGGATCGTCGTGGCGCCGGCCCGGCGGGCTGCGGCGAGAACGGCGAGCCCGACCCCGCCGAGCCCGATGACGGCGACCGACTCGCCGGGCGCGACCCGGGCGGTGTTGCCGACCGCGCCGACGCCCGTGAGCACCGCGCAGCCGAGCAGCGCGGCCTGCTCGGCGGGCAGCCCGGCGGGGATCGGTACGACGGCGCTCTCCGGCACCACCACCGCCTCGGCGAGAGCGCCGAGACCCAGCGTGAGGTGCAGCCCGATGCCGTCCTCGGTCTCGCCGCGCGCCACGGTCGGGGCGGTGTTGGCGGCGCAGAGCCACGGCTCGTCGTGCCGGCACCACCAGCAGGTCCGGCAGGCGGGCGCCCAGTTGAGCACCACCGGCGTGCCGACCGGCAGCCGGGTGCCCGCCCCTGCCTCGGCCACCACGCCGGTCGCCTCGTGCCCGAGCACCAGCGGGAACGTCGCGGCCAGAGTGCCGTTGACCATGGACAGGTCGGAGTGGCAGACCCCGGCCGCCCGGATCGTCACCCGCACCTCGCCGGGGCCGGGCGCGGGCAGGCGTACCCGCTCGACCCGCAGCTCGGCGCCGGGCCCGCGCGCGACCAACGCGCGGACGGTGACCGACCCGCCCGCCGGCTCAGCGCTCACCGCCGGCACGGCCGCCGGCTCGGCAGCCACCCCCGGCACGCCCGTCGACTCGGCGGCGCTCATCGCTGGATCGCCTTCAGCTCGCAGAACTCGGCGAGCCCGTGCACGCCCAGCTCCCGGCCCAGGCCGGACTGCTTGTAGCCGCCGAAGGGCGCGAGTGGGTTGAACGCCGCGCCGTTGATGTCGACCGCGCCGGTACGCAGCCGCCGCGCCACCGCGAGCGCCGCCTCGGTGTCGGCGGACCAGACCGCGCCGGCCAGCCCGTAGCGCGAGTTGTTGGCGATGGCGACGGCCTCGTCGGTGTCGTCGAACGGGAGAACGGCGAGCACCGGGCCGAAGACCTCCTCCTGGGCGAGCGCGCTGTCCGGGTGCACGTCGGCGAAGACGGTCGGGGCGACGAAGTGCCCCCGCGCCGGGACCGGGGCGTCCGGGCCACCGGCGACGAGGCGGGCGCCGTCGGCGAGAGCCCGCTCGACGTGGCCGCGCACCCGCGTCGCCTGGGCGGCGGAGACCAGGGGGCCGAGGCGGGTGGCCGGGTCGAACGGGTCGCCGACGCGGTAGCCGGCCACCGCCGTCGCGACCAGGTCGAGCGCCTCGGCGTACCGGTCGCGGTGCACCAGCATTCGGGTCCACGCCGTGCAGGTCTGGCCGGAGTTCATCAGGGCGTTGCCGACGCCGACCTTGACCGCGGCGGCCAGGTCGGCATCCTCGAGGATCACGTTGGCGGACTTGCCACCCAGCTCCAGCGCGACCCGGGCGATCCGGTCGGCGGCGAGTCGCATGATCCGGGTGCCGGTGGCGGTGGAGCCGGTGAACGAGACCAGGTCGACGTCGGGGTGCCCGGCGAGCGCCTCGCCGACCGCCGCGCCGGTGCCGGGGACCAGGTTGAGCACACCCGGCGGCAGACCGGCCTCGGTGACCGCGTCGAACAGCAGGTACGCGGTCAGCGGGGTCAGCTCGCTGGGCTTGAGCACGACCGTGCAGCCGGCGGCGAGCGCGGGCGCGACCTTCGCCATCACCTGGTGCAGGGGGTAGTTCCACGGGGTGATCGCGCCGACCACGCCGATCGGCTCGCGCACGACGAGGGAGTTGCCGATGGTCTCCTCGACCGGCGGCCGGGCGGCGAGCGCCACGTGGTCGCGCAGCACGATCAGCGGCAGCGCGACCTGCACGCGGGTGGCGAGCTTGAGCGGGGCGCCCAGCTCGACGGCGACGGTGCGGGCGAGGTCGTCGGCGCGCGCCGCGAGCGCGGCGTGCAGCCGGTCGAGGTACGCGGACCGTTCGGCGGGCGCGGTGGCCGCCCAGCCGGGAAAGGCGGCGCGGGCGGCGGCGACGGCGGCGTCCACATCGGCCGCGGTGCCGGCGGGCACCTGACCGATCAGCTCGCCGGTGCTCGGGTTCTCCACGTCGATCACGTCGGTGCCGGCGGGAGACGTCCACTCGCCGCCGATGTGCAGGTGGCGCCGGAGGCGCAGGGCATCGGGCAGCAGCGACGGCGGGGCGGCGAGGTCCATGGCGTCCCTTCCGGGGTGGCGACGGGCGATGGGGGCGGGCTGAGCGGCGGGCGAAGGCGACGGGTCGCGGCGGGCGATGAAACTAGCGCTGGGAGTTTGGACGCTACCCGCTGGACCGCCCGGACTCCACCGGCCCGACGGTGCGGACGTACTCGGCGGCCAGGCCGTGCAGCAGCGCGTCCAGGCCGAGGGCGAAGGCGCCCTCGTCCACGCTCTGCTGGTGCTCGGCGAGCCGGTGCGCCTGGCGCAGGTGCGGGTAGTGCGCGGCGTACAGCTCGGGATCCTCGACGAAGCCGCGGGCGAACGAGCCGAGCGCCGAGCCGGCCACGAAGTAGCGCAGCGCGGCGCCGATGTGGGTGGCGCGGGCCGGTGGCCACCCGGCGCGGACCAGGCCGCCGTAGACCGCGTCGGCCATGGCGAGGGCGGCCGGCCGGCGACCGGGCCCCTGGGCCAGGTACGGCACGATGTTCGGGTGCGCGGTGAGCGCCCGCCGGTACGACCAGGCCCAGTCGCGCAGCGCGCCGGCCCAGTCCCGGCCCGTGAAGCCGCTGATGTCGACGGCGCCGGTCACCGTGTCGGCGACCGCGTCGAGGATCTCGTCCTTGGTGGCGAAGTGGTTGTAGAGCGACGGGCCCTGCACGCCCAGCGCGGCGGCGAGTCGACGGGTGGAGAGCGCGGGCAGACCCTCGGCGTCGATGAGCGCCGTGGCGGTGTCGACGATCAGCTGCCGGGTGAGCCGGGGCTGGCGGGGTCGGGGCACTGCGCTCCTCGCGAGTCGGCGACGTAGGGTCTGGACGCATCAAAACTTACACCGCTAGTTTAGGGGTGACCGGCCGCGCCGACGCCAGGAGGACCACCGTGGACTTTTCGCTCACCGACGAGGAGCGGGCGGTACGGGACACCGTCCGGTCGTTCATCCGCCGCGAGGTGATGCCCCTGGAGGCGGAGGTGCTGCGCCGCGAGCGGGCGCACCAGCCGGGCCTGGACCACTCCGAGGTGCGCGAGCTGCAACTCAAGGCGCGCAAGTTCGGCTTCTGGGGCCTGGCGACCCCCGAGGAGTACGGCGGGATGAACCTGCCGGCCGTCCTCCAGTCGTTGATCTGGACGGAGCTGGGCCACACGTTCGTGCCGTTCCGCTTCGGCGGCGAGGCCGACAACATCCTGTTCCACGCCACCGAGGAGCAGAAGCAGGAATTCCTCATCCCGACCATCGAGGGCGAGCGGCGGTCCTGCTTCGCGATCACCGAGCCGGGCGCCGGCTCGGACGCGGCGAACATCCGGCTCTCCGCCCGCCGCGACGGCGACGACTGGATTCTCGACGGCGAGAAGACCTTCATCACCGGCGGCCACGACGCCGACTTCGCCATCGTCGTCGCGGTGACCGACCGGGAGAAGGGCGCCCGCAACGGCGGCGCGACCGCGTTCCTGGTGGACCGGGCGATGGGCTGGCGCTCGGAGTTCATCCAGACCATGGGCGAGGGCGGGCCCGCGTCGCTGATTTTCGACGGCGTACGCGTGCCGCACCGCAACATCCTCGGCGAGATCGGGCAGGGCTTCACCCTCGGCATGGAGTGGATCGGCAAGGGCCGCTACACCATCCCGTCGCACGCCATCGGCATCGCCGAGCGGGTCCTGCAGATGGCCATCGACTACGCCAACACCCGCGAGACGTTCGGCGCGAAGATCGGCACCAACCAGGCCATCCAGTGGATGATCGCCGACTCGGAGACCGAGCTGGAGGCGGCCCGCTGGCTGGTGCTGCGCTCGGCGTGGACGGTCGACCAGGGCCTCGACCCGCGGCACGCGTCGTCGATGGGCAAGCTCTACGGCGCCGGCATGGTCAACCGGGTGGTCGACCGGGTGCTCCAGATCCACGGTGGCATGGGCTACACCCGGGAGCTGCCCATCGAGCGCTGGTACCGGCAGGTGCGGCTCTACCGCATCTTCGAGGGCACCGACGAGATGCAGCGGCTGATCATCTCGCGAGACCTGCTGCGCGGGTACACGAAGATCGGTGGCCACCTGGCCTGAACCGCGTCACCCCGCCAGCGCCTCCAGGGCGGCGTCCACATCGGCCTCGGTGGAGTAGAGGTGGAACGAGGCGCGGACCCGCCCGGCGCGCACCGCCGCCCGGATGCCGGCCGCGGCGAGACGCTGCTCCGCGCCGGGCACCTCGACGGTGACGATGGCGCTGTCCCCCGGCGGCCGGCCCAGGCCGGTCAGGAACCGGTTGGCCAGTGCCACGTCGTGCTCCTGGATCGCCGGCACGCCGATCTCGGCGACCAGCTCCATGGCGGGGGCCGCGCCGACCCAGCTGAACCAGGCCGGCGAGATGTCGAACCGGCGGGCGTCGTCGGCCAGCCGCAGCGGCGGGCCGTAGTAGGAGGCGTGCGGGTCGTGGCCCGCGTACCAGCCGGCGGCGTCCGGGCGCAGGCGCTCGCGCAGCGCCGGGGCCAGATAGGTGTACGCGGTGCCGCGCGGGTTCATCAGCCACTTGTAGCCGCCCACGGCCACCACGTCGGCCCGGCTGCCATCGAACGGCAGCCACCCGCACGCCTGGGTCGCGTCCACCACCACCAGCGCGTCGTGCGCGCGGGCCGCGGCCACGATCTCGTCGTACGCGGCGACCGAGCCGTCGGCCGACTGCACCAGGCTGAACGCGACGAGGTCGGTGTCGGCGTCGATCGCGTCGACCAGCCGGTCCGCCGGCACCGTGCGGACCGTGACGCCGCGCTCCTCCTGAACCAGCCAGGGGAACAGGTTCGAGGTGAACTCGATCTCCGGAACGACCACGGTGGCCCCCGCCGGCAGCCCCGCCGCCACCGGCGCCAGCACCTGGGAGACGGTCGCGCCGACCGCCACGTCACTGGCCGGCACGCCGATCAGACCGGCGAACGCGTTCCGGGAGCGCTGCACCGAGTCGCCCCAGCCCTCCCATGACGTGCTGCCGACCCGCCAGGCGGCCAGGGCCTCCTGCAACGCCGTCCAGGCCGGCTCGGGCGGCAACCCGTAGGAGGCCGTGTTCAACCAGCCGGGCTCCGGCTTCCACAACTGCTGTGCCTGCGCGATCTCCATGCCACCGACGCTAGGCGGGCTCGTCGCGCAGGGGCACGGCCAATCGGAGTCCTGCGGCCTGCGGGCTCCCGGCGGCGGACTGCCGGCGGTTCGCGGGCTTGCGGGCTGCGCCCGGCACCCCGCACCCGGCGCCCGCCGCTCGCCACCCGGAGCCGGGCACCGGGAAGGGCGTAATGACTCTCAGGTATAGATATGACTCTGAGGTATGTCGCTCACGACCAACCTGCCTCAGAGGCGACCAGCCAGGCGCGGGCGGCGACGTCATCGACGCCGGTTCGCGTCCGGCGGGTGGATCCGGGTGAGGCTGTCGGCGAGGCCGGCGAGCCATCGATCGACCTCCACCAGGTGCCGTACCGCCGAGGAGTCGACGTCGCCGAGCAGCGGACGGACCCGGTCCACCTCGTCGACACAGTCGGTCGGGGCCGGCACCGGGCCCGCGGCCCGGCCCTGTGCCACCTCTCCGGCCAGCTCGTCGTACGCCGAGCGCAGTTGCCCGACCGCGTCCCGCAGCAGGGCCGCCGCCGCCGGCCAGCCGGCGAGGCAGCCGGGCGGGTTGCGCCGCAGCAGCGACTCGGCGCCGGGCACCACGTGCTGTCCGGCACCCAGGACGGCGTCCCAGTTCACGCGTGCGCGCTGCGGGTCGTGGCGCTCGGAGTGGTACTGGCAGTAGGACGAGTCGACCAGGACCATCCGCTGGCGGACCCGATCGAGGTCGTCCTCGGGCGGCGGGGCGTCGCCGAGCACCGCCTCGACGGTCCGCTCGACCGCGTCCCCGCTGGCCGTCAGGTAACGCGTGGCGTTGGGGCGCAGGTCGCGGCTCGCACCGCGCGGCCACATGGCGACGCCGGCGAGCACACCGATCACCGCGCCGAGCCCGACGTCGACCAGCCGGGCCTCGGCGAGCCGCCAACCCTCGGGGCTGAGCTGACTGAACACGACCGTCAGCAGCAGGGTGAACAGCGCCTGTTGCCACACCGGGCCCAGCAGCCGACCGACACCGAACGCCAGCAGCAGCGTGACCGGCAGAACGACGGCGTACACGACAGGGTCCTCGACGAGGAGCACCAGCAGGCCACTGACGACGACGCCCGCGATCGTGCCGAGCACTGCGGGTCGCAGCGCGGTGCGCGTGTCGGCGGCCGAGGTCCGCAGGACCGTGAGTGTCGCCAGGAGCACCCAGAAGCCGTGGTTGAGCTGCAACACCCCGGCAGCCACCCGGGCGACCGACAGCGCCACGGCCAGCCGAAGCGCGCTGTGCAGGTGTGCGGAGCTGGGAGCAAGGTGGGAGCGGAACTGCCACCAGTACAGCGTCCACGGGCTGTGTCGCGCGTACCCGAAAAGTCTGGGGTAGGCCTCGCCTCCGGCGGGCCGTGCCCCGGCGGCGACCCGGGCACCGACGGCGAAGACCCGCACCTGGTCGGCGAGGGCCAGCGCGGTCGCGTCCCGGCACATCCGGGGTACGTCCGGCGCGTCGGCGCCGCCACCTCGCCCCACCGGGTAGGCGGCCTCGGCCGCGCGGATCGCGACGTCCAGGCCAGCGAGGTCGACCGGCGGCGCACCCGGTGACAGGCTCCGGCCGGCGGCCCGGGTCGTCTCAGCGCAGGTGCGCACCAGCCGCGCCGCCGCCAGCTCTCCGATCGGCTCCGGCGGGGCGTCCCCCGCGAGCCGGTCCGCCTCGGCGAGCACCTCCCGCAGCGCCGCCGCCGAGATCCGCAGAGCCCGGTCCTGGGCGCCCGCCGCGGTCGGCGCCCGCTCCGGCGGGTTGCGGCCCAGACCGAGCGGGGCCACCAGGTCGTACGCCCGCGCGCGCCGGCTGTCCCGACCAGCGTGACCGGCGTGCGGGTCGGTCAGCGCGTCGGCGGCGTCGTCGAGGAACGCCCCGACGCCGTCCGCCGCCCGGGTGAGCAGCTGCCGGAAGGTGACCGGCACCGGGTCGGGCCAGAGCAGCACCTCGGCCGCGGCGAGCAGCACGATCGCGAGCGTGACCCCGCCCAGTCGCTGCGGCAGGGTGTCCGGTTGGTACGGCGGAAAGGACGCCAGAATGTAGAAGAGCTGGAACGCGCTGGCCAGACCCACCAGGCGTGGATTCCCGACCCCCGCGAACGCCACGACGAACCCGACGACAAGCATCCCGCCGGCCGCCGCCCACGTGCTCCACGCCAGCAGCGTGCCGGCCGCGATCAGCGCCCAGACCGCCGGCAGCGACGTGACGAGGATCCGCGCCCGCTGCGGCGCCGGACCGGGCAACTGGGCGAACGACCCGGCGGCGATCGCGCCGAACAGCCCGTACGTGGCGAGCACCGGGCTGCCCGCCCCGTACCGGCAGGCGTAGAAGATGACGGACGCGACGAGCGTCAGGCGCACCGCGCGCCGCAGGACGGCGTCCCCCGGGTCACGGCGGCGCAGCCGGCCAAGGAGGCTGGTTGCGAGCACGCCTGCTCCCCCGGTTCGTCGCGGCACCCCTTCCCGACCCACCATTCTCCACCGCACCCCGCCACGGGCTGCGGGTTTGGCGACGAATCACCGCCGAGAGCGGCCGCGCAGGCCGAAGCGGAGCGCCCGGAACAGGGTGCCGGGGCGGCTCAGGGCGGCCGGGTGGTCGAGCATTGTGGTCACCCGCCCCAACCGGGCGTTGAGCACCGGGTCGGTGAGCGACGCCCGGAAGAGCAGATCGCCGAACCACTTGGTGACCCGGTAACCGGGCGGGTACGGCCCGTCGACGTGCGGCAGCTCGATGTCGGCGGTGGTGGAGACCTGCCAGGCGGCGTCGACCACCACGCGGACCTGGTCGAAGTACGCCCGCGCGGGCTCGTCGTGCGGCTTCGGCCCGGACCGCAGATAGTTTGACAGGCAGGAGGCGTGCAGCGTCGCGGAGGTCATGCCCTGGCCGTACACCGGGTTGAAGGACGCGACCGCGTCACCGGCGGCGACCAACCCGGCGGGCAGGCGGTCGAGCTCATGGAAGTCGCGGCGTCGGCTGTCCGCCTGGTGGTACGTGACCACCGGGCCGAGCATCTCCCCGTGTTCGGCGATGTCACCGAACATCTGCGGGTAGTGCTTCCGGCAGCGGGTGGTGAAGTCGGCGACATCGCGGCTGGGCCGGTCCCCGTCGTAGCCGGCGACCAGCATGATCCAACGGTCCCCTTCGACCGAGTTGATCCCGCCGATCCGGGCGGTACGCCCCTTGCCCGCCATGGTGTGGAAGACCGCCACCCAAGCGTCGCTGACCTTCTCGTCGCGCTTGTAGAGCGCCGTCGCGTAGTTCAGCTTGATCGGCATACGGTGCATCGGCGGGCGCGGCCACCCCTCCTCGGCCAGCCAGTCACTCAACCGGCTGGACCGGCCCATCGCGTCCACCACCAGGTCCGCCGTTTCGACGACCGGCTCGCTGCCGCCCTCGGGCACGTACCGGGCGCCGGTGACGCGCCGCTCGTCGAAGAGGAGGCCCTCGGCCCGGCCGTACACCATCTGGATGTTGTCGACGGCGAGGGTCCGCCGACGGACCAGCGCCTCCAGGAACGGACGCGTGGTGATCAACGCCGGCCCGGTGCCGGTCGCTGCCGGCGGCAGACCCAGTACGCCGTTGATGAAGACCTTCGCGGTGCCCTGGTCGCGCGGCGGCGGAGGGGCGCCGAGCGCCAGCGCCTCGTCGGCGATGCCGGGAAACCAGCGTTCCAACTGGACCTGACCGGCGGGCAGCAGCGCGTGCACCTGGCTGCCCTGGGGCACTCCCGGCCGAGGCCCGGCGTCGACATTGGACGGATCCCGTTCGATGATCAGCACTTCCTCGGCGTGATCGCTCAAAACCCGGGCCGCCAGCAACCCGGCCATGCTGCCGCCGAGCACCACCGCTCGCCGCATGACCACTCTGGTCTCGGCCGGTCGTTCGGCCGTCGCTATCTCCGCGAAGAGCCGGGACGGAGAGGGGGCCATGCGATCACTCCTCGAACGGTCGGGAAACCTCGGCATCCACGACCGTAACCACCGCAGCGCCCGCCGTCAGCCTTCAGTTGGCCCGCTGGCGTAGCGCCGTGCCAGCAGTGTGCCGGCCGCGATCAGCGCCCAGACCGCCGGCAGCGACGTGACGAGGATCCGCGCCCGCTGCGGCGCATCACCGCCGCGAGGGCCGACGGCGCGCTACGCGGTGGTGCGTCGCCACTGCTGGCTGGCGCCGGTGCCGCACGTCCACTGCACGGCCTGAGCACCGTCCGCCGTGGCGGCGTTCAGCACGTCGAGACACTTCCCGCTGTGGCGGGCCACGAGCCTGACGTAGCCGGTTCCGAGGTCCTCGACGCGCCACTGCTGATTGGTGCCGCCGTTGCAGGTCCACTGGATCACGCGGACGCCGTCGGCGGTGGCGCCCGCGCCGCCGTACACGTCGAGACACTTGCCGCTGCTGACACTTGTCACCGTCGAGTAGCCGCCACCGGCGTCCTGGAACCGCCACCGCTGGTTGGCCTGCCCGTTGGCGCCCCACTGGACGACGTTGGCGCCATCGGCGGTGGACGCGTTGAAGGCGTCGAGGAGCTTGCCGCTGTGCCGCGCGGCCACCGTGTAGGTGGTCGGCGTGGGGGCGGTGGTCAGCGGCGCCACCCGGTACAGGCCGCTCCCGTGGGCGGGGATGGATCGGGTGAGCGTGCCGGTGACGGTGCCGAGACCGGCGCCGGACCACAGGTCGGTGACGGTGGCCGAGCCGATGCATGGCGCTTATCGATGTTAACGCTCACACACCCCCTGTCAAGTGCACGGAGGGTGGGTACACAGAACCCGTGACCTACTTCGTGGACCTGACGCCGTACACGTACCTCAAGCGGCATGACGAGGACGGGCGTGGGCCATCCGACGAGCCGCTGCTCAACGTCGGCTGGCTGGACGCCTCGCATCCGTTCCCGACCGGCGCTCCCCCGGGCGGGTTGATGCCAGCTCTGACGGAACTGGCCAAGGTGCGAGTCCGCCAGACACGGGGACACCACTACTGCGAGATCTGCATCCGGGACCTGGGCGACGACGCCAGAGAAGCCATTCGGGAGGGCATGATCGCCCGCGAGAGCGCCGAATTCGAGGTGCGGGGCGACAACGTCGCGTACGCCGCTCCTCAGCTCCTGCTCCACTACGTGGACGCCCACGGATACCTGCCACCAGCCAAGTTCCGTGCGGCGGCCCTGAGGTCGACGAGCTGACCCAGGGCGACGCCGTCCGGGGCGCGGGAGGCGGTTGACAGGGTAGATCTTGGACAGTTTCCGTTAGCAGCTAACGGAAAGTGTCCAAGATTGCCAGCGGTGGCGGGGCCCGAGGTCGTGTCGCACGGGAGCGTTTGGTCTCTGTCGTCAGCCGGAGGTCAACCTCTCGGTGAAGATCGACACGAGATCAGCGATATCGGGGTGTCCTACAAGCTTGGATACCCCGATATCGCCGACCTGGAGTCGATCACCCCCCGGGACGGTCAGGCCGGGACGCCAGCTGGCGCGGTCGATTCGTCGGGGCGTGCCGCCGACTCGTCGTCGTGGTCGTCGAGCATGGTGGCCTCGTCGAACGGGTCGTCGCCGCGCAGCACGCCGGCCGCCCGGTCCCGGTCGAACTCGCCGGTCCAGGTTCCCACCAGGACGGTCGCCACCGCGTTGCCGGCGAAGTTCGTCAGCGCCCGCGCCTCCGACATGAACCGGTCGATGCCGACGATCAGCCCGACGCCGTCCACCAGGTCCGGCCGGTGCGACTGGAGGCCACCGGCAAGCGTGGCCAGCCCGGCGCCGGTGACTCCGGCGGCGCCCTTCGACGCGATGATCATGAACAGCAGCAGCGAGATCTGCTCGCCGATGGCCAGGGGCTTGCCGAGCGCGTCGGCGATGAACAGCGACGCCATCGTCAGGTAGATCGCGGTGCCGTCGAGGTTGAACGAGTACCCGGTCGGCACCGTGATGCCCACGACCGGCTTGCTCACGCCGAAGTGCTCCATCTTGGCGATGAGCCGGGGCAGCGCCGACTCCGACGACGAGGTCGACAGGATCAGCAGGAACTCCCGGCCGAGGTAGCGCAGCAGCGAGAAGATCGAGATCCGGGCCACGAACCACAGCAACGCGCCCAGGACGACCAGCACGAAGATCAGACAGGTGGCGTAGAAGCCGAGCATGATCTGGGCGAGGCTCTTGAGGGCGTCCACGCCGGTCGCGCCGACGACGGCCGCCATCGCGCCGAACGCGCCGATCGGCGCCAGCCACATGATCATGGCGAGGACCTTGAAGACGACCCGCTGGAGGACGGCGATCGCGCCGAGCACGGGCTCACCGCGCCGGCCCATCGCCTGCACCGCGAAGCCGACGAGCAGCGCCACCAGCAGCGTCTGGAGTACCTCCCCCTCGGTGAGCGCGGAGAAGAGCGTGGTCGGGATGATCCCGAGCAGGAATTCCGCCGTACCGCCGGCCTCGTCTCCGGCGGCGGCCTTGCCGGCGCCCGCGAGGTCCTGGCCGAGGTCCAGGCCGGAGCCGGGGTGGATGAGGTTGCCGACGACCAGGCCGATGGCGAGCGCGACGGTCGACATGGTCAGGAAGTAGCCGAGCGCCAGGCCGCCGACCTTGCCGACCTTCGCGGCCTGCCGGACGGAACCGACGCCCAGCACGATCGTGCAGAAGATGACCGGGCTGATCATCATCTTGATCAGGTTGACGAAGCCCGTGCCGATCGGCTTGAGTTCCTTGCCGAAATCGGGGGCGACCAGGCCGACCACGATGCCGGCGAGCACGGCCACGATGACGGCCAGGTACAGGTAACGGGTACGGTCCCGGCGGGCCGACGGCTCCGCCGTGGTGGTGGATGCGGTGGTGTCCATGTCGACAATGTGAAGCGCGTCTCACCCGTTGACATCCTTGCGGTCATTCTGTTCACCGCGGATGCGTCAGCGGCGGCGTGCCGAGGAGGTGGTGGAGGTGGCCCGACGGCAGTGGAGCATCGCGGGGCAGCTGTTCGCCCTCCAGGCGGTGGTGGTGACGCTGCTCGTGCTGGCCGGCGCGGCGGGCGCCGTCTGGCTGGCCCGCGTCGACTCCCGCCAGGCCGCGCAGGAGGAGGTGCTCGCGGTGGCGCAGACCGTGGCCCGCTCCCCCGACGTCCGCGCGGCCCTCACGACCGCCGACCCGGCCAGCATCCTCCAGCCGTACGCCGAATCGACCCGGCTGGCCACGGGCACCGACTTCGTGGTCGTGATGGCCCCCGACCGCACCCGTTTCTCGCACCCGACCCGGGACCGCATCGGCGAGCCGTTCGTCGGCGACATCGGGCCCGCCCTGGCGGGGCACCCGTTCACCACCACCAACGTCGGGACGCTCGGCGAGTCGGTGCGCGCGGTCGTGCCGGTGTACGACGAGCAGCGGCGCATCGTCGGCCTGGTCTCGGTGGGCATCACCACCCGGGCCATCAACCGCAAGCTGCTGCGCCAGCTCCCCGTGCTGCTCGGCGTCGCGGCGCCGGCGCTCGCGCTCGCCGCGACCGGATCGTGGCTGCTCAGCCGCCGGCTGCGCCGCCAGACCCACGGCCTGGGACCGGCGCAGATGACCCGGATGTACGAGTACTACGACGCGGTCCTGCACTCGGTGCGCGAGGGTCTCGTGGTGCTGACCACCGATCGGCGGGTGGCGCTGATCAACGACGAGGGCCGGCGGTTGCTCGGTCTCGACGCCGACGAGCCGGTCACCGACCAGCCGGTGGCCGGGATCGACCTGCCGCCCGCCGTGGCCGAGCTGCTCGGCTCCGGGCGCGACGCCCTCGACGAGCCCATGCTGGCCGGTGACCGGGTGCTGGTGGCCAACCAGCGGACCGCTCGCTTCGAGGGCGCGCCGCTCGGCACCGTGCTGACCCTGCGCGACCAGACCGAGCTGCGTACCCTCGCCAGCGAGCTGGACTCGGTCCGCGCGCTGACCGAGGCGTTGCAGGCGCAGACCCACGAGTCGGCCAATCGCCTGCACACCGTCCTCACGCTGGTGGAGCTGGGCCGCGCCGACGAGGCGGTCCGGCTCGGCACCCGGGACCTGGCCCACGCGCAGCAGCTGACCGACCGGGTGGTCGACGCGGTCACCGAGCCGGCCCTGGCCGCGCTGCTGCTCGGCAAGTCCGCCCAGGCCGGCGAGCGCGGCGTGGACCTCGTCATCGAGCCGGACTGCCGCCTCGACGACAGCCCGTTGCCGACCAACGACCTGCTCACCGTCGTCGGCAACCTGATCGACAACGCCCTGGAGGCGGTCGCCGGCACGCCCCCGCCGCGTACGGTGCGGGTCTTCGTCGGCGCCGTCGACGACGAACTGGTGGTCCGGGTCGCCGACAGCGGCCCCGGGCTGGCCGAGGACCGGGTGGCGGACGCGTTCCGGCGCGGCTGGTCCACCAAGAGCAGCGGCCGGGGTCTCGGTCTGGCGCTGATCGGGCAGGTGGTCCGCCGCCACGGTGGCCGGCACGAGGTGGCCCGCTCGGACGACGGCGGCAGCCTGTTCACGGTCCGACTACCGGTCGGCGGTGCCCCGCGATGACCGACATCCGGGTGCTGGTCGTCGAGGACGAGCCGCTGCTGGCCGAGGCGCACGCCGCGTACACCGAACGGGTTCGGGGTTTCGTGGTGGTCGGGGTGGCGCACACCGCGCGGGCGGCGATGGCGGCTCTGCGCGCGGGTGGCGGCGGCGACGTGGACCTCGTACTCCTGGATTTTCGGCTGCCCGACCTGCACGGCCTGGACGTCTGCCGGGCGCTGCGCGCGGCCGGCAGCAGCGTCGACGTGCTCGCGGTGACCTCCGCGCGGGACCTGGCGGTGGTGCGCACCGCGGTGTCCCTCGGGGTGACCCACTACCTGCTCAAACCGTTCACGTTCGCGGCGTTCCGCGACAAGCTGGAGCGCTACGCCGACTACCGCGCCCAGGCGCTCGCCGACGGTGAGGTGACCGCCCAGCACGACGTGGACCGGATGTTCGCCACCCTGCGCGGCACCGCCGGGCACAGCCTGCCCAAGGGCCTCGACGCGCAGACCCTCAATCGGGTACGTGCGGCGCTGGCTGACGGATCCGGCCCGGGTGCGGGGTTGTCCGCGACCGAGGTGAGCGCGGCGACCGGCATCTCCCGGGTGACCGCCCGCCGCTACCTGGAGTACCTGGTCACCATCGACCGCGCGGTGCGCACCCCCCGCTACGGCACCCCCGGCCGCCCCGAGGTCGAGTACCGCCCCCGCTGACGCAACGCGACGTCAAGCGGCGCCGGGTGAATGCTTGAGTGATCAACGGCTGCTGTGGCCTGCACATGTGCTGATCGTCAGATCAGGCGATCTGGCGCAAGTCGTCGCCGTAGTCGAAGATGATCCGCATTCGGGCGCCGAGCGCTCGCGCATACCGACTCAGTGTCGCGACCTCATTAGCCTCCAGATCACCGTTCTCGATCTGGCTGATTCGGCCGGGCGTGACACCCATCAGCTCGGCCACCTGCCGCTGGGTCAAGCCCAACCGCTTCCGCTCCTCGGCAAGGTGGAACGCGCTGATCCACGCCTCGGTACGGGCACGTTCGGCGTCGAGCGCTTCATCGTCCCCGTCGTGCAGCTCGGCCCGGATGTCGTTCCAATCATGGAAGTCGCTCATCAGCCCTCCCTCCGCTTCTTCTCGAAGGCAAGCCAGCCCTCGTACGCAATCTCGGCCACCGGAATCGCCTTGTCGTACCATCGATTCCAATCTCCCGCCTTGTTGCCGGCCACCAGCAGGACGGCCTGGGACCAGGGATCGAAGACGAACAGCACCCGAACGGCAACGTCCCTTCCGGATCTCGGTCGAAGCTCTTTCAGGTTGCTGATGGTCGAGCCCTTGAGGGGTGTCGACCAGTGGCCGCCCCAGGGCCGGACCGGTATCCGCGAGCATGTCGATCGCTACGTTGACGGACCGGTACGTCGCAGGGTCGGCATCTCGCAGGGATCGCAACCAGTTACGGACATCCGTTGTCGTCTTGATCGCCCAGCGACGTGGCGGCTCATGAGACATGGACCAACTATAGCCTGAGCTATACAGAACCGCTGCGCTCTAATGCGGTGGCGGGATCAAGATCCGTTGTTAGACTTGCCGGGTTGGGTTGGCGGTACGACCAGGGAGACCAGACATGGCGGGTGACGACGACATCTCCGGGTGAGACCGGACATGTTCGGCCATCGGTTCGGCGCGCGTAGGCGCAGCCGCCGAGGCCATGCCGTCGTTCCACCGGTTCCCGTTGTCGTCGGGCGGCTTAGGCGCGCGCCCACCCCACCCTTCGAGGTCACTCGCATGTCTGATGCGTACATCGTCTGCTCGAACCTGTCCTTCTCCTGGCCGGACGACACCCCGGTCTTCTCGGAGCTGTCCTTCACCGTCCCGGGCGGTCGTACCGGCCGGTCGCGCCCAACGGCGCCGGCAAGAGCACCCTGCTGCGGCTGATCGCCGGGGAGCTGACGCCCGGCGGCGGCAGCGTCACCGTCGACGGCGTGGTCGGTTACCTTCCGCAGACGCTGCCGCTGGTCGGCGACCTGACCGTGGCCCAGGTGCTCGGCGTCGCCGAGCGGATCGCGGCGCTGCACGCCATCGAGGCCGGCGACGCCAGCGAGGAGCACTTCGCCACCATCGGCGACGACTGGGACATCGAGGAGCGCACTCGGGCCGAGCTGGACCACCTCGGCCTGGGTGACCTGGCGCTCGACCGGCGGCTGCACACCCTCAGCGGCGGTCAGGTGGTCTCCCTCGGCCTGGCGGCGCAACTGCTGCGACGGCCCGACGTGCTGCTGCTCGACGAGCCGACCAACAACCTGGACCTGGATGCTCGGCACAAGCTCTACGACGTGCTGTCCGACTGGTCCGGGTGCCTGCTGCTGGTCAGCCACGACCGGGAGCTGCTGGACCGGATGGACCGCATCGCCGAGCTGGAACGAGGCGAGATCAACTGGTACGGGGGCAACTTCACCGCGTACACCGAGGCGGTGCAGGCGGCGCGGGAGGTGGCCGAGAGCAACCTGCGCAACGCCGAGCAGGAGGTCAAGCGGGAGAAGCGGGAGATGCAGCAGGCCCGTGAGCGGGCCGACCGGCGGGCCAGCAACGCCGCCAAGAACCTGAAGAACGCCGGTCTGGCCCGGATCGTCGCTGGTGGGCTCAAGCGCAGCGCGCAGGAGTCGGCGGGCAGGTCGCAGGAGACCCACTCCGCCCGGCTCGGCTCGGCCAAGGCCCGGCTCGACGAGGCCGGCCGGGCGGTCCGCGACGAGGACAAGATCACCGTCGACCTGCCGGACACCACCGTCCCGTCCGGACGGACGGTCTTCTCCGGTACGGGGCTGCGGGCCCGCTTCGACGATCGGGAGCTGTTCGGCGGCGACGGCGCCGACCTGGTGATCCGGGGGCCGGAGCGGATCGCGCTCACCGGGGCGAACGGCGTCGGCAAGTCGACCCTGCTGCGCCTCGTCAACGGCGATCTCGAACCGGCCGGCGGCGAGATCAAACGGGCCGACGGGCGGATCGCGTACCTGTCGCAGCGGCTGGACCTGCTGGACCTCGACCGCACGGTCGCGGAGAACTTCGCCGCGTACGCGCCGAGCCTGCCGGACGCCAAGCGGATGAACCTGCTGGCCCGGTTCCTGTTCCGAGGCGCCCGGGTGAACCTGCCGGTCGGGGTGCTCTCCGGCGGCGAGCGGCTGCGCGCCACCCTCGCATGCGTGCTCTGCGCCGAACCGGCGCCGCAACTGCTGCTGCTCGACGAGCCGACGAACAATCTGGACCTGGTCAGCGTCGCCCAACTGGAGAGCGCGCTGACCGCGTACCAGGGTGCGTTTGTCGTGGTGAGTCACGACGAACGGTTCCTCGCCGAGATCGGCGTGCAGCGCTGGCTGCGGCTGGCCGACGGCCAGTTGCGGGAGATCGCGGCACCCGACCAGGGCTGACCCGACGTCGCGGCCCGGCCGGACAAACGTCGGCCGGCCCGGTACCGGGCCGCTAGCGGATGTTGCTGGTGTGGCCCAGGGAGTAGCGACCGGGCTGCGGCCAGACGGTGAGGCCGTGCGGGCCCTTGCCGACCGGGATCCGGGCCAGCAGTTTGCCGGTCGCGGTGTTCAGCGCGTACACCTCGTCGGTGAAGCGCCCGGAGAGCCACAGCACCTTGCCGTCGGCGGACAGGCCGCCCATGTCGGGGCTGCCGTTCGGGATCCGCCAGGTCGCGGTGCGCTTCAGGTTCGCCAGGTCGAGCACGGTCACCGTGCCCTCCTCGCGGTTGGTGACGTACGCCTGCCGGGCGTCCCGGCTGAAGTAGATGCCGTGCGCGCCCCTGCCGGTGGGGATGAACGCGGTCTGCCGGGTGGCCAGGCCATCGAAGACATACACCCCGTTGGCGCGCATGTCGGCGACGAGGAAGTGCTGGCCGTCCGGAGTCAGCCGGGTGTCCTGCGGCATCCCGTCGGGCGTCCGGTCGAGGCGAAACTCGCGCACCTTGCGCAGGGAGGCAGTGTCCAGCACCAACATCCGGTTGGCGAACTCGCAACTGAACAGCATCGTCCGGCCGTCGGCGGAGTAGTCCATGTGGTTGATGCCGCCGCACTCGGGAAACCGCACCGACCGCACCCGCTGCCAGCTGGCCAGGTCGTAGAAGTCCAGTCGCTGGTACGCCTCGGCGACCACAATCGCCTGCTTGCCGTCGGGGGTGAAGTAGAGGTTGTAGACGTCCTCGAGGTTGCGGAACTCGCCCGGCTCACCGGTCCGGGCGTCGATCGGGATCAGGCCACCCCGGGGGATCTGACTGGACGCCACGTAGAGCGTCCGCAGGTCGTAGGAGGGAACGACGTGCTGGGGCTCCGGGCCGCCGGGGAACTTCCCCACCACCTGGTACGTCCCGGGGTCGATCAACCAGACATCGTTGCTCTTGGTGTTTGGCACGTACACCATCGGGCGGTCGCCGCGTACCGCATCGGTCAGCTGGTCGGGGCCGGCGGCAGCGTAGACGTTGCCGGCCGCCGGATAGGTCGGCATTCCCGGTGCCAGCGGGCCGAAGGCGGTCGGTGCCGGCCCGGCCGCGCTCGCCCCGGCTGAGGTCGGCCCAGCCGTGGTCGACCCGGCATCGGCTTCGTTGGTGGACCCCCGGTCGGTGCAGGACGCGAGGCCGACCACCAGTGCCAGGGCGGGGACCACGGCCCGCAGGTGACGACACGACACCTTTTGACGATAACGGACATTTCCCCTGATGTTGGTGATTCCCCACGGCCAACCAGGTCAGCTCACGTTGGCCGGGCCGAGGACGCTCTTCAGGTCACCCATCAGCGCGGTGGTCGCCGCCACCCGGAACGGGCCCAGCCGCAGGGTGGTGGTGCGCCCACCGTTGAGCAGCTTGACGTGCACCTCGGTGTCACCGGGGTGCAGCACCAGGGTCTCCTTGAGCCGTTCCACAAGCGGCGGCGTGCAGCGGTGCACCGGGATGGTGAGGGTGACCGGCTTGTTGGTGGCGCTGGTGCTGACGTCCGGCATGGACATGTCCATCGCCATGATCCGTGGGGTGTCGTCGCGGCGGTCCACCCGGCCCTTGACCACCACGATGGCGTCCTCGGCGATGTACTGCCCGATCACTTCGTAGGTGTTGGGGAAGAACAGCGTCTCCACCCCACCGGCCAGGTCCTCGAGCGTGGCCGAGGCCCAGGCCCGCCCCTGCTTGGTGACCCGCCGCTGCACCCCGGAGAGGATGCCGGCGAGCGTGACGACAGCCCCGTCCGGCACCGCCCCGTCCTCGGCCAGGGACGCGATGGTGGTGTCGGCCGCCGCGCCCAGGATGTGCTCGAGGCCGAACAGGGGGTGGTCGGAGACGTACAGGCCGAGCATCTCCCGCTCGAAGGCCAGCTTGTCGCGCTTGTCCCACTCGCCGTCGCCGATGACCGGCATCACCGTCGTGCTGCCGGTGTCGGCGTCACCGAAGCCGGCGCCGAAGAGGTCGTACTGGCCGACCGCCTCCTTGCGCTTGACGTCGGCGTACGCGTCGATGGCGTCGGCGTGCACCGCGAGCAGCCCCTTGCGGGGGTGCTCCATCGAGTCGAACGCGCCCGCCTTGATCAGCGATTCGATGGTCTTCTTGTTGCAGACCACCGCGTCCACCTTGGACAGGAAGTCGTAGAAGTCGGTGTAGTCGCCCTTCTCCTGGCGGCACCGCATGATCGAGGCGACCACGTTCGCGCCGACGTTGCGGACCGCGGCGAGGCCGAAGCGGATGTCCCTGCCGACCGGCGTGAACGGCCCGGCCGAGGTGTTCACGTCCGGCGGCAGCACCTGGATCCGCATCCGGCGGCACTCGGACAGGTAGAGCGCCATCTTGTCCTTGTCGTCACCGACGGACGTGAGCAGCCCCGCCATGTACTCGGCCGGGTAGTGCGCCTTGAGGTACGCGGTCCAGTAGGACACCAGGCCGTACGCGGCGGAGTGCGCCTTGTTGAAGGCGTACCCGGCGAACGGCACCAGCACGTCCCACACGGCCTGGATCGCCTCGTCGGAGTAGCCGCGCTCGCGGCAGCCGTCCCGGAACGGGATGAACTCCTTGTCGAGGATCTCCTTCTTCTTCTTACCCATCGCGCGGCGCAGCAGGTCCGCCTGACCGAGGGTGTAGCCGGCGAGGATCTGCGCGGCGCGCTGCACCTGCTCCTGGTAGACGATCAGGCCGTGCGTGGGCGCCAGGATCTCCCGCAGCGGCTCCTCCAGCTCCGGGTGGATCGGCGTGATCTCCTGGAGGCCGTTCTTGCGCAGCGCGTAGTTGGTGTGCGAGTCGACGCCCATCGGGCCGGGCCGGTACAACGCCAGGACGGCGGAGATGTCCTCGAAGTTGTCCGGCTTCATCAACCGCAGCAGCGACCGCATCGGCCCACCGTCGAGCTGGAACACGCCGAGGGTGTCACCGCGGGCCAGCAGCTCGTACGCGGCCTTGTCGTCCAGCGGCAGGCCCAGCAGGTCGAGCTTGAGGCCGTGATTCAGCTCGATGTTCTTGACCGCGTCGTCGATGATCGTCAGGTTCCGCAGGCCGAGGAAGTCCATCTTCAGCAGCCCGAGCGACTCGCAGGTCGGGTAGTCGAACTGCGTGATGATCGCCCCGTCGGCGTCGCGGCGCGTCAACGGGATGTGCTCGATGATCGGCTCGGCGGACATGATGACGCCGGCGGCGTGCACACCTGTCTGCCGGATCAGCCCCTCGATGCCCTTGGCCGTGTCGATCACCTTGCGGACGTCCGGGTCGGAGTCGTACAGGCCCCGGATCTCGCCGGCCTCGGCGTAGCGGGGGTGCTTCGGGTCGAAGATGCCGGTCAGCGGGATGTCCTTGCCCATCACGGCCGGTGGCATCGCCTTGGTGATCCGGTCGCCGACCGCGTACGGGAAACCCAGCACCCGGGCCGAGTCCTTGATCGCGGCCTTCGCCTTGATCGTGCCGAAGGTCGCGATCTGGGCGACCTTGTCCTCACCCCACTTGTCGGTGACGTACTTGATCACCTCACCGCGCCGACGCTCGTCGAAGTCGATGTCGACATCCGGCATCGAGACACGCTCGGGGTTGAGGAACCGCTCGAAGATCAGGCCGTGCTGGATCGGGTCCAGGTCGGTGATGCCCAGCGCGTACGCCACGAGCGAGCCGGCGGCCGAGCCACGACCCGGGCCCACCGCGATGCCCTGCTTCTTCGCCCACTGGATGAAGTCGGCGACCACGAGGAAGTACGACGGGAAACCCATCTGGTTGATGACGCCCAGCTCGTACTCGGCCTGGACGACGTGGCCCTCCGGGATGCCGTTCGGGTAGCGGCGGGCCAGCCCGGCGAAGGTCTCCTTGCGGAACCAGGACTCCTCGGTCTCGCCCTCGGGCACCGGGAAGCGCGGCATCAGGTTGTGGAACTCGAACATGCCCTTCGGGTCGACCTTCTCGGCCACCAGCAGGGTGTTGCGGCAGCCCTGCTGCCACAGCTCGGACGAGTCGACCGCGCGCATCTGGTCGGCGCTCTTGACGAAGTAGCCGCCGCCCTCGAAGCGGAACCGGTTCGGGTCGTCGATGTTGCTGCCGGTCTGCACGCAGAGCAGCACGTCGTGCGCGGTGGCCTGGGCCTCGTGCGTGTAGTGCGAGTCGTTGGTGACGACCGGCGGGATGTCCAGCTTGCGGGCGATCTCGGTGAGACCCTCGCGGACCCGGCTCTCGATGGAGAGGCCGTGATCCATGATCTCCAGGAAGTAGTTCTCCTTGCCGAAGATGTCCTGGTAGCTCGCGGCGACCTTGAGCGCCTCGTCGAACTGCCCCAGCCGCAGCCGGGTCTGCACCGCGCCGGACGGGCAGCCGGTGGTCGCCATGATGCCCTCGGCGTGCTCGGCGATCAGCTCCATGTCCATCCGGGGCCACTTGACGTAGTGCCCCTCCATGGACGCGCGCGAGTTGAGGGTGAACAGGTTCTTCAGACCCTGGGCGTTCTTCGCCCACATGGTCTTGTGGGTGATCGCGCCGTTACCCGAGATGTCGTCGCTCTTCTGCTCCGGCCGACCCCACTTGACCCGCGCCTTGTGATAGCGCGACTCCGGCGCCACGTACGCCTCGACGCCCAGGATCGGCGTGATCCCGGCGGCCATCGCCTGGTTGTAGAAGTCGTTCGCGCCGTGCATGTTGCCGTGGTCGGTGATCGCCACCGCCGGCATGCCCAGCCGGTTGGCCTCGGCGAACAGGTCCTTCAGCCGGGCCGCTCCGTCGAGCATCGAGTACTCGGTGTGCACGTGCAGATGCGCGAACGAATCAGCCATGCCTGGCGCCCCCCGGCGGTGTGGATCTCGGTGGTCGGAGCCGACCGGGACCTACCCTACCGAGGTGATCTCGGCGGCTCCACCGTCCGCGCCGAGGGTGGTCCGCGTCTCCCCCACGACTATTCTCGGAACATGGCGAGGTACTACGACGTACACCCGGAAAACCCGCAGCCCCGGATCATCGGCCAGGTTGCCGACCTGATCCGCGGCGGTGGGCTGGTCGCGTACCCGACGGACTCCTGCTACGCGCTCGGCATCCAGTTGGGCAACCAGGACGGCCTGGACCGGATCCGCCAGATCCGCCACCTCGACGACCGGCACCACTTCACCCTGGTCTGCCGGGACTTCGCGCAGCTCGGTCAGTTCGTCCAGATCAGCAACGCGGTCTTCCGCCTGGTGAAGGCGTCCACGCCGGGCAGCTACACGTTCATCCTGCCGGCCACCAAGGAGGTGCCGCGCCGGATGCTGCACCCGAAGAAGCGGACCGTCGGCGTGCGGGTGCCCCGGCACACCGTGACCCAGGCGCTACTCGCCGAGTTGGGCGAGCCGCTGGTGTCGAGCACCCTGGCGCTGCCCGGCGAGGACGAGCCGATGACCCAGGGCTGGGAGATCAAGGAACGGCTCGACCACCAGCTCGACGCGGTGCTCGACGCCGGCGACTGCGGCAAGGAGCCGACGACGGTGATCGACCTGTCCGGGCCCGAGCCGGAGATCCTGCGCCGGGGCGCCGGCGACGTGTCCCGCTTCGAGTAGCGCGGGTCGGGTGCCGGACCGGACGAGGGCGGGCCACCGCCGCCGGCCGTACGCTTGAGGATCGGCCACCGGCGAGCATTGGACACCCGGCATGCCCGACCCCCCGGACCTCGACGCCCTGGCCCGCCGCGCCGCGCAGGGCGACCCGGCGGCGCTGGACGCCCTGCTGGTCGCGGTGCGTCCGGAGGTGCTGCGGCTGTGCGCCCGATTCCTGCCCAACCGTCAGGACGCCGAGGAAGCCTGCCAGGACACGCTCCTGGCGCTGGCCGGCGGCGTCACCCGGTTCGAGGGTCGCTCCTCGTTTCGCACCTGGCTGCACCGGCTGGCCGCCAACCGGGCCCGCTCCACGTACCGCACGCTGCGACGCCGCTGTCGACTGGAGGCCGGCGGCGTTCCGGTGCCCGACCAGGCCGATCCCCGACGGACCAGCGTGGTCGCGGGCACCCGCCTCGATCTGCTCGACGCGTTCGACTCGGTCCACCCCGACCACGCCGAGGTGGTGGCCCTGCGCGACGTCCTCGGGCTGAGCTACCCCGAGATCGCCGCCCTGCTCGACGTGCCGGTGGGCACTGTGAAGTCCCGGTTGCACCTGGCCCGGCGGCAGGTCCGGCAACGGCTCGGCGCCGGATGAGCCCGGCGTCGTCCCGCCGGCTCGTCGTCGTCCTCGCGGCCACCGTGGGGGTCGCCGCATGTCGGAGCGGCCGAAACGGGGCTTGGGCAAACACGATGATGTCGTAGTGGACAACACTGTGTGGCACACAGTATGGTGTGACACATGGTTAGCGAGGATGTTCTACGGACGCACCTGCAGGAGCTGCGTCGAGGCACCGTCGTGGTGGCCAGCCTGGTCGCGCTCCGCCGACCGGACTACGGCTACGCACTGCTGCAACGGCTCACCGACCACGGCTTTCCGGTCGACGCCAACACGCTCTACCCGCTGCTGCGCCGCCTGGAGGACCAGGGCCTGCTCACCAGCGAGTGGAACACCGAGGAGAGCCGGCCGCGCAAGTTCTACCGGACCAGCGACGAGGGCGAGTCGATGCTGAGCCGGCTCCTGGACGACCTCGCCGCCGTACAGACCTCCATCACCGGGCTGATCCAAGGAGTGGACCGATGAACACCCTGACCGACCGCTACCTGGCCGCCACCCTGCGCTCGGTGCCCGCCCAGCGTCGCGCCGAGATCGCGACCGAGCTGCGCGCCTCGATCGAGGACATGATCGAGGACCGGACCGGGGGCGGCGAGGACGCGGCGGCCGCCGAGCGGGAGGTGCTCACCGAGCTGGGCAACCCCGACCGCCTGGCCGCCCGCTACGCCGACCGCCGGCTCCAGCTCATCGGCCCCACCTACTACCTGATCTGGCTGCGGCTGCTGAAGCTGCTGCTCAGCTTCATCCCGGCGCTCGCCGGCACGGTGGTCACGGTCGTCGCGGTCGTCGACGGCAAGGGCTTCGGCGCGATCGGGCCGGGCCTCGTCATCGCCCTGCACGTGGCCGTGCACATCAGCTTCTGGCTCACCCTGACCTTCGTCCTCATCGAGCGGTCCCAGCCCGCCGTCGACCTGCCCGACTGGACCGTCGACGAGCTGCCCGACGTCCCCGCGCACCGCGACGTCTCCCTCGTCGACACCATCGCGGCGGTGGCCATGCTGGTGCTGACCATCGGCTACCTGCCCTTGCAGCACTACCAGTCGTGGGTGCGTGCCAGCGACGGCGACAACATCCCCGTCCTCGACCCGGCGCTCTGGTCGTTCTGGCTGCCGGCGCTGATGGTCGTCCTGCTCGCCATCGCGGTGTTCGAGGTCGTCAAGTACCGGATCGGGCGCTGGAGCTGGCCGCTGTTCGCGGTGAAGGCGCTGCTCAACCTGGCGTTCACGGTGCCGCTTGCCGGGCTGGCGCTCTCCGACGCGCTGCTCAACCCGGCTCTGGGCGAGCGGCTGAGCTGGCTGGCGGACGCGGACAACCGCAGCCTCCTCAACGCCCTCATCGCGCTGGGCGTCGCCGTGGTGCTGGTGTGGGACCTCGTCGACACGGTCCTCAAGAGCCGTCGCCAGACGACCTGAGCGACAGCGGAGACGGCGGCCCGGCGCGGACACCGCGTCGGGCCGCCGCACGTCGGCGCGCTGTCCCCGCCGGGCCGTCCGGATAGCGGACGCGGCTGACGACGTGGCATCGTTCCCGGATGACCGAGGCACAGCGCGACGAGTGGCGCCGTCCGGGCCCGACGGCGGAGCAGCGGCGGATCGACCTGTGGATCGGGCTCGCGGTGACCGGGCTGGCGCTGGTCAGCCTCACCCTGGCCCGCAGCACCGGGGCGTTCCTGCTGGGGCCACCGCCGTCCGGGCCGGAGCAGCTGTTCTGGACCGTCGCGGTGACGCTTCCGCTGGTCGGGCGGCGGCGCTGGCCGGCAGCCACCCTGCTGGTCGTCGCGGTGGCGTTCATCGCCGCGCAGGCCCGGTCGGCGCCGGAGACCCAGTTCTCCGCGTGGGCCCTGTTCTGCGCCCTCTACACGATGGGCGCCTGGGGACCGGACCACCAGGTGGCCCGCCGGCTGCGGATCGGCGTGATCGCCACGATGTTCGCCTGGCTGGGCGTCTACTACGCGGTGACGATCGACCACATCCCGCCCGGCGCCTTCGACGACGCGGTCGGCCCGGTGCCGCCGGTGCTCGCCGCGATGGTCAGCGGCGTCCTGGTCAACGTGCTGGTCTTCGGGTTCGCGTACTTCTTCGGCGAGACCGCCTGGGTGGCCGCGCGGCGCGAGCACGAGCTGCGCGAACAGGCCGAGGAGCTGCGCCGGTCCCAGGCCGAGGGCCGGGAGCGGGCGGTGCTCGGCGAACGGGTCCGGATCGCCCGGGAGCTGCACGACGTCGTCGCCCACCACGTGTCGGTGATGGGCGTACAGGCGTCCGCCTGCCGCCGGGTGTTCGACCGCGACCCGGGCAAGGCCCGCACGGCACTCGCTGCCATCGAGCAGAGCGCCCGCACCGCCGTCGACGAGCTGCGCCGGATGCTCGGCGTGCTGCGCGCCTCCGGCGACGGCGACGTCGAGCGGCCCGCGCCCGGCGACGTCGAGCGCATCGCCGAGCTGGTCGAGCGGGCGCGGGCCGCGGGCCTGAGGGCCACCCTCGGGGTGTACGGCGAGCCCGTCGCACTGCCCGAGTCGGTCTCGCAGGCTGCCTACCGGGTGACGCAGGAGGCGGTGACCAACACCCTGAAGCACGCCGGGGCGGATCTGCTGGATGTGCGGGTCCGCTATCTGGCCCGGGAGGTGGAGGTCGACGTGACCGACGACGGACGGACCGGCGGCCGGGCCGATGCCGCCGGGCTCGGCCTGATCGGGATGCGCGAGCGGGTCACCGCGCACGACGGCGAGCTGGAGGCCGGGCCCCGGGCCGGCGGGGGTTGGCGGGTCCGCGCCCGCTTCCCGCTCGCGGACCCGGCGATCGGCCGGCAACGGGAGACTGGAGACGGACGGTCGTTGACGGCCGGGGCGGGGCGGTCGTCGTGAGCACCGCACCGATCACCCCGATCCGGGTGCTGCTCGCCGACGACCAGCATCTCGTGCGCACCGGCTTTCGGATCATCCTGGAGGTGGAGGACGACATCACGGTGGTCGGTGAGGCCGCCGACGGCGCGCGGGCCGTCACCATGGCCCGCGCCACGCGCCCGGACGTGGTGCTGATGGACGTGGAGATGCCCGGCATGGACGGGCTGGAGGCCACCCGGCGGATCACCGACGACGGGCCCGGCGCTCCGGCGGTGCTGATCCTCACCACCTTCGACCGCGACGACTACCTCTTCACCGCGCTGCGGGCCGGGGCCAGCGGTTTCCTGCTCAAGAACGGCACACCCGAGGAGCTGATCGAGGCGATCCGGGTGCTGGCCCGCGGCGACGGTCTGCTCGCCCCGGAGATCACCCGCCGGGTGATCTCCACGTTCGCCCGTCCCGGTGATCCGGCGGGCACCGCGCACCGGGGGGCCGATGCCGAGGCCGCGCTGGGCGAGCTGACCCCACGGGAACGGGAGGTGCTGGTGCTGCTCGCCGCCGGGTCGAGCAACGCCGAGATCGCTGCGATGATGTGCCTCGGCGAGGCGACGGTGAAGACGCACGTGAGTCGGGTGCTGGCGAAACTGGGCCTGCGCGACCGGGTCCAGGCGGTGGTGTTCGCGTACGAGAACGGGGTGGTCCGCCCCGGCGGATGACCGGTGTCCGTCGCTCGGCGGACCCCTCGGCTCAGCCCCCGGAGGGATGGCGGGCCGACGGGTTCGATCTAGCGTGGGCGCGTGACGAGAACGCTCCAACTCGACGGCGTCGACCGCAGTTTCGGCGACCGGCAGGTGCTCAAGAACGTGTCCTTCGAGGTGGCCGCCGGCCGGATGACCGGCTTCGTCGGCGCCAACGGCGCCGGCAAGACCACCACCATGCGGATCATCCTGGGTGTGCTCGCCCCCGACGCCGGGGAGGTGAGCTGGGGCGGCGCGAAGCTCACCCGGCAGGACCGCCGCCGCTTCGGCTACATGCCGGAGGAACGGGGCCTGTACCCCAAGATGACCACGCGGGAGCAGGTCGCCTATCTGGGCCGGTTGCACGGCCTGGACGCCCCCGCCGCCCGCCGCGCCACGGACGCTCTGCTGGAGCGGGTCGGGCTCGGCGAACGCGGCGACGACCTGCTGGAGACGCTGTCACTGGGCAACCAGCAGCGGGCCCAGATCGCCGCCGCGCTGGTGCACGACCCCGAGGTGCTGGTGCTCGACGAGCCGTTCTCCGGTCTCGACCCCCTCGCCGTCGACACGGTCGTCGCCGTGTTGCGCGAACGCGCCGCCGCCGGAGTGCCGGTGCTGTTCTCCAGCCACCAACTCGACGTGGTGGAGCGCCTCTGCGACGACCTGGTGATCATCAATGACGGGGTGATCCGGGCCGCCGGAAGCCGTACGCGGCTGCGCGACTCGTACACCTCGCCCCGCTTTGAGCTGGTGGTGGCGACCGACGCCGGCTGGGTCCGCGACCAGCCCGGGGTCACCCTGGTCGAGCTGGACGGCGCGCGGGCGGTCTTCGACCTGCCGGTCGGCGCCGACGAGCAGCCCATCCTGCACGCGGCCCTCGCCCGCGGCCCGGTCCGCGCCTTCCGCCCGGTCAGCCCCTCGCTCACCGAGATCTTCCGAGAGGTCACCCAGTGAACGTCACCCAGGCCACCCGGCTGGTCGCCGAACGCGAGATCCGGGTCAAGCTCCGCGATCGCACCTTCCTGTTCGGCACGCTGTTCTTCCTGGTGATCGCCGCTGCCGGCACCATCCTGCCGCCGTTGCTCTCCGGCGGCCCGAAGAGCGTGGCCGTCACCCAGGACGCGGCCGGCCCGCTGCGGGCCGCCGGGCTCGACGTCCGGGTGGTGGCCGACGACCGGGCCGCCGAGCAGGCCGTCCGCGACGGGGACGTGGACGCCGCGGTCGTCAGCGGTCCGGCGGTGCTCGCCATGGACGACGCACCTCACGAGGTGGTCCGGGCGCTGAGCATCGCACCGCCGGTGCGCCTCCTCGACCCCGACGCGGTCGACCCGGTGGTGGCGTTCCTGGTGCCGTTCGTGTTCGCGTTCGTCTTCTTCATCACCTCGCAGACCTTCGGCCTGCAGATCGCGCAGAGCGTCACCGAGGAGAAGCAGACCCGGATCGTGGAGATCCTGGTGGCGGCCGTGCCGGTACGGGCGCTGCTGGCCGGCAAGGTGATCGCCGGGGGCATCCTGGCGCTCGGGCAGATCGCGCTGATCGGTCTCGTGGCCGTCCTCGGCATGCGGATCGGCGACAGCGGGGACCTGCTCACCCTGCTCGCCCCGGCGATCGGCTGGTTCGTGCCGTTCTTCCTGCTCGGCTTCGTGCTGCTGGCCGCGATGTGGGCGGCGGCCGGCGCCCTGGTCAACCGTCAGGAGGACATCGCCGGTGTGTCGACACCGGTGCAGCTCGCCGTCATGCTGCCGTTCTTCGCGGTGATCTTCCTGAACGACAACGCGACCGCGATGCGGGTGCTGTCGTACCTGCCGTTCTCGTCGCCCACGGCGATGCCGCTGCGGCTGTTCACCGGCGACGCGGCTGGCTGGGAGCCGATCGTGTCGCTCGCCGTCCTGCTGGTCGCCGCCGGCGCCTTCGTGGTCGCCGGGGCCCGCGTCTACGAGGGTTCGCTGCTCCGCACCAACGGCCGGACCTCGCTGCGCGCCGCCTGGCGGGAGCGGGAGAGCATCGGCTGACCGGCGAGGGCCCACGCGGGCGTCGGTGTCCTGAGCGGACACCGGCACCCGTCGCGTACACCGGCCACCCGACCAGGTGTTTCTCGTCGATCGGGGGCGGAGTGCTGACCGACCACACGGCCGGCGCGGCTCACACGGCAGTCGCCCGTGGTCAGCGGGTGGGCACCGAGGCCCAGCCGTCCGGCAGCCGGGGCGGCGACCAGGCCGGGTCGGGTTGCCACCGCGCCCACGCCGGATCCCACCACCGCTGACCCGCGTCGAGCAGGGCGGCGATCCGGTCGCCCTCGCCGCGGATCGCGTCCGCCATGCCCGGATAGCGCCCCTCGACGAGGCGCTGCGCGAACATCTCGACGTCCTTCCAGACGTACCGGTCGTCGTCCGCGCCCCACCACAGGTCCAGCTCGTGGTCGAGAGTGTCCACCCCGATCGGGGTACGCCGCAGCGGATCCTGAAGGTTGAAGTACCAGCCCGCGAAGTCGCGCTGCGGGCCCGTCCAGAACACGTCCACCGAGTGCGCCTCGCCCGGCCGGTGCAGCATCAGCTTGCCGTGCCCCGACCAGGAGCGGTGCCCGGCCGTCTCCCACGGGTGCCGGCCACAGGGGAAGACGCCGTCGGTCGGGAAGCCGAACTCCGCCCCCGGCGGGAGGTAGAGGGCGAGCAGGTCGGGCGAGTCCTCGACGCAGATCGTCGGGCAGCCGAACCAGACCTCGCCCCGCAGGATCTCCCGCCGGACGACCACGTCACCCGGCGCGAATCGGCGTTCCACCATCTCCCCCGGAACCTCCTCGTTCGCTCCCCGAGGAAGGAAGCCTACGGCCGCCGCTCCCCTAGACGAATAAGTCCTAACTCGAGACGGGGCTGGGGTTGCGGCGAAGGGCGCTGGTCATCCGCTTTGGCTGCCCGCCGTGTCGGACTGCTGTTGAGCGGTATACCTCAGAGGTATGAATATGACTCTGAGGTATACCGCTTACGACCGCATCCGCCCCGACGGAGGTGACCGAGGGTCACCGCTGGCCGCGCCCACCGCCCCAGCCAAGATTAGGAATTATTCGTCTAGGAGGAGTCAGAGGCTGGACAGCGGGCGTCGACGCGACCACCCTGTGCGGTTGGAGCTGTGCTTCGGCGACAGCTTCGCCGGGAGGGCCGACGGCTCCCGCCGGGCGCCCGGCGGCGCCGGGGCGCTTGATCGACTCCGTTTCACGGAAAGCGGGGTATCCCCACGCGTCGGACACCCCCACTTCCATGATGTCGAGTCGATCACGCGTTGGGTGCTACTCGGCGGCCTTGGCGTGGGTCACGAACGCGGCCCAGGCCGCCGGGGAGAAGGTGAGCGCCGGCCCTTCGACGTCCTTGCTGTCCCGGATGGCCACGACATCGGGAAGGTTGTCCGCGACCTCCACGCAGTTGCCCTCATTGCCACTACGTGTGCTCGTGCGCCAGCGGGCACCGGTCAGATCACTCATCGTAGGTCTCCTTGATCACTGTGCTCACCAGATCCTCCGAGGCGCGCTCGGGCAGGGCAAGATCCCAAAGCGCCTGCCAGACCTCAGAGTACGTCTGGACCTCCGCCGGACGATCGAGGTAGAGGCCACCGGTCAGCGACTCGCTGTAGACCGTGCTGGGCTCCGCCGGCCGGGTGCCGACTGCCGGAAAATCGAGCAAGACGAAGGCTCCGGCAACGGATGCCCGGTGCGGTCCGATCCCCAGCGGCAGCACCCGGACGGCGATGTTCGGCGCTTGAGCGGCGTTGACCAGGTGAGCGAGTTGCATCCGCCAGCCCTCGATGTCATCGATGGGTCGGCGGACCACGGCTTCGTCGATCGCGACATCAAGACGCGGGGCCGCAGGACTGCGCCTGGTCAACAGCTTCTGTCGCTGCATCCGTAGGGCGACCTTCTGCGCCACCTCCTGCGGGGTACGCCCGGGTTTGGTCTCGAACACCGCGGCCATGTACTCCGGGGTCTGGAGGAGTCCGGGAATGAGGGTCGGCTCGTACTGGCGGATGGAAGAGGAGGCGGCCTCCAGTCCCACGTACAACTCGAACCAGCCCGGGATCACCTCGTCATAGGCGTGCCACCACCCCCGGGACTTGCTCTCCCGGGCAAGACTGACCAACACCTCGGTCAGTTCGGCAGACGTGCCGTAGAGCTGACACATCAACACCACGTCATGAGTACGCAGCGCAGTCTGGCCACTCTCCAACCGGTACATCTTGGCGCGGGACCATTCGAGGTCATTGGCGGCAGCCTCAAGGTTGATTCCGGCTTCCTCACGTGCCTGGCGCAGAAGCCGCCCGAGTTGCCGCCGTGGGACTGACGAACCGACCTCACTCATTCGGCCTCCGGTCTCACCTCTCGTGGCCTGTCTGTCTCATCTGGAACAGCATGGCCGGCCAAACGAGACGCCGTCAATCTCGAAGCGCGGTTTTCGGTGTGAGACGTTGCAGATCGTTGGCCGGCAACGGAATCCTGCCTGCTAGATGCCCTACTCGCATTGACTTCGGGAGGCAGGCCGTGTGCCGTTGGAAGTGGTTTCACCGACCGGATGAGCCAGTCGACGTGGTGGAGCGGACCCGGTTCCCGGGCCGGGCTGGCGCCTACCGGCGCACCACGCCGCTCGCGTCGAGCGAGGAGAAGAGCGCGGCGTCGCCCCAGCGAGGTGATCGCCATGATGGGTGAGGAGCCCCGACCCGAGCCGCCGTTCCTCGTGACGATGGCGAGCTACGTGATCGACTTTCATCATCGCAACGTTTGCACCAGGTGCGGCCCGGATGGTTCGTGTCCCCGGCTGGTCGAGGCAAGTGATCATCTCAAGGCGTGGCGCGACCGGAAATCCGGCGGCCGTGCGGGCGGGTGACCTCTTTCAGGTCACCCGCGCGGCGAGTATCCAGTTCAGCCGGCCGATCCTGTTCCGCGTCATCCGCGTTCTCGACTGGCCAACCTATGACGGGTGGGTCTGGCTCGACGGCTACGAGGTGGGGCCGAGACTGGACGCGATCGCCCGACGGTCGATCTTCGTGCGGCCTGCCGGGCTGCTGCCGGTGGCACCCGTCATCCCGAGCCGATCAAGGGGGCGCTGACACACGTCAGGTCGCCGATGTGGGGGCAACCGCTCGCGCGGACACCCCCACATCGGCGACCTGGTGTGGATCACGCCGGGCAGGCCGGGCAGGCCGGACGGGCCGGACGGGCCGGACCTCAGGCGTCGACGGCCGCCATCACGTCGTCGCTGACGTCGAAGTTCGCGTAGACGTTCTGCACGTCGTCGCAGTCCTCCAGGACGTCGATCAGCTTGAAGATCTTGCGGGCGCCCTCTTCGTCGAGCGGGACGTTCATGCTGGGGATCAGGGAGGACTCCGCCGACTCGTACTCGATGCCGGCGTCCTGCAGCGCGGTGCGCACCGGGATCAGGTCGGTCGGCTCGGAGACCACCTCGAACGCCTCACCGAGGTCGTTGACCTCCTCGGCGCCGGCGTCGAGGACGGCCATCATCACGTCGTCCTCGCTGGTGCCCTCCTTGGGCACGATCACCACGCCCTTGCGGGAGAACATGTACGACACCGAGCCGGCGTCGGCGAGCGAGCCGCCGTTGCGGGTGAGGGCGGTACGCACCTCGGTGGCCGCCCGGTTGCGGTTGTCGGTGAGGCACTCGATGAGCATGGCCACGCCGTTCGGGCCGTACCCCTCGTACATGATGGTCTGCCAGTCGGCGCCGCCGGCCTCCAGGCCGGAGCCGCGCTTGACGGCGCGGTCGATGTTGTCGTTCGGCACCGAGCTCTTCTTCGCCTTCTGGATCGCGTCGAAGAGCGTCGGGTTACCGGACGGGTCGCCGCCACCGGTCCGCGCGGCCACCTCGACGTTCTTGATCAGCTTGGCGAACATCTTGCCGCGCTTGGCGTCGATGACGGCCTTCTTGTGCTTGGTCGTCGCCCACTTTGAGTGGCCGGACATCTTCTACCTCCGTCTGTCATTGCACGCCTGCGTCGACTGCCGCACCGATTCCGCGCCGCATCGGCGATCCGGCGGCCGGTCGGCCCCGCGGGAAGTGCCGCGCCGGGCGACGGCCCTGCCGAACCGCGACAATCTTACCGAGGTCACACCCCGCCATGTCACACCCGGGACCGGCCCGGGGCGGCGGCACGGCGCCGGGGCCTGCCCAGACCAACGATCCGGGGGCGGGATTCATGCCCGCCACCGCGCTTCCGTCGCTCAGGCGGCGCGCACCAGCTCCACGAAGTACGCGTGTACGCGCAGGTCACCCGTCAGCTCAGGGTGGAACGAGGTGGCCAGCAGGTTGCCCTGCCGCACCGCCACGATCCGCTCGGCGGCCGGGCCGCCGGTCACCTTCCCGATCACCTGGACGGCCGCGCCGACGCGCTCGACCCACGGCGCGCGGATGAACACCGCGTGGAACGGCTCCCCCGGCACGCCGGCGATCTCCACCGGCGCCTCGAACGAGTCGACCTGCCGGCCGAACGCGTTACGCCGTACCGTCATGTCGATCCCGGCGAAGCCGCGCTGGTCGGCCCGACCGTCCAGCACCTCGGTGGCCAGCATGATCATGCCGGCGCAGGAGCCGTAGACCGGCATGCCGTCGGCGATCCGCTTGTCGATCGGCTCACGCATCTCGAAGATGTCGGCGAGCTTGCTGATGGTGGTGGACTCGCCCCCCGGGATCACCAGCCCGTCGACCGCGTCCAGCTCGCTCGGGCGGCGGACCGGGCGGGCGTCCGCGCCCGCCGCGGCCAGCGCCGCCACGTGCTCCCGGACGTCGCCCTGGAGCGCGAGCACACCGATGGTGGGTCGGTTCATCCTCACCAACCGCGCTCGGCCAGGCGGTGCGGCTGCGGGATCTCGTCGACGTTGATGCCGACCATCGCCTCACCCAGACCCCGGGAGACCTTCGCCAGCACATCCGGGTCGTCGTGGAAGGTGGTGGCCTTGACGATCGCGGCGGCCCGCTGAGCCGGGTTGCCGGCCTTGAAGATGCCGGAGCCGACGAAGACGCCCTCCGCGCCGAGCTGCATCATCATCGCCGCGTCGGCCGGCGTGGCGATCCCGCCGGCGGTGAACAGCACCACCGGCAGCTTGCCGCTCTCGGCGACCTCCTTGACCAGCTCGTACGGGGCCTGCAGCTCCTTGGCCGCGACGTACAGCTCGTCGGCCGGCAGCGAGGAGAGCCGGCGGATCTCCTGGCGGATCTTGCGCATGTGGGTGGTGGCGTTGGAGACGTCACCGGTGCCGGCCTCGCCCTTGGAGCGGATCATGGCCGCGCCCTCGGTGATCCGGCGCAGCGCCTCGCCCAGGTTGGTCGCGCCACAGACGAAGGGCACGGTGAACGCCCACTTGTCGATGTGGTTCGCGTAGTCGGCCGGGGTCAGCACCTCGGACTCGTCGACGTAGTCGACGCCGAGCGACTGGAGGATCTGCGCCTCCACGAAGTGACCGATGCGGGCCTTGGCCATCACCGGGATGGACACCGCCTCGATGATCCCGTCGATCATGTCGGGGTCGCTCATCCGGGAGACCCCGCCCTGCGCGCGGATGTCGGCGGGCACCCGCTCCAGGGCCATCACCGCGACCGCGCCGGCGTCCTCGGCGATCTTGGCCTGCTCGGCGTTGACGACGTCCATGATCACGCCGCCCTTGAGCATCTCGGCCATGCCCCGCTTCACGCGGGCCGTGCCGACGACGGGGGCGGTGCCGGTGGTCGAGGCGGTGGTTTCGGGCACGGGTCATCGCTCCTTGGACGTGCGGTGGGGGTGGCAGCGGAAATGCTACGCACTGGTCAACGCCGCGCCGACAGCCAATCAGACCCCCGGTGGCCTGCACTGTGGCCCTGCTCACCGCCACGCCGGCCCGCCCCGGTCAGCCTCCGCCCGCCCCGATCAGCCGGCCGGAACGTCGGCCGGCACGACGAGCGTCGGGTCGTCGATGTCGAAGTAGCGCGGCCACTCCCGGCCCCGCCCCATCCGAAACAACCGCACCAGCGGACGACTGCGCGCCGACCGGGCGTCGCGAACCAGGTCGGTGTGCACCTGCCGGGACAACGCGAGACGGCGGCTCGCCGCGATGACCGCCGTGCAGTCCGGATCGGCCGGGTCCAGCCGCACCGAGCGCAACTGCCGGGTCAGGTCGTTCTCAGCCGCCTCCCGCTCCTGCGGCGGAGCGTCCAGCGCGATCCGGGCCGCCGCGTACAACTCGACGCCGAAACGCCGCTCCGCCAGCACCGCCGCGGCCGCCGCCCGGCGCAGCAGGTGGGCGTCGAGGGCCCGCGCCGCCAGCTCCGCGCGGCCCTGCAGCCGCTCGACCCGGCCGGCGGTCCAGATGAGGTACGCCGCAAGCACCCCCACGAGCACACTCGCGGCCACCACCCACCACATGTGCGGCATCGTAGTGCTGCTCCGTTTCTCCTCCGTTGCGCACGCCCGCGCCGGTCACCGGCGTCACCAGCCGCACCATCCGTCACCCGGGTCAGCTCAGCCCCACCCATTCCTGGTCGATGACCCGCCCGTCGGTCGCCTCGATCGCCGCTGCGTATACCTCAAGAACACGCCGAGCAACCACCGGCCAGTCGAAATTCGCCACCACCTGATCGCCGCAGGCGCTCAGCGTGGCCCGCCCGGCCGGGTCGTCGAGCAGCTCGGACAGGGCGTCACGCAATCCCACCGCGTCTCCGGTCGGGAACAGCCGCCCCGCCCGCCCACCGTCGAGCACCCGGCGGAACGCGTCCAGGTCACTCGCGATCACCGTGGTGCCGGCGGCCAGCGCCTCGGTGAGGATCATCCCGAACGACTCGCCGCCGGTGTTCGGCGCCACGTACAGGTGCACGCTGCGCAGCATCCGGGCCTTGTCCGCCTCGGAGACCAGCCCGAGGAACGTCACCCGCTCCCGCAGCGCGGCCGGGAACTGGTCGTACAGGTCGTCCGGGTCACCCGGGCCGGCGACCAGCAGCCGCAACCCCGGGCGGGTCGCCGCCAGCGCCACGAAGGCGTCCCGCAGCACCGGGAAACCCTTGCGCGCCTCCGTGAACCGGCCCAGGAAGCCCACCGTGCCGCCGGTGCCCGGCCCGCACTCCCCCGGCCAGCCCGGCAGCGGCTCGGCGTCGGCGAACTTCGCCACCGCCACCCCGTTGGGGATCTCCACCGCGCCGCCGTCCATGTGCTCGACCTGCACCTTGCGGGCCAGCGCGCTCACCGCGATCCGGGCGGTGATCCGCTCCAACACGATCTGCAGCACGCCCTGCGCGGCGGCCAGCACCCGCGAACGGGTCATCGCCGTGTGGAACGTGGCCACCACCGGGCCGCGAGCGGAGAGCACCGCCAGCAGCGACAGGCTCAACGTCAGCGGCTCGTGCACGTGCAGCACGTCGAAGTCACCGTTGGTGAGCCAGCGCCGGACCCGCGCGGTCGAGACCGGGCCGAACGCGATCCGGGCCACCGACCCGTTGTACGGCAGCGGCACCGCCCGGCCGGCGGACACCACGTACTCCGGCAGCGGCGAATCCTCATCCGCCGGAGCGAGCACGCTGACCTCGTGACCGAGCACGATCAGCGCCTCGGCGAGATCCATGACGTGGTTCTGCACCCCGCCGGGGACGTCGAACGAGTACGGGCACACGATGCCGATCCGCATGCGTCAGCCCACCCCTTCAGCCCTGGCCGGGGGCTGACGAGGGCAGCGCCGTGCCCTCCCCCGCCCTCCTCTGGTCCAACCACATCCGCTGCAACATGTGCCAGTCTTCCGGATGCCGGGCGATACCCGCCGCCAGACCGTCGGCGATCAGCTGGGTCAGCGACCGGACCCGCTGGTCCAGAGGCCCCGCCTCGGGCCCGGGCACCGGCAGCGGGCCGGCGAGCGAGGCGCACGCCCCGTCCTGCTCGTACCACAACGAGGCCACGTACAGCGGCGCTCCGGTGTGCAGCGCGAGCAGCGCCGGCCCGGCCGGCATCCGGGTCTTCCCACCGAAGAAGTCCACCTCCACCCCCCGGGCGGAGAGGTCCCGGTCGGCCAGCAGCGGCACCACCGCGCCGGCGCGGACGCGGTCCAGCAGCACGTCGAACGCCGGACGCGGGCCGCCGTGGGTGGGCAGGATCTCCATCCCGAGCTCGGCCCGGAAGGCCAGGAAACGCTCGTACACGCCCTCCGGCTTGAGCCGCTCCATGACGGTGGTGATCGGCCAACCGGTGGCCGCGACCCAGGCGCCCGCGGCATCCCAGTTGCCGGCGTGCGGCAGCGCCACCACCGCGCCCCGGCCCGCGGCCACGTCGGCGGCGAGCAACTCCGCGCCGTCGAGGCGGAACCCGGCCAGGATCTGCTCCCGGCTCAACGCGGGCAGCCGGAACGCCTCCATCCAGTACCGGGCGTACGAGCGCAGCCCGCGCTTGACGAGATCGTCCAGCTCCGCCTCGGGCAGCTCCGGGCCGACCACCCGGCGCAGGTTCGCGCGCAGTCGGGCCGTACCCCCGCCACCGCCGCGATGGGCGCGGTCCGCGCCCGCCTGGAACGCCGCCGCCACCAACGGCCGGGGAAGCGCGCGGACCAGCCGCCATCCGGCGACGTAGCCCAGCTCGGTGAGGTTCACGCGGCCCGGCCGCCGGTCGTCCGACGCCGGGTCGCCGGCAGCCCGCTCACGCCTGGCCGTCCGGCTGGAGCTGCTGGGCCTGGCGGTAGACGTGCGCCACCCGCTGCCCCACCGTGAAGATCGAGATGGCGGCGAGCAGCCAGAGCGCGATCTCCAGCGCCGGCTTCACGCCGACGCCCGTGAGGATCCCGCCGACGCCGACGATCAGCAGCCGCTCGGTGCGCTCGGCGATGCCCACGTTGCAGGTCATGCCCAGCCCTTCGGCACGCGCCTTCACGTAGGAGACGAGCCCGCCGGCGGCCAGGCACAGCAGCGCGGCGGCCACCCCGGAGTGGTCGCCCCGGGTGGCCAGCCAGTAGGCCACCGCGCCGAAGACGGCGCTGTCGGCGACCCGGTCCATGCTTGAGTCGAGGAACGCGCCGAAGCGGGTGGAGCCGCCGCTCATCCGGGCCATCGTCCCGTCGAGCAGGTCGGTGAGCGCGAACACGGTCACGATCAACGCGCCCGCGACCAGGTGGCCGCGGGCACCGAAGCCGAGCGCGCCGATGAGCACACCAACGGTGCCCGCGACGGTGACGGCATTGGGAGTGACGCCCGCGCGCAGGAGGGCACGTGCGATCGGCTCGACGACGCGGGTCATCCCCGCGCGGGCCGACACTTGGAAGATCTTCGCCATGGCGGTCCCCACGATAACGGTCCGCCCAGGTCCGGCGATACGGCCGGTCCCTGCGACCCGCCCGGGGCAGGCTTGTGCCTGTACGGCAACGGGTGTGAGATCGAGCCGGGAGGTGAGCCAGCTCACCCGCCCGCCCGTTGAGTTCCCGCTGTGCAGCAGACCACCGGAGGATATCGCCGCGCACTCGCCCCGGGCCGCTTCCACCTCGCGCGGCGGTCGCCACCCACCACCGGCTGAGGGAGGTGCGCCCCATGGCGCAGAAAAATCAGGAAAAGGGGGCCACCGGCGGCACGCCGGTGGTGACCGACCCCGCGCGGGTACGCAACGTGGTGCTCGTCGGGCATTCCGGAGCGGGCAAGACGACGCTCGTCGAGGCGCTGCTCGCCGCGACCGGCACCATCGGCCGGGCCGGCAGCGTCGTCGACGGCACCACGGTCGGCGACCACGACCCGGCCGCCGTACGCCAGCAGCGCTCGGTGAGCCTGTCCTGCGCGCCTCTGCTGCACAACGGCATCAAGGTCAACCTGCTGGACACACCCGGGTACGCCGACTTCGTCGGCGAGCTGCGGGCCGGCCTGCGGGCCGCCGACGCCGCGCTGTTCGTCGTCTCGGCGGCCGGTGGGATGGACGCCGCCACGGTGGCGCTGTGGGAGGAGTGCGCCGCGGTCGACATGCCGCGCGCCGTCGCGGTGGCCCGACTCGACGCGCCCCGCGCCGACTTCGACGAGACGGTGGCGCTCTGCCAGCGGGTCTTCGGCGACAACGTGATGCCCCTGTACCTGCCGATGCTCGGCGACGACGGGGTCTCCACCGAGGGCCTGCTCGGGCTGATCACCCGACGGGTCTTCGACTACTCCGCCGGGCTGCCCGCCGACGTGCGCGACCCGGACCCGGAGCACCAGCGGGCCATCGACGAGTCCCGCAACGAGCTGATCGAGGGGATCATCGCCGAGAGCGAGGACGAAACCCTCATGGACCGCTACCTCGAGGGCGAGGAGATCAGCACCGAGGTGCTCATCGAGGACCTGGAGAAGGCCGTCGCGAGGGGCCACTTCTACCCGGTGGTGCCGGTCTGCGCCGAGACCGGCGTCGGTCTGGACACCCTGCTGGAGGTGCTGACCGCCGCGTTCCCGTCACCGCTGGAGCATGAGCTGCCAGCGGTCACCGGCGTGGACGGCTCGCCCCGCCCGCCGCTGACCTGCGACCCGGACGGCCCGCTCGTCGCCGAGGTCGTCAAGACCACCGTCGACCGCCACGTCGGTCGGGTCTCGCTGGTCCGGGTCTTCTCCGGCACGCTGCGCCCCGAACAGACCGTGCACATCTGCGGGCACGGCATGGCCGAGCGCGGGCACCCCGACCACGACGCCGACGAGCGGGTCGGGCACATCTACACCCCGCTGGGCGCGACCCTGCGCGAGGTGCCGCACTGCGTGGCCGGCGACATCTGCGCGATCACCAAGTCGGGCAGCGCGGAGACCGGCGACACCGTCTCGGCCAAGGACGACCCGCTGCTGATCGCGCCGTGGGAGATGCCGGAGCCGCTGCTGCCGGTGGCGATCGTCGCCCGCAGCCGCGCCGACGAGGACGCGCTGGCCCGCAACCTCGCCCGGCTGGTCGCCGGCGACCCCACCCTGCGGCTGGAACGCAACCCGGAGACCCACCAGCTGGTGCTCTGGTGCATGGGCGAGGCGCACGCCGACGTCGTGCTGGACCGGCTGCGCGCCGGAGGCGTCGAGCTGGACACCGAACCGGTCAAGGTGTCGCTGCGCGAGACGCTGACCGTGCCGGCACGGGGGCACGGCCGGCACGTCAAGCAGTCCGGCGGCCACGGCCAGTACGCGGTCTGCGACATCGAGGTGGAGCCGCTGCCCCGCGGCGCCGGCTTCGAGTTCGTCGACCGGATCGTCGGCGGCGCGGTGCCGCACAACTACATCCCGTCCGTCGAGAAGGGCGTCCGCGCCCAGCTGGAACGCGGACTGGTCGCCGGCCACCCGGTGGTGGACCTGCGGGTCACCCTCGTCGACGGCAAGGCGCACAGCGTCGACTCCTCCGACGCGGCCTTCCAGACCGCCGGCGCGCTCGCGCTGCGCGACGCCGCCGAGCGCGGCCAGCCGACGCTGCTGGAACCGATCGACGAGGTGACCGTCCGGGTGCCGGACGGCTCGGTGGGCGCGGTGATGGGCGACCTGTCCAGCCGGCGCGGCCGGGTGCTCGGCACCGAACCCGACGAGGAAGCCGAGGGCCGTACCCTCGTGCGCGCCGAGGTGCCGGCCACCGAACTGCTCCGCTACGCCGTCGAGCTGCGCTCGATGACCGCCGGCACGGGCACCTTCCGCCGCCACTTCGTGCGCCACGACCCGATGCCCACCCACCTGGCCGACCAGGCCCGCAAGGAACACACCCCGTAACCCTGCGTGCCCCCTGCGTATTCGCTGGCCCTGTCCGCCCGCTGGCCCTGGTGCCCGCGCGCCTGTCCCGGACGACTCCCCGTCGCGCGCGAGCCGTCGCGTGTGGGCCGGGCGGCGGCGCGGCCTACGTGTTCGCGTCCTGTCGAGCTGCCCCACATTCGGGGCGCCGCTGCCGGAGCGGACCGCATCCGCACCGACGCTGCCCCAGATCTGGGGCAGCTCGACAGGACGCGACACCAGCACAGCACGCGGCGCCGCCATGGCACACGGCACCGCGCGGCACGCCACAGCACGGGACGGGACGGGACCGGCGTCGGAGAGGGCGTGCCCGCACTGCGCGCGGTGTGCGGGTCAGGGGTGGGTCGTGGGGTGGGTGGGGCGGGGCCAGTGTGGGCGATCGGCGTCGCGGAGCGCGGCGGTGCGCAGGGCGGCGAGTTGGCGTTCCACCTCGACGAACTGGTCCGGCGCCAGCGGCCCCCGGCGCAGCGCGGCGGCGTTCTCCTCGACCTGGGCGACCGTACGGCAGCCGGGGATCGGGATGGTGCGCCCGCTGCGTGCCCAGATCCAGCCCAGCGCGCCCTGGGCGAGGGTGCGCCCGTCGGCGGTCAGCGCGGCGCGGACCGCCCCGACCCGGCGCAGCCACTCCGGCGCGGGCCGGCCGCCGCGGAACCACTCCAGCCAGCCTGGCGCCAACCCGCGCACGTCGTCGCGGGGCAACGTCGACGTGGCCGTGTACTTGCCGGTGAGCAGGCCCATCCCCAGCGGCCCCTGGTTGACGCTGGCCAGGTCGTACTTGTCGCAGACGGCGAGCACCTCGGGGGCGTCGCGCAGCACTGACAGGGCGTGCTGCACGGCGGTGGCGCCGGAGGCGGCCTGTCCGAGGGCGGCGGCCCGGTCCGGGCGGTCGGTGCTCCACCCGTACGCGCGGATCAGGCCCTCGGCGACCAGGTCCTCGCAGACGCCGATCAGCGCCTCCGCGCGGGGCACCGGCAGGTCGGCCAGGTGCAGCTGGTAGAGGTCGATCCGGTCGGTGCCCAACCGGCGCAGCGACGCGGTCACGGCCCGCCGCAGGTACGCCGGTGACGCGTCCTCCCCGGTCGCCTGCCGGGTCGCCTCGTCGAACGTGTAGCCCCACTTGGTGGCGATCACGGCCTCGTCCCGGCGGCCGGCGAGGGCCCGCCCCAGCACCCGCTCGCCGTGCCCCGCGCCGTACGTGTCGGCGGTGTCGAAGAGTGTGATGCCCTCCTCGAGCGCGCGGCGTACCGCCCGCACGGACTCGTCGTCGTCGACCGCGCCCCAGCCCAGCGGCTGGCTGCCCTCCGCCCATGGACCGGCGATCGCCCAGCACCCCATGCCGAGGGCGCTGACCTCGATGCCGCTGCGCCCCAACATCCGTGTCGTCACTGCCATCGGCCGATCGTGCCACCTTCACCGGGCGGGCGTAGCAACTCCGCACGCGGAAACGCGGTACGCGCGCGCCGGGGCCGTACGGCATGATCGACGCCATGCGACGGCTGGGCGTGGACATCGGCGGTGTGCTCATCGAGCCGGCCGACGACGACGCCGACACCTCCTTCTTCGGCGCGCACTACCTGCGGACGCCCATGGTCGACGGGGCGTTCGACGCGCTCGGAGCGCTCGGGCCGGCGTTCGACGAGGTGCACCTCGTCTCCAAGTGCGGCGAGTCCACCGAGCGGCGGACCCGGGAGTGGCTGGCCCACCACGATCTCACGGCCCGCACCGGGATCCCCGTCGAGCGGGTGCACTTCTGCCGGACCCGGCCGGGCAAGGCGCCGATCGCCCGGCGGCTCGACCTGACCCACTTCGTGGACGACAGGCTGGAGGTGCTCGGCTACCTCGACTCGGTGCCGCACCGCTACCTGTTCCGGCCCCGCCGGGCGGAGGTCGCCGCGCACGCCGCGCTGCTGCCCCGCGTACACCCGGTGGGGAGCTGGGCGGAGCTTGCCGACCTGCTGCGCGCCGACTAGCCGGACCGGCGCGGTCCTCGCGGCGGCGAGGTCAGGCCCGGCGGGTCAGGACGGCCAGGCGCGGGCGAGCAGGTCGCGGGTGTCGCCGAGCAGCTGGGGCAGCACCTTGGTGCGGCCGATCACCGGCATGAAGTTCGCGTCGCCGCCCCAGCGCGGCACCACGTGCTGGTGCAGGTGGGCGGCGATGCCGGCGCCGGCCACCCCGCCCTGGTTCATGCCCAGGTTGAAGCCGTGCGCGTTGCTGACCTTGCGGATCACCCGCATCGCGGTCTGGGTGTACGAGGCGAGCTCGACCGTCTCCGGCTCGTCGAGGTCGGTGTAGTCGGCGACGTGCCGGTACGGGCAGACCAGCAGGTGCCCCGGGTTGTACGGGTAGAGGTTGAGCACCACGAAGACGCGCTCGCCGCGGGCGACCACCAGGCTCTCCTCGGAGGGCAGCCCGGGGGCCCGACAGAACGGGCAGCCGGTCGGCTTCTCGTAGCCCTCGGCCGGGCGGTCCTCGCCGGAGATGTAGGTCATCCGGTGCGGCGTCCAGAGCCGATCCAGGCCGTCCGCCATGCCGTCGCTGTCCGTGTGCCGCTCCGCCCCTGTCACGAGCCGATCCTACGGAGCCGCGTGGGCCAGCCGCGACACCCGTCACCGGGAAACTCCTTGCTGCAAGTTGTTGACGGATTGCCGCCGAGACCTGAAACTTCCATGCATTCAGGCACTTGAATAAATGAATGGAGAGCTTCATGATCCGACGACTCGGCAGGGTCATCGCGGCGCTCGCGCTGGCCGTCGCCACCACGGTGACCGGGGTCACCCTCACCGCCAGCGCGGCGCACGCGGACGGCTGCTACACCTGGGCACGCACCCTGTCGCAGGGGATGTCCGGCGAGGACGTCCGGCAACTTCAGATCCGCGTCGCCGGCTACCCCGGCTACGGCGCGGTGCTCACCATCGACGGCGCCTACGGCCCCGCCACCCGGTCCGCGGTGATCCGCTTCCAGCAGGCGTACGGGTTGGGCGCGGACGGCGTCGCCGGCCCGCAGACCTTCAACCGGCTGTACGCCCTCCAGGACGACGACTGCACACCGGTCAACTTCAGCTACGCCGAGCTGAACAACTGCAACAGCACCTGGTCCGGCGGAGCGGTCGCGGCGAGCACCGCCCGCGCCAACGCGCTCGTCTCGATGTGGAAGCTCCAGGCCCTGCGGCACGCCCTCGGTGACGTGCCCATCGGGATCAGCAGCAGCTTCCGCAGCTACGCCTGCAACAGCGCGGTCGGCGGGGCCTCGAACAGCCGCCACCTGTACGGCGACGCGGTGGACCTGGTCGGCTCACCGTCGCTGTGCCGGCTGGCCCAGCAGGCCCGCAACCACGGCTTCGGACAGATCCTCGGCCCCGGCTACCCGGACCACAACGACCACACCCACGTCGCGGCGGTCGGCGGCTGGTCGGCACCCACCTGCGGCATCTGACCAGGCCGACGCCCGCTTCGGGCGTGATCGCGCCCGAACATGGAAGTAGTGGCCTCCCGCGGCGGCGAGGCCACTACTTCCTGGATCGAGCACGATCGCGACACGCGACACGCGACGCCGACGCCGGCTACTCCGGTGCGGCCGACGGGCCGACGTTCGTGCGAGAGGTCACCACGTCGAGGACGTGGGTGACCGCCTGGGCGATCGGCACACCGTTGCGCTGGGAGCCGTCGCGGTAGCGGAAGGACACCGTGCCTGCCGCCACGTCGTCGTCACCGGCGATCACCATGAACGGGATCTTCTGCTGCTGCGCCGTACGGATCTTCTTCTGCATCCGGTCGTCACCCGCGTCCACCTGGGCCCGGATGCCCTCGGCCCGCAGCGCCGCGACGAAGCCGTGCAGGTAGTCGGTGTGGTCCTCGCGGATCGGAATGCCCACCACCTGCACCGGGGCCAGCCAGGCCGGGAACGCGCCTGCGTAGTGCTCGGTGAGCACCCCGAAGAACCGTTCGATCGACCCGAACAGCGCCCGGTGGATCATCACGGGCCGCTGGCGGCTGCCGTCGGCGGCCTGGTACTCCAACCCGAACCGCTCCGGCTGGTTGAAGTCGACCTGGATGGTGGACATCTGCCAGGTCCGGCCAATCGCGTCGCGCGCCTGCACGGAGATCTTCGGCCCGTAGAACGCCGCGCCACCCGGATCGGGCACCAGCTCCAGACCCGAGGTCTCGGCGGCGGTCCGCAGCGCCTCGGTCGCCTCCGCCCAGTCCTCGTCGGCGCCGATGAACTTGGGCGAGTCGTCCCGGGTCGACAGCTCCAGGTAGAAGTCGTCCAGGCCGTAGTCGCGCAGCAGGTCCAGCACGAAGCTGAGCAGCGTGGACAGCTCGCCGGCCATCTGCTCGCGGGTGCAGTAAATGTGCGAGTCGTCCTGGGTCAGGCCACGGACCCGGGTCAGGCCGTGCACGACGCCGGACTTCTCGTACCGGTAGACCGTGCCGAACTCGAACATCCGCAGCGGCAGCTCACGGTACGACCGCCCCCGCGACCTGAAGATCAGGTTGTGCATCGGGCAGTTCATGGCCTTGAGGTAGTAGTCCGCGCCCTCCAGCTGCATGGGCGGGAACATCGTGTCCGCGTAGTACGGCAGGTGCCCGGAGGTGTGGAACAGCTGCGCCTTGGAGATGTGCGGGGTGTTGACGAACTCGTACCCCGCCTCCTCGTGCCGCCGCCGCGAGTAGTGCTCCATCTCGCGGCGGATGATGCCGCCCTTGGGGTGGAAGACCGCCAGGCCCGAGCCGATCTCGTCGGGGAAGCTGAACAGGTCGAGGTCCGCGCCGAGCTTGCGGTGGTCGCGCCGGGCGGCCTCCTCCAACAGCTTCAGGTACGCCTTGAGCTCATCGCGGGTCGGCCACGCGGTGCCGTACACCCGCTGCAGTTGGGGGTTCTTCTCCGACCCGCGCCAGTACGCGGCGGCCGAGCGCATCAGCTTGAACGCGCCGATCAGTCGGGTGGTCGGCAGGTGCGGGCCCCGGCACAGGTCCGACCAGCAGACCTTGTCCTCCTTGGCGTCGAGGTTGTCGTAGATGGTCAGCTCGCCGCCGCCGACCTCCATCACCTCGTCGGTGTCCAGGCCCTCGCCCTTGACCTCGATCAACTCCAGCTTGAACGGCTCGTCGGCCAGCTCGGCGCGCGCCTCGTCGAGGCTGCCGAAGCGGCGGCGACGGAACCGCTGCCCGGACTTGACGATCTCCTGCATGCGCTTTTCGATCTTGCTGAGGTCATCGGGCTGGAACGGCTTGGCGACGTCGAAGTCGTAGTAGAAGCCGTTCTCGATGGGCGGGCCGATGCCCAGCTTGGCCTCGGGGAAGATGTCCTGCACGGCCTGGGCGAGCACGTGCGCGGTGGAGTGGCGCAGCACGGTGAGCCCGTCGGGCGAGTCCAGGCTGACCGGCTCGACGACGGTCTCCTCGGTCGGCGCCCAGTCCAGGTCGCGCAGCTGACCCTGCGGGTCGCGGACCACGACGATCGCCTTGGGGCCGTTCGCGGGCAGTCCGGCCGCGGCCACCGCGTCGGCCGCCGTCGTCCCGGCGGCGACGACGACAGGGTCGGCCACGGCGGGGGTACGGGGTGCGGACACGGTGACTCCTCCAAGCAGTACGAAACGATGCCGATCCTCGGCTCCTGCCGATGCTATCGGTCCACCCCCTCGTGGCCGGGAAGGGCACCTTCCTCGCGTCCGGCGTTGAACCTTTCGCGCCTGCCAGCCGAACTAGAAGGTGTGGCCGGAAACCGGAGCCGGTCACGTCGAGACGGATGGGGGCACGAGATGGCGAGCGCACACGGCGGAGGCCGCCCGCGGCGAATCGCGGCGGTGACCGCGCTGACCGCCGCGGGGCTGCTGCTCTGGCCCGGTACGGCGGCGCACGCCGCGGACGTGACGACCACCCCGACCGAGGCACGGCAGGGCGACGCCGTACGGCTGGAGTTCAGCGTGCCCGAGGAGCGGGCCGGCACGAAGACCACCCGGATCGAGGTCCGGTTGCCGGCCGACGCCCCGGTGGCCGAGGTCTATCCGATGTCGGTCGACGGCTGGGCGCCCAAGATCAGCTCCCGTACGCTGGACAAGCCGGTGGCCGGCATCCACTCCTCCGGAGTGAGCACCGTGACCACGGCGGTGACCTGGGTCCGCGTCGGCGCGGGCGCGTCCGGCCCGGCCCGGCTGGCCCTGTCCATGGGCCCGCTGCCGCAGGCGGAGCGGCTCACCTTCGAGGTCGTCCAGACGTACGCCGACGGCACGGTCGTCCGGTGGGCGGACGCCAGCGGCGCACACCGGGCCCCGGTGCTGACGCTGTTGCCGGCGGCGGCGGGTGCGGCCGGGCCGGTCGGGCACGGCGGGCATGGCGCCCCGGCGGCGGACGCGGGGAACGGTCCCGCCGCAGGGGCGCAGGGCGCCGACGGCGCTTCCGGCGGCGGTGACACGGCGGCGGGCGGCTCCGCAGAGGAATCCGGCAACGCCGACGCGATGCTCGCCGCCGGCTTGCTGGCCGGCCTGGGCGGCGGCGCGGCGATCGGCTGGCTGGTCAGCCGTATGCGGCGACGTGACCCGGCCGAGCGGGGAGCGCTGGCAGCGGTGACCGGCGCGGCGGAGACCGACACGGTGACGCCGGCGTCGCAGCCGGACGGCACGGACGCGCCCACGGATCCGGCGGCCGCCGCGGAGCTGGCCTCGGCGGCCACTCCTGCCCGCACCGGCTGAGGCAGCACCGGCCGCAGCGGCGGACGGGCGTCAGCTCATGGCCGGGCGGCGGCCGCAGCCCTTCGCGCGTCCTTTGCTCTGCTTCAACCCGCGCACCACCCAGGCCCCAAAACTGTTGCGCGGGTTGAAGCAGAGCAAAGGTGACGTGGCACCCTTGGCGGCTGTTAACGCAGCCGGTGAGGCAGGGCTGCCGAGCGTTCGGGACACCGGACAGTCAGGGACACCACGAGCCCAGGACCTGGCAAGGGGCACCCACGGTGCCGGGCAGGCGAGCGGTCAGGGTAGCCAGGTGGGCAGCGGCTCGCGGGCGGCCAGCCACGCCTCGGGCACACCGCCCGGCGTGCCGACGCCGGTGTACGCGGCCACCACCGCGCCGGTGATGGCCGCCGTGGTGTCCACGTCACCGCCGGCGCGCACGCAGACCCGGATGGCCTCCGGGTAGTCGTCGAGGTGGGTGGCGGCCACCCAGAGCGTGAACGCGACGGTGTCCTGGGCCGTCACGCGGGCGCCGTTGCCGAGCGCCGCCACCACGCGGGACAGGGGCCGGCCGAGCAGCCCGACGGCGCGGTGCACGCCGCGGTGCACCTCGGTGCCCGGGTCGACCGCGGCGGCGATCCCGGCCAGGAGTCGGGCCGGGGCCGGTCGGTGTCCGTCGAGGCGGGCCCGGGCGGCGAGCGCGGCGGCGACCGCCACCGCGACCGCGCCGGCGATTCCCTCGGGATGCGCGTGGGTCACCTCGGCCGAGGCGCGGGCCTGCGCGGCGGCGCGGGCGGTGGAGTCGGCGAAGTACGCTCCCAGCGGGCCCACCCGCATGGCCGCGCCGTTACCGCAGGAGCCCTGGCCGTCGAAGGCGGACGCGGCGGCCACCGGCCACGGGGTGCCGGTGCGGATCAGCCGCAGGATCAGCATCGCGCCGGGGCCGTACCCGCGCCGGGCGTCGCAGCGTTCCGCGAACGCCAGTGCCAGCCGGTCCGGGTCGATGCGGCCCGTCGCGGCCAGTTCCGCGACCACCGAGCAGGCCATCTCGGTGTCGTCGGTCCACTCCCAGGGCGCGGGCGGCAGCGTGGCGTCGGCGAGGTCCTGCGGCGGCCCCGGCAGGAAGAACCGCGCGCCGAGCGCGTCGCCGGTGGAGAGGCCGGCGAGGCTGTCCCGGGCGAGCGCCAGGCGGGCGTCGGCGAACAGGGTGAAGGACATCGTTGTACCAGCTTGCCCGGTTCCCAGGCACGTCGCAACGCGATCAACTTGCCAGGCCAAGTACGGTCTTGTCGTGGCCTCCGTGCTCCTGGTCGAAGACGATCACGTCGTACGCGGCGCGATGCTGCGGTCCCTCGCTGACCGGGGGCATGCCGTGCACGCCGTGGGCACCGCCCTGGACGCGTTGCGCCGGGTCGCCGCGGAGACACCCGACCTGGTGGTGCTGGACCTCGGCCTGCCCGATCTCGACGGTTCCGACGCCCTGCGGATGCTGCGCGGCATCACCGACGTCCCGATCATCATCGCCACCGCCCGCGACGACGAGCAGTCGGTGGTCAAGCTGCTGCGCGCCGGGGCCGACGACTACATGGTCAAGCCGTTCACGGGCGCGCACCTGGACGCCCGCATCACCACGGTGCTGCGGCGTGCCGGGCGGGCCAGCCGGACGGTGCAGCCCGCGGTGCACACCGTCGGCGGGTTGCGGGTCGACGTCGGTGAGCGCAGCGCCCAGCTCGACGGGGAGCCGCTGGCGCTGACCCGTAAGGAATTCGACCTGCTGGCGTATCTCGCCGCACGACCCGGGCGGGTAGTGTCCCGCCGGGAACTCTTGGAGGAGGTATGGCGGCAGCCATCGGTCGGCGAGGATCAGACCATCGACGTACACCTGTACTGGCTCCGCAGAAAGATGGGCGAGTCCGCGGCGAAGCCGCGCTACCTGCGCACCGTGCGGGGGGTCGGGTTCCGGCTGGTGGCACCGGACTGAGGACGGCGCTGGCCCTGCTCACGGCCGGCATGTGCAGCCTCGTCGCGCTCGCGTTCCTGATCCCGCTCGGGTTGAGCCTGCGCGAGCAGAGCCGGGAGGAGGCGATCGCCGACGCGGCCCGACGCAGCGCGCTGGTGACCGGGGCGCTGGCGGTGAGCACGGACCCGGCGGTGGTGGAACGCGCCGTCGTGGCCAGCGGTGACGGCGCGTCGACCCGGCCGGTGGTGCACGGGCTGGGGTTGGACGAGCCCGCCGGCCGCGCCAGCGGCAGCGACCTGGACCGGGCCCGCGCCGAGCGGCGCTCGCTGGTCACCGACGTCGACGGCGGGGTGGTCCGGCTCGACCCGGTGGTCCTCGGCGATCGGACGGCCGTGGTCGAGGTGTTCGTGGCGGACTCGACGTTGGGCGAGGGCGCCGGCAGCACCTGGCTGCTGCTGTTCGGGGTGGGCGCGGCGATGGCCGGCGCGGCGGTGCTGGTGGTCGACCGGGTGGCCGCCCGCGCGGTGGACGCCACCCGAGGTCTGGTCAAGGCCGCCCTGTCGATCGGCGACGGCGACCTGGGCGTACGCGTGGAGCCGACCGGGCCCCGTGAGCTGGCGGAGGCCGGGTACGCCTTCAACCGGATGGCCGACCGGCTGGACGCGGCGCGCACCGATGAGCGGGAGCTGGTGGCCGACCTGTCCCACCGGCTGCGGACGCCGTTGACGGTGCTGCGGCTGGACGCGGAGGCGCTGGAGTCCGACGACACCAGTGTGGGCTCGTTCAGCCCGGCGGAACTGGACCGGCTGCGGGGCATCCGGCGGATCCGGCAGGCGATCGTCACCCTCGAAGGTGAGATCGACGTGCTGATCAAGACCACGCGCAAGGCGGTGGCCCACGAGGCCGGCCCGGCGATGTGCGACGTCAGCGAGGTCGTCCGGGACCGGATGGTGTTCTGGGCGGCGCTCGCCGGTGACCAGAACCGGCCACACCGGGTCAACGGCGCTCAGCTGCGCATCCCCGCGCCCGTGCCACGCGCCGAGCTGGCCGCCGCGCTGGACGCGGTGATCGGCAACGTCTTCCGCTACACCCCGCAGGGAACGGCGTTCGAGGTGGCCGTGTCCCGCCGCGACGGGTACGTGGCGATCCGGATCGACGACGCCGGCCCGGGGATCGCCAACCCGGACCGGGCGCTGCGGCGGGGCACCAGCGACCAGGGCTCGACCGGGCTCGGCCTGGACATCGCCAAGCGGGTGGCGTTGCAGGCCAACGGCTCGGTCAGCATCGACCGGGCCCGGTTGGGCGGCGCCAGCGTGGTGATGCTGCTCGCCGACCCGGAGGCGACGCCCCGGCAGGTCAACCGGTTCGGCCTCGTGGGCCGGATGGCGCGCGACGCCCGGGACCAGAAGACGAGCGGCCGTCGCTGGCCCCGCCAGCGCCCCACCGACGACTGAGCAGCGCCCCACCGACGACTGAACACCCCCGCGCAGGCGACTAAAACACCTCCGACCGATCGGCCGACGGGGGCGCTCCGATCGGCTGAGCGGACCGGGGCTGTGCGGCGGCGCAAGTCTTCCTTAGATCGCGGTTAACGACGGCGGTCGGAGGCCCGCGGGCTGACAGGATCAGAGCACGAACCCACCAGTTCCACCGGCCAGCGCACCGCGCACCCACGGGCCGGTGGAGCCGCGCGCGCGGCGGGAGTCTCAGGTCCCCCCACACCCACGCTCCCGCCGCGCGCCCCGCTCACCCGAGCGGCCCAGCCCGACCGGCGTCAGCCGGCGCTGGCGACGTACGCGTCGATCTCGGCGGTGATCCGCTGCTTGCCGGCCGGGTCGAGGAAGGACGCGGTCACCGCGTTGCGGGCCAGGGCGGCCAGCTCCCCGGGGCCCGCCCCGAGCAGCCGGGCGGCCACCGCGTACTCGTCGTTGAGGGTGGTGCCGAACATCGGTGGGTCGTCGGAGTTGATGGTGACGAGCAGCCCGGCCTCGACCAGCCGGGGCAGCGGGTGCTCGTCGAGACTGGCCACGGCCCGGGTCCGTACGTTGGACGTCGGGCAGATTTCCATCCCGATCTGCCGCTCGGCCAGGTACGCGAGCAGCTCCGGGTCCTTGGCGGCGGAGATGCCGTGCCCGATCCGCTCGGCGCCCAGCTCGTTCAGCGCGTCCCAGATGGTCTGCGGGCCGGTGGTCTCGCCCGCGTGCGGCACCGAGCGGAGCCCGGCCGCGCGGGCCTGGTCGAAGAAGGGCCGGAACTGCGGCCGGGGTACGCCGATCTCGGGGCCGCCGAGACCGAAGCTGATCAGCCCGTCCGGGCGCTCGTCGAGCGCGATGCGCAGCGTCTCCTCGGCCGCCGGCAGGCCGGCCTCGCCGGGGATGTCGAAGCACCAGCGCAGCTCAAGGCCGAAGTCGGCGGCGGCGCGCTTGCGGGCGTCCTCGATCGCCTCGCAGAACGCCGGCGCGGGGATGCCCCGGCGCACGTGCGAGTACGGGGTGATGGTCAGCTCCGCGTAGCGGACCTGCTGGCGGGCCAACTCCCGGGCCACCTCGTGGGTGAGGAGCCAGACGTCCTCCGGGTCGCGGATGAGGTCGACGACGCTCAGGTAGACCTCGACGAAGTGGGCGAAGTCGCGGAACTCGAAGTAGGTGGCCAGGGCCGCCGGGTCGGCCGGGACGGGCGAGCGACCCTCGTGCCGGGCGGCCAGCTCGGCGACGATGTGGGGGGAGGCGGAGCCGACGTGGTGCACGTGCAGCTCCACCTTGGGCAGGCCGGCGATGAAGGTGGTCAGGTCGGTCACGGGTTCTCCTGGGCATGAGCGCCGGTGCGGGCGACGACGAAGACGCGGCGGAACGGGAAGGACACCTGGCCGTGCCGCGCCGGGTACGCGGCGGCGAGCCGTACGCCCAGCTCGGCCCGGAAGGCCGACCAGCCGGCGGCGTCCAGGGCGGCCCGGACGGGGCGCAGCGCGGTGCCCTCCATCCAGGCCAGCACCGGGTGGTCGGCGGCGGGTTCGGCCGGCAGCAGGTGCACGTAGGTAGTCTCCCAGGCGTCCACCGCGCAGCCGGCGGCGGTCAGCAGCTCCGCGTAGTCGGCCGGGTCGTCGACCGGGTCGGCGCGCAGCAGCGGGGTCAGCTCGGCACGCCAGGCCGGTCGGCCCGCGACCTCGCGCAGCGCCCGGTGCGACGGGGCGTCGAAGTTACCGGGGACCTGCATGGCGAGCCAGGCGCCGGCGGGCAGGTCGGCGGCCCAGCGGCGCAGCAGCTCCTGGTGGCCGGGCACCCACTGCAGGGCCGCGTTGGTGACCACCACGTCCTCGTCGCCGGCCGGGCGCCAGTCGCGCAGGTCGGCGACGGCGAACTCGACCGGGGTCGGCAGGGCGCGCGCCCGGTCGATCATCTCCGGCGCGGAGTCGAGGCCGCGGACCCGGGCGTCCGGCCAGCGCTCGGCGAGGGTCGCGGTGAGCTGGCCGGGCCCGCAGCCGAGGTCGACCACCGTCCGGGGCCGCACGGCGGGGACCCGGGCGAGCAGGTCGTGAAACGGCCGGGAGCGCTCGTCGCCGTAGCGCAGGTACGTCGTCGGATCCCACATCTCCGCCTCCAAACCGTACGTCCGTCTTGTTGACGGTACGGCTCGCCTGGCAGGCCGGCAACCCGATCACTAGGCTCGGGGGCATGGAACAGCGCAACTTCAACCGGCTCGGCCGGACTGTCGGAGTGGTTGGCCTGGGCGCCTGGCAGCTCGGCGCCGACTGGGGCACGGTCACCGAGGCCGACGCCATGGCCGTGCTCAGCGCCGCCGTGGACGCCGGAGTCACCTTCCTGGACACCGCCGACGTGTACGGCGACGGCCGCAGCGAGCAGTTGATCGGCCGCTTCCTGCGCTCCCGGCCCGACGCCGGCCTGACCGTCGCCACGAAGATGGGCCGGCGCGTCGAGCAGCGGCCGGAGGCGTACACCCTGGCCCACTTCCGGCAGTGGACCGACCGGTCCCGGGCCAACCTCGGAGTGGACACCCTGGACCTGGTCCAGCTGCACTGCCCGCCGACCGCCGTCTTCGCCGACGACGCGGTCTTCGACGCCCTGGACACCCTCGTCGCCGAGAAGGCCATCGCGGGGTACGGGGTCAGCGTGGAGACCTGCGACCAGGCGCTCACCGCCATCGCCCGGCCCGGCGTGGCCAGCGTCCAGATCATCCTCAACGCCGTCCGGCACAAGCCGCTGGAGCGCGTCCTGCCGGCAGCCGCGCAGGCCGGAGTCGGCATCATCGCCCGGGTGCCGCTGGCCAGCGGCCTGCTCTCCGGCCGCTACGACGAGCACACCGAGTTCCCCGCCGACGACCACCGCAACTACAACCGCCACGGCGAGGCGTTCGACGTGGGCGAGACGTTCTCCGGCGTCGACTACGCGCAGGGGCTCGCGGCCGTCCGTCGGCTGGCGCCGCTGGTCGACTCCGACCGTACGATGGCGCAGTTCGCGCTGCGGTGGGTGCTGGACCAGGCCGGTGTCACAGTCGTCATCCCCGGCGCCCGCGACGCCGAGCAGGCCCGGCGCAACGCCGCCGCGGCCGACCTGCAGCCGCTCACGGCCGCGCAACTGGCTGGCGTACGCGAGGTCTACGACGAGCTGATCCGCCCGCAGGTGCACGACCGGTGGTGAGCCGCCCACCCCGGGTGCTCGCGTCGCGCCACCGCAACGGCGATGCTGGGACCCGGGGGCGGCGCGCCGCCCGATCCGGGAAGGAGGGCCCGCGATGAGGGGTTGGCTGACGCTCACCCTCGGCCTGCTGGCCGTGGTGGTCGGTGCGGTGTGGACGGTGCAGGGCCTCGGCTACGTCAGCGGCAGCGCGATGACCGACGAGCGGATCTGGGCGGTGATCGGCCCGATCGTGGCCCTGGCCGGGTTGGTCGTCATCTGGCTGGGCCTGCGCTCGCGCCGTCGACGCTGACTGATGAACGTGGGAAGCCCCGCATCCCGGAAGGGATACGGGGCTTTACTGCAACGACCCCTGGCCGGGTCGTCCACTGACCGGCGGGGGCCGGCCACCCTCGTCAGAGGGGACGGACCTGCTCGGCCTGCGGGCCCTTCTGACCCTGGGCGATCTCGAACTCCACTCGCTGGTTCTCCTCCAGCGTGCGGTAGCCGCTGGACTGGATGGCCGAGAAGTGGACGAACACGTCAGCACCCCCGCCGTCGACGGTGATGAAGCCGAAGCCCTTGTCAGCGTTGAACCACTTCACGGTTCCCTGCGCCATGTGTATCTCCTTCTAAAACTGGCGGCCGTGCACGCCGTGCGGCCGATTGGCCGTTTTCGAGCAGCGGCGTCTGAGGCGGCCCCCACGAAGGGAACTTCTCTCAACCCACGCCATCTCGCAACAGCGTGGAACAGCAAATCACGTACGCAAAAAGTCTGCACGACCTGTCCGACGAATTTCTCCGACATGTGACCTGACGGATGCCCGAGGTCGCTGGGCGGCGTGCGGAGCCGTGCGAAAGGCCCCCTTCCCGTCGATATGGAAGGGGGCCTCACGTCGATGTCGGTCAGTCCGGCCAGCGGCCGGTCATCCGGCGCACGCCAACCGCTCCACCCCGGTCCACAGCGGCGCGGACCACCGCGAAAATGGCCCCCTGCAACGCCGCGGCGGCCAGGATCTCGCCCCAGCCGCGGTCCTCGTCGGTGGCGTTGGGCGCCTCGCCGTCGCCCGCCGTGACCTTCCAGACCTGCCGGAAGATCGCGCCGGCCACCGTACCCGCGGCGATACCCAACAACACGCCGACCGGCCGGTACGCGACCCTGCCGATGCTCTTGCTCACCTACGCCTCCCCCGCACGATCATCAGCACCACCACGGTGGCCACCGCGCCGGCGGCAATCGCCGCCCACGGCACCGGGTTGCGTCGAACCAGCTCGCTCTTCTCGCGGACCAGGCCGCCCTTGTCGTACGCCTGGGCGCGTGCCATCCCGGCGCCGCGGGCGGCCTGCCCGCGGACCCGGGCCATGGTCTGCGCCGCCTGCTCGCGCATCCGCTCCCGCGCCTGCTCGGCGGACTCCTTCAGGCGGGCCTTGACGTCCGCCTTGGCGGCCAGCGCCTCCATCGTTTCGCCCAGCTCGACCCGGGTGCGGCGGATCTCCTCGCGGAGGGCCTCGGTGTCGCCCCTCCCGTTGCCTGTCATGCCCGGCCCCTGTCCTTCACGGCGGCGGCGACGGTGTCCACATCAGCCCGGAGGCTGCGGACCGCTGCCGCCGGCATCGGCGGGACCGCACGGCTGACCTGCTTCTTTCCCACCAGCGCGAGAATGCCGGCAACCAGGAAGAGAGCCACCGCGACGATCAGCGCGGCGGCCCAGGCGGGCAGCACCAGGTCGAGCAGCAGGATCGCCGTGACGACCAGCGCGCCAAGGCCGTAGAACGCCAGCGCGCCGCCGCCGCCGAACAGGCCGATCCCGATACCGGCGTGCTTGCCCTTCTGGGTCAACTCCGCCCGGGCCAGCGCCAGTTCATCTCGCACCAGACGGGAGACCTGTTCGGTGGCCCGCTGCACCAGCTCGGCGGTGGAGGGCTCGCTCCCATTGCGGGATGTGCGGGCATTTGCCACGTCAGCCATGCTGTCCTCCTTTCCTCATCACCGCGCTGTATGCCCGGAGTTGCCGCTCGTCAATCCTAGAGCGCCCCGAGTCGGTGACCGTTCCTGTTGCCCGGTTGCCGCGCCGATCGCCGACAGAGATGTCCGGCAGCAGGTCCCCCGCCAAAGCCAACCCAAACCTCCCCGCCCACCCCCCTTTGACGGTGATCAAGAGGTTTGCGTCAGGAGTCGCGCTTTCCGTGACGCAAACCTCTTGATCACCGGAATCAGCGGGTGGGGGTGGCGGGACTGGGGGTGGGGGTGGGGGTGGGGGTGGGGGTTTCGTCGGGGCCGACGAAGGCTTCGCTGCGGGCGTCGCCGTCGTCACTGCCGCCGAAGACGCGCGCGTCGTCGGGGGCCTCGGTGGCGCCCGGACGGCGGGTCGGCCGCCGCGGCTGGACCCACTGCCACGGCAGGTTGCTGCTGGCGTCGCCCAGCTCGGTGCGCATCCGGGGCATCGCGGTGGGCCGGTTGTCCCGGATCCAGGCCACCAGGTGCTCGCGGACGAGGCAACGCAGGTCCCACAGGCTGCCCGCGTCGGCGGCGCTGACCAGCGCGCGCACCCGTACCGTCCCGCCGGTGGCGTCGGTGACCTGCAGGACGCAGACCCGGCCGTCCCACAGCTCGGTGCCCTCGACCAGCCGGCGCAGCTCCTCCCGCATGGTCTGCACCGGCACGGCCCAGTCGACGTCGAACTCGGCGGTGCCGAGCACGGCCGCCTCGGTCCGGGTCCAGTTCTGAAAGGGCGTGCTGGTGAAGTACGAGGTGGGCAGGATCAGCCGCCGGTCGTCCCAGATCTGGACCACCACGTAGCTGAGGGTCAGCTCCTCGATCCGACCCCACTCCCCCTCGACGACCACCACGTCGTCGAGGCGGACCGCGTCGCTGAAGGCGAGCTGCAGCCCGGCGAAGACGTTGCCGAGCAGACTCTGGGCGGCCAACGCGGCCACCACACCGACCACACCGGCGGAGGTCAGCACGCCGGCGCCGATACCGCGCACGCTCGGGAACGTCATCAGCATCACGCCGACGGTCAGGATGACGATCACCGCGACGGTCAGACGCCGCAGCATCACCACCTGGGTACGCACCCGTCGGGCGTGCCGGTTGTTCGGCACGTCGACGCGGAACCGGGCGAGCGCGGTGTCCTCCACGACGATCAGCAGCGCCGCCACCAGCCAGGCAGCGCTGGCGATCACGCAGAGCACCAGCAGGTGCAGCAGCAGCCGCCGCCAGCTCTCACCGACGGCGTACCCGGTGCTCAAGCGGATGGCGAACTGCACCGCGAGCACCGTGACGGCGACCTGGAACGGGCGGTGCGCGTGGTCGGTCAACTCGGTCATCAACAGCGAGCGGCGACCGAACCGTCGGGTGAGCCGGTGGATGACCCCGACCAGGAAAAGGGCGACCGCCGCCGCGGCGAGCGCGGCGACGGCCGTTTCGAGATAGCTCTGCACGAGTGGGGCGCTTCCCTTCGACCGGGGGCGGTAGTTCGGGCAAAAGCCCAATAGTGCCCGACGTCCCCGGTATCGACCAGCTCAGACCTTGCGGTACCGGGACTGGAGGAAGCAGTAGACGCCGAAGCAGGCGATGCCCAGGGCGACCAGGGTCAGCAGGAAGGTGCCGTACGACTGCTCGCCAAGGGTGTGCAGCGCGGCGTCCAGACCGCGGGCCTTCTCCGGGTCGTAGTTCACCGCCGCCACGATGACCAGCAGGCCGGCGATGCCGTACGCGACGCCCTTCGCGACGTACCCGGCGATGCCCAGCCGGCGGGCCAGCTTGCGGGTCTTCGGGCTCATCTCACCGGTCTTCAGGTGCTTCTCGAACTTCTTGAGGATCCCGTAGATCACCAGACCGACGCCGATGGCGGCGAGCACCAGCCCGGCAAGGCCGACCAGCCAGCGGCCCCCGGTGGAGGTCATCAGCTTGCCGGTCAGCGCCTCCTGCTGGTCGGCGCTGTTCGAGCCGGCGTCGGAGAAGACCTTGAACGCGGTCCAGGCGAAGTAGAGGTAGACGATGGTCCGGCCGGCCGAGGCGAGCCGTTCGGTGACCCGCTCCCTGCCCCGCTCGGCGCGGTGCCCGACCGCCGCCTCCAACCCCTGCCAGATCGCCATGGCGAGCAGGCCGACCGCGGTGGCGATGACCAGGAACTTGCCCAGTGGTTGCGCGGCGAGCGTCCGCAGCGCGCCGGACTGGTCGCCGTCGTCGGACGACGAGCCGAACGCGATCTGCAGGGCCAGCCAGGCGAAGAGCAGGTGGACGATGCCGTAGCCGATGAAGCCGGCCCGGGCGAGGAGTTCCAGCCACCGGCTGTCCGCCGTTCGGGAGGCGGTGGCTTCGGCGCTACGGGTGAGTGACATGCGGCCACAATCTCCGATTTCGAAGATCCCCAAACGTCGGCCACCGCCGCCCGCCAGGTCAGTTGCCCGGGTTGCGGGAAACGCGGATCTTGACCTGCTGGTCGGTGACGCTGTCGAGGGTGACCGCGAAGCCGCCGGCCTCGGTGGCCTGCTGGCCGGTGGTGAGGGTGAGCTGCTCGCCGGCGACCTCGACGGTCACCTGGTCGCCCTCGGCCCCGACCAGCTTGGCCTCGACGCCCAGGATCGTGGCGCTCGCGTCGACACCCCGCTCGAAGGTGACCGTGCAGGCGTCCAGCCCGCAGTCGGTGGAGGCGCCCTGGGAGCTGCAACCGGCGAGCACGGCGAGGCCGAGCGCCAGGCCGGCGAAGAGGCCGGCGGCGCGGCGGACGGGGGGCAGGGGGATGGTGGCGGGTCGGTTCGTCACCTCGCCAAGGGTACGAGACGTCCGCGACACCCAGGCGAGGGCGAGCGCGCAACGCATCCCGGCTAGGGTCCGGGCATGGCCTTCGACATCGCCCGTATCCGGGCCGCCTATCCCGCCCTGACCGAGGGCTTCGTCCACTTCGACGGCGCCGGGGGCACCCAGACCGCGGCCGGTGTGATCGACGCGGTCACCGACGTCATGCGCACGGCCGTCGGCAACCGCAGCGCCGCGTTCGAGCCGGGCCGCCGCTCGCTGGAGCTGGTGGCGGCGGCCCGCTCGGCGGTCGCCGACCTGCTCGGGGCCGAGCCGGACGGGGTGGTGCTGGGCCCGAGCGCCACCGCGCTGACGTACACCCTGGCCCGTACGCTCGGCGCTGGTTGGCGGCCGGGCGACGAGGTGGTGGTGTCCCGGCTCGACCACGACGCCAACGTGCGCCCGTGGGTGCAGGCCGCCGAGGCCGCCGGCGCGACGGTGCGCTGGGCCGAGTTCGACAGGCACACCGGCGAGCTGCCCACCGGCCAGTACGCCGACCTGGTCGGCGAGCGGACCCGGCTGGTCGCGGTGACCGCCGGCAGCAACGCCATCGGCACCGTGCCGGACGTGCCGGCGATCGCCAAGATCGCGCACTCCGTCGGGGCGCTGTTCTGCGTCGACGGGGTGCACTCGGTGCCGCACGGGCCGACCGACCTGGCGTCGCTCGGCGCGGACGTGCTGGTCACCAGCGCCTACAAGTGGTCCGGGCCGCACCTGGCCGCGATGGTCGCCGACCCGGCCCGGTGGGCGGCGCTGCGCCCGGCGAAGCTGATGCCGTCCGCGGACGCGGCGCCGGACCGTTTCGAGTACGGCACCCCGAGCTTCGCGCTGCTGGCCGGTGTGACCGCCGCGGTGGACCACCTCGCCGGGCTGGACCCGGACGCGGTCGGTGACCGCCGGGCGCGGCTGCGGGCCGGACTGGCCGCCGCGCAGGCGCACGAGGAGGCGCTGCTGGACCGGCTGCTCGCCGGACTCGCCGCGCGGCCCGCGATCACCGTCTACGGCTCGCCGGCGCGGCGCTGCCCGACGGTCTCCTTCCGGGTCGCCGGGATGTCGCCGGCGGCGACCCAGCAGGCGCTTGGCGACGCCGGATTCTGCCTCTCGTCCGGCGACTACTACGCCTACGAGTACTTCCAGACCATGGGGTTGCGCGACAGCGGCGGCGCGGTGCGGGCCAGCATCTACCACTACAACACGGCGGACGAGGTGGACCGGTTGCTGGCCGAACTCGACGCGGTGGCCGACCGGACGGGGACAATGGCCCGGTGAGCACCCTCGTCGAGGACAACCCCGCCAAGAACCGCTTCGAGATCCTGGTCGACGACGCGCTGGCCGGCTTCACCGCGTACCTGCCCCGTGGGGAGGTGCTGGTCTTCACCCACACCGAGGTGGACAGCGGCTTCCAGGGCAAGGGCGTCGGCAGCACGTTGATCCGGGGCGCCCTGGATCAGGTGCGCGCCCGCGGCGGCCGGGTGGTGCCGCAGTGCCCGTTCGTCGCCGCGTTCATCGACAAGCACCCCGAGTACGCCGACCTGGTGGCCGAGCAGCCGTAACCGAACGGGTCGGCGTCAGCGGGCCCGGCCGGTCAGCACCTCGGCGGCGGCCTGCCCACTGGCCCGGGTGGCACCGTGGGTGGCCAGGTGGGCCGATCCGGTGACCAGCTCGGGCACGCCCAGCTCGACCACCACCGCGTCGGGCCGGGCGCTGAGCGCACGCCGCACCGCGGCGCGCATCCACTCGTGCCGGTGCAGGTCACGGACCACCAGGACGAGGGGACGGTCGCCGGCCCCGGCGCCCGGGTCGGCGGGCACGTCGGGCTCGGCGTGGCGCACCGTCGTCGTGCCGGGCAGCAGCTCGCCCAGCGGCTCCCCGATGCCCCACGGGGTCTCCGCGCCGATGGCGATGTTGCGCGGCGGCTCGAACTCGACCACGTACGCGGCGCGGGTCAGCGGCAGCGCGCTCGGCGCGTCCGGGCCGGTGGTGACCCGCACGGCACGACGGGCGGCGACCAGCCCGACGTCGGAGGCCCCGTGGACGGCGCCCGAGCGGGCGGCGCGGGCGGCCACCGTCCAGGCGGCGAGCTGCCCGACCCGTTTGGCGGCCTCGGCGAGGCGTTCCTCGGGCAGCTCACCGGAGACGACGGCGGCCACGATGGCGTCGCGCAGCTCCCGGGCCGCCCCCTCGTCGGCCCGCTCACCACCGACGCAGATCGCGTCGGCCCCGGCGGCCAGCGCCCGCACCGCCGCGCCGGCGAAGCCGTACCGGTCGGCGACCGCGCGCATCTCGACCGCGTCGGTCACCACCACGCCGGAGAAACCCATCTCGTCGCGGAGCAGCCCGCCCAGGATGCGCTGGCTCAGCGTGGCCGGCAGCCGCTCGTCGAGCGCGGGCACCAGCAGGTGGCCGGTCATCACCGCCTGCACGCCGGCCGCCACGGCGGCGCGGAACGGCGCCAGCTCGCAGGCGTCCAGACGGGCCCGGTCGGCGGTGATCCGGGGCAGGTCGTGGTGGGAGTCGACGCGGGTGTCACCGTGCCCGGGGAAGTGCTTGGCACAGGCGGCCACGCCGCCGCGCTGCAACCCGCGGACCCAGGCGGCGGTGTGCCGCGCGACGAGCGCCGGGTCGGCCCCGAACGACCGGACGCCGATCACCGGGTTGGCCGGGTTGGAGTTGACGTCGGCGTCCGGCGCGTAGTCGAGGGTCACCCCGGCCGCCGCCAGCTCGACGCCGAGGTCGAGGGCGACCGCCTCGGTCAGCGCCGGATCGTCGACCGCGCCGAGGGCGAAGTTCCCCGGCCGGGTGCTGCCCCGGGCGGACTCGATCCGGGTGACGTCGCCGGCCTCCTCGTCGATCGCCACGATGACGTCCGGCCGCTCGGCGCGCAGCGTGGCGGTCAGCGCCGCCACCTGGGCGGTGTCGACGACGTTGCGGGCGAAGAGCACCACCGAGCCGAGCCCTTCGCCGAGCCAGCGGCACACCCACTGTGGCGGCGTGGTGCCGACGAACCCGGGTTGCAGGACGGCGGCGGCCAGCGCCGGAAGGTGCCCGGCGGGCGCGGTCACGCCGTGGCCCCGAAACGCTCGGCGTCGGTCGCGGGCGTCGGCGCGTTGCCGCCGACCCGCTGGTTGCGCTCGCTCATGCGGCCCCCGTACCCCATCTCTCGCGCGCCCTCGGCGCACCGCCACCGGCAGGCGGTGCTGCCATGGTCACACCGAGCGATTCAATAGTCAATAAACCTTACAGTTGCCCGGCGGCACCGTTCCCGGGAGAGTGCGGGGATGGACCCCGCCCTGCTGGCCGACGCCACGAGCCCGGCCGACATCCCCGGCGTACGCCTGCTCGGCCTGGTGGTCGGCGCCCTCCTGCTGCTCGCGGCGATCCGGGCGATGTTCGGCCGACGGTGAGCGATCAGGCCCCGGCCTACCGGTGTGGCCGACCGCGACCGGGGTACGGCTTCCCCATCAGCTGGTCCGCGCGCCGAAGGGGAAGCGATGAAGATCGGTTACTTTCTGTCCAGTGAGGAGTTCACGCCGGCCGAGCTGGTGGAGCAGGCCCGCGGCGCCGAACGGGCCGGCTTCGAGGCGCTGTGGATCTCCGACCACTATCACCCCTGGGTGGACGCGCAGGGCCAGAGCCCGTTCGTCTGGTCGATGATCGGCGCGCTCAGCCAGGTCTGCTCGCTGCCGGTGACCACGGCGGTGACCTGCCCGACCGTGCGGATCCACCCGGCCGTGATCGCCCAGGCGGCGGCGACCAGCGCGGTGCTGCACGGCGGGCGGTTCGTGCTCGGCGTCGGCACCGGCGAGGCGCTCAACGAGCACATCTTCGGCGACGCCTGGCCGCCGGCCGACGTCCGGCTGGAGATGCTGGAGGAGGCCGTCGAGGTGCTGCGAGAGCTGTGGGACGGCGGCTTCGTCAACCACCGCGGTAAGCACTACACGGTGGAGAACGCCCGGATCTACACGCTGCCCGACACGCCGCCGTCGATCTACGTCTCCGGCTTCGGCCCGAAGGCCATCGACCTGGCCGCCCGCATCGGCGACGGCTACGTGAGCACCATGCCCGACGGTGAGATGGTCCGGCGCTTCAGGGAGAACGGCGGCGGCGACAAGCCGTGCCAGGCCGGCTTCAAGGCGGCGTACGCGGCCAGCGAGTCCGAGGGCGCGCGGATCGCGTACGAGCGCTGGCCCAATGCCGGGGTGCCGGGCGAGCTGTCCCAGGTGCTGCCCTCGCCGCGCCACTTCGAGCAGGCCGCCGAGCTGGTCACGCCGGAGATGGTGCGCGACGCGTTCGTCTGCGGCAACAGCGCCGACGCGCACCTGGAGATGATCGACAAGTACGCCAAGGCCGGCTTCGACGAGGTGTACGTGGCCAACACCGGCCCGCACTACCAGGGCCTGTTCGACCTCTACCAGCGCGAGGTGCTCCCCCGCCTGCGCTGAGCCACCGACCCGCCGAGCCCATGATCGCCGAACGCGTTTCGGCGGTCGTGGGCTCGGGTACCTCCGGCCCTCGATGAAACTGTCCACGCATTCGATGACGTTGCGCCGCGCGGCGCGGAGCCTCTTCGGCTGGAAAGCGCTGCGGCCCAACCAGCTCGCCGCCATGCGCGCGGTGATGAAGCGACGTGACGCCCTGGTGGTGTTGCCCACCGGCGCCGGCAAGTCGGCCATCTACCAGATCCCGGCCAGCCTGATCCCCGGCCCGACAGTGGTGATCTCCCCGCTGCTGGCGCTGCAGCAGGACCAGATCGCGGCGCTCAACGAGCGGCAGCGTCCGGAGCTGCGGGCGGTGCGGATCAGCTCGAACGAGTCGGCCGCGCAGCAGGCCGAGGCGATCGCCGAGATCCAGTCGGGCCGGGCGGAGTTCCTGTTCATCACGCCGGAGCAGTTGAGCAACCCGGACCGGATGGCCGAGGTCGCCGCGCTGAAGCCGGCGCTGGTGGCGATCGACGAGGCGCACTGCATCTCCGCCTGGGGGCACGACTTCCGGCCCGACTACCTGGCGCTGGGCCACCTCATCGAGGGCATCGGCCGGCCGCCGGTGGTCGCGCTGACCGCCACCGCCTCCCCGCCCGTACGCGACGACATCATCGCCCGGCTGCGGCTGCGCGATCCCGAGGTGGTGGTGTCCGGGCTGGACCGGTCCAACCTGTTCCTGGAGGTGGCGCACTGCCCCACCGAGGACTACCGGTGGCGGCGGCTGATCGCGCTGCTGCGCGACGAGGAGCGACCGGGGATCATCTACGTGCCGACCCGCCGGTCGGCCGAGGAGCTGGCCGCCCGGTTGACCGACGCGGGCTTCCCGGCGCAGTTCTACCACGGTGGGATGCCGGCCGGGGCACGCAACGAGCTGCACGAGGCGTTCCTCGCCGACCAGGTGCCGATCATGGTGGCCACCTCGGCGTTCGGAATGGGCATCGACAAGCCCAACATCGCCTGGGTGGTGCACATGGCGCTACCCGACTCGCCGGACAGCTACTTCCAGGAGATCGGCCGCGCCGGACGTGACGGACAGCCGGCCCGGGTGCTGCTGCTCTGGCAGGCCGAGGACGTGGGCCTGCAACGGTTCTTCAGCGGCGGCCTGCCGGACCCCGACGAGTTGCGCGACCTGGCCGCGCTGCTGCGCCGCAAGCCGGCCACCAAGACCGAGCTGCGCGAGGCCACCGGCCTCGGCCCGCGCAAGCTGGGCCAGTACCTCTCGCTGCTGGAGCAGGCCGGCGCCGCCGAGCCGCGCGCCCGGCAGCGCATCGCCGCGCCCCGCTACTCGCCCACCCCGACCGACGCGGCGGCCGCGGCGCTGGCCGAGGCGGAACGCCAGCAGACGGTGACCCGCTCCCGCACCGACATGATGCGGGCCTTCGCCGAGACCACCGCCTGTCGCGGGCAGACCCTGCTGGCCTACTTCGGCGAGCAGATGACCGAAGTCTGCGCGCACTGCGACAACTGCCACCGGGGCACCAGCGTGGCCGACCAGGGCGCGGTCGGGCCGTTTCCGGTGCACAGCCAGGTGCGCCACGCGGAGTGGGGGCACGGCCTGGTGCTCGCCTACGAGGACGACAAGATGACGGTTCTCTTCGATGAGGTCGGGTACAAGACCCTGTCGGTGCGCGTGGTGTCCGAGCAGGGTCTGCTGACCCTGGACTAGCCTGACCCGGGCACCGGTGCGGGGCCCGTGGATTGACACACTGAGCAGGGCGGAAGGGGCGTTGCCGTGATCGAGCAGCCGGCGTACACCGGTTTCGGTTTCTCCGACGGGGAGTGGGGGCTGCTGGTCGGCCTCCCGCAGTCGGTGCTGACCGCGGCGAGCGCCGCCGAGTCCGACGGCACCCGCCGGACCATGGCGGAGAACGCGGCCGGGCTGGAGACCATCGCCGCGGGCCGGGAGTCGGCCAGCCCGCTGGTCGCCGCCGTGGCCGGCGAGATCGTCGCGCGGGTCGGCGACCCGGACAGCGGCGAGGAGCTGCCGGTCATCGCGCCCGCCGACCCGGGCGCGATGATCGACGACGTGCTGGTGCGGGCCGGCGAGGCGTCCGCGTTGCTGGCCGCCCGGGTCGACGAGGGCGAGGCCGGCGCGTACAAGCACTGGCTGGTGAAGATCGCCGAGCAGGTGGTCGGCGCCGCGTCCAGCGGCGGGCTGCTCGGCCTCGGCGGCGAGTCGGTCAGCGACTCCGAGCGGCGGTTCCGCGACCGGCTCGCGCACGTGCTCAACGACTGACCGACGACGCTTCCGACAGCGGCGTACCGTTCGGTTCGGTCGGCTCGGCGGCCAGCGCCGCCGGGTCGGCCGGCCGGACGCCGCGCAGCGTCACCAGCGCGCTCACCGCGCCCAGGACCATCGCCACCATGGCGGCGATCGCGGCGAGGTGCAGCCCGTCGGTGAAGGCGAACCGGGCAGCGTGCAGCACCGCGTCACCCACCTCCGCTGGCAGCCCCCGGGTCACGGCGAGGGCACCGCCCAGCGTCTCCCCGGCCGCGTCGCGGGCGTCCGCCGGCAGCCCGGCCGGCAGCTCGTCGAGGACCTCGCGGCGGTAGATCGCGGCGCCCACGCTGCCCAGGATGGCCATCCCCAGCGCGCCGCCCAGCTCGCTGCTGGACTCGGTCAGCGCGGAGGCGACACCGGCCTGCTCCGGCGGCGCCGCACCGAGGACCAGCTCGGTGACCAGCGACATCACCATCACCAGGCCGCCCGCGTACACGCTGGCGCCGGCCAGCAGCAGCCAGAGCGGCGTCTCGGGCGTGACCTGAGTCAGCACCGCGAACCCGAGCACGGCGATCGCGAAGCCGGCGCCGATCAGGTACGCCCGCTCGACACGCTGGGCGAGCGCGGCGGCGGCCGGGGCCACGCCGCCCACCGCCAGCGACGGCACCAGGCTCCACAGTGCCGCCCGCAGCGGGCTCAGGCCGAGCACCAGTTGCAGGTGCTGGGTGGTGAAGATGGCGAACCCGACAAGGGCGAACATCGCCAGCAGGTTCACCGCGAGCGAACCGGCGAAGCCGTGGCGACGAAACAGCGCCAGGTCGACCATCGGGTACGCCCGGGTCCGCTGCCGGTGCAGGAAGAGCGCCCCGACGAGCAGACCGGCGACGACGGCCAGCACCCGGACCGCGCTGACGCCGTCGCGGGCCATCTCCTTGATGCCGTAGATCACCGGCAACAGCGCGCCGAGCGACAGCGCCGCGCTGACCAGGTCGAACCGCCCGCGCACCGGGTTGCGGAACTCGGGCACCAGGACCGGGGCGAGCAGGAGCAGCAACAGCATCGCCGGAATGTTGATCAGGAAGATGGAGCCCCACCAGAAGTGCTCCAGCAGGACGCCGCTGAGCACCGGTCCGATGGCGATGCCGCCGGTGAGCGTGGCGGTCCAGATGCCGATCGCGGTGCCCCGCTGCTTGGCGTCGTGGAACATGTTGCGCACCAGGGCGAGCGTGGACGGCATCAGGGTGGCCCCGCCGACGCCGAGCACGGCGCGTGCGGCGATCAGCGTCGCGGCGCTGTCGGCGTACGCGGCCAGCAGGGACGCGGCGCCGAACGCGGTGGCGCCCAGCAGCAGGAGCCGACGCCGGCCGATCCGGTCGCCGAGGGCGCCCATGGTGATCAGCAGTCCGGCGAGCACGAAGCCGTAGATGTCGAAGATCCAGAGCTGCTGGGTTGCGGTGGGCCGCAGCTCCTCGCTGATGAACGGGACGGCGAAGTAGAGCACCGACACGTCCATCGAGACCAGGAGCAGCGGCAGCATCAGCACCGCGAATCCGATCCATTCCCGCCGGCCCGCGCGGGGTGCCGGTGCGGTCGTCGCTGTCATGGGAGAACTCCTTCTGCGTATGGCGTACGCTGTTATGCGTAGACCATACGCAGAACTAGGATGGCGGGGCAAGGAGGAAACGTGGCGGAGACGAAAGACGACAGCGGCCCGGCGCTCCCGCCGGCCATCGAGAGCGCCTGGGGCCTGCGGGGGCGGCCACCGCGGGGTCCCCGACCCGGCCTCAGCGTGCCCGCCATCGTCGACGCCGCCGTACGGGTCGCCGACGCCGATGGGCTGCCGGCCGTCTCGATGAGCCGGGTGGCCAAGGAGTTGGGCGCGGCCACCATGGCCCTCTACCGGCACGTCGGCTCCAAGGACGAGCTGCTGACGCTCATGGTGGACGCCGGGTACGGCCCGTCGCCCGGCCCGGCCTCGCCGGACGACGACTGGCGCGCCCGCCTGACCCGCTGGGCCTGGGCCGAACACGACGTGCTGCGACAGCGCCCCTGGCTGCTGCACGTGCCGATCACCGGCCCGCCGATCACCCCTCAGCAGCTCGACTGGATGGAGGACGGGCTGCGCTGCCTCGACGGCACCACCCTGCCCGAGGGCGAGAAGATGTCGATCCTCCTGCTGATCACCGGGTACGTCCGCAACGAGGCCACGCTCACCAACCAGATCGCCGAGGGCAGCCGGGCGGCCGGCGTCGAGCCGGGCGAGATGATGCCGGCGTACCGCCGGATGGTGGGGCGTCTCATCGACCCGGTCCGCTTCCCAGCGCTGCTGCGGGTGCTGAACGCCGGCGTCCTCGATCAGGACGACGACCCGGACGACGAGTTCACGTTCGGCCTGGACCGGATCCTCGACGGCATCGAGGCGCTGATCGCCCGCCGAGCGGCCTGAGGCGACGCCGATGCTTCCCAGAGAGACCGTCGACACCACCGTCCTGCCACCCGGTGAACGGTTCGGCATGTGGCTGGACCTCGTGGCGCGCACCTCCGCGCCGTTGCGGATCCGGTCCGCGCACACGGCCGACTTCGCCGCCCGGGCCGATTTCGTCGACCTCGGCGCGATCCAACTGGTCGAGTACCAGTACCCGTCACTGGACGCCACCCGCACCCGCAAGCTGGTCCGCCGCTCGGACCCGGAGCTCTACGTGCTCGCCCTCACCACCGGTGGCGTCGGCACGTCCAGTCAGGACGGTCGCCGCAGCGAGATCCTGGCCGGCGAGTTCACCTTCTACGACGCCTCCCGCGAACACGACGTCTGCCACCACTCGACCGAGCCGCAACGGACCCAGGCCACCTCGATCATCACGCTGATCCCGCACGCCGCGCTGCCGCTGCCACCCCAGCGGATGGCCGCGCTCTACGGCGGCCGGATGTCCGGCAGCGAGGGGCTCGGTGCGCTGCTGGCGCAGTTCCTGCTCCAGGTGACCGGGCACCCCGAGCAGTACCACGCCGCCGACGCCGGTCGGCTCGGCGCGGTGGGGCTGGACCTGGCCACCACCATGCTCGGCCGGCACCTGGTCGCCGAGGACGCGGTGCCGACCGAGGTCCGCCGCCGGGCGCTGGTCGCCCAGGTGCAGGCGTACGTCCACCGCCACCTCGGCGACGCGACGCTCAGCCCACAGGTCGTCGCGGACGCCCACCACATCTCGCTGCGCACACTGCACCGGCTCTTCGAGGCCGAGAACTCCACGGTGGCGTCGTACATCCGGGACCTTCGGCTGGACCGGTGCCGGCGTGACCTGACCGACCCGACGCTGCGGACCCAGCCCGTGCAGGTCATCGCGGCGCGCTGGGGGTTCGGGGACAAGGCCCACTTCAGTCGCGTGTTCCGGGCGGCGTACGGGGTGAGCCCGCAGGCGTGTCGCGACGGCGACGCACTTGCGGCGCGGCCCGTCAACCGCCTGGCGTCCAGAGTCAACTCGTCCGGGGCAGACTGACGACCGACGTGGCCGAGGCGGCGCCCGCGCACCGGGCTCGACAGCGGCCACGAACGGGGGCCGTGGCGAGGCGCCCGCCGCAGGACGCGGCGGGCGGCCGCCCGGTGTCGCCCCCGGGCCGAGGCCCCGGCCCCGTCGCTTCCCCCCCAGGATCGTCGGCGGGGCCGGTCAGGCCTTCGCCAACAGGTCCAACACGACCCGCTCGATCTCCTCGCGCGGCGCACCCGGGTCCACCGGTGCCACCACTCCGTCGTGGTAGAGGTCGACGACCCGGGGGTCCACGTAGGACGTCCGCGCCACCGTCGGCGTGTTGCCCAGCAGCTCGGCCACCGCACGCATCACCGCCGCCACCGCCCTGCGCCGGGCGGTGGCCGAGCGGGCCGGGTCGGCCGCGGCCAACTCCGCGGCGGCCAGCACCGTGGCATGCCAGGTGCGGAAGTCCTTGGCGGTCATCTCGCCGCCACTGGCGTCGCGCAGGTAGCCGTTGACCTCGTCACTGCGTACGTCGCGCCACTCCCGGCCGTCCCAGTAGCCGAACAGCCGGTCCGCCCGCCGGCGACGCCGGCGCAGGTTGACCAGCACCTCGCACAACTCCGGGTCCTCGATCCGGCGCACCTGCTCGATACCGCCCTTGGCGGGGAACTCGAAGACCACGCAGCCACCGCGTCTGCGGGCGTGCTCCGGGCGCAGGGTGGACACCCCGAACGTCGGGTCGTCGCCGGCCGCGTACTGGTCGCTGCCGACCCGGAACATCCCCATGTCGAGCAGGCGGGTCACGGTCGCCAGCACCCGGTCCCGACCCAGCCCTCGCCCGCCCAGGTCCTGTCCCACCCGATCCCGCAGCCCCGGCAACCGCCGGGCCACCTCCAGCATGTGGTCGAACTTCGCCGCGTCCTGCTTCTCCCGCCACACCGGGTGGTAGACGTACTGCTTGCGTCCGGCCGCGTCGATGCCGGTCGCCTGGATGTGCCCGTTCGCGTGCGGCGCGATCCACACGTCCTGCCAGGCCGGGGGGATCACCAGCTCCCGCAGCCGCGCCAGGGTCGCGGGATCCCGCACGACCGCACCGCCCGGATCGACGAAGGTCCAGCCCTTACCGCGCCGGCGTCGCCCGTAACCGGGCCGACCCGGGTCGCTACGCCGCAACCGCACCGGAGACCCGCACCGCCCTCTCCACCTCGTCCACGGCGGCCAGCACCTCGTCGAGGCGCAGGGCCGTCAGTGTCGGGTGGCTCCCTACCCCGTCCCACCTGCGCCAATCCCCCGCACCGGCCCACAGCGCCCGGTGTCGGGGCCGGTCCGGCGGTGGCCCCCACGCCGCCGGAGGCACCGGCCCGAAGAGCACCACCGACGGGGTCCCGTACGCGGTGGCCAGGTGGGCCACGCCGGTGTCCCCGCTGACCACCAGCCGGGCGTCGGCGACCAGCGCGGCCAGCGCGCCGAGGTCGGTCCGGCCGGCCAGCACGGCGGCCGGCGCGAGGCCGGCCGCGTCGGCGACCCGAGCGGCCAGCGCGCGTTCGTCGGCCGAGCCGGTGACCAGCACCCGATGCCCCCGTTCGTCGAGCGCCCGGGCCAGGGCTGCGAACCGTTCGGCGGGCCACCGCTTGGCGGGGACCTTGCTGCCCGGATGCAGCAGGGTGGCGCCGGCTGGTCGGCCGGCCTTTCCGGGCCGGCGCAGGCCGAGGTCACGGCGGTCGGTCGGGATGTCGTACCAGGACAGCAGCCGGCACCAGCGGTCCACCTCGTGCTCGTCGTCGTCCCACCGCGGCCCGTCGCCGAACCCGGCGGCGGCGTTCGCGAAGGCGAGCAGCCGCCCCGGACGGGCGGCGGCCAGCAGCCGATGCGACTGTGGGCCGCGTCCGTGCAGATTCACCGCGACCTGCGGGGCGGGGCCGGGCCAGGACGGCCCGTCCAGCCCGGCGGTGTCCACCAGCCGGTCGACGCCCCCGACCAGGTCGACCAGCGGGGCCAGGCCGCCGGGCGCGGCGAGCGCCAACTCCCTACCGGGGTACGCGGCCCGCAGCGCCCGCAGCGCGGGCACCGCGGTGACCAGGTCGCCGACGCCGAGGGCGCGCAGCACGAGGATCACGGGTACGACGTCTCCTGCTCGGCGCAGACCACCATCTCGCGCACCGCGCAGCCGGGCGGCTGGTTGAGCGCGAACATGACCGCCGCGGCCGTGTCGACGGGGTCGTTGAGGATGGCGTCCGGCCCCGGCTTGTACTGCGGGTCGCGCTCGTCGAAGAACGCGGTACGCATCCCGCCGGGAATGAGCAGGGTGACCCCGACCTGGCCGGCGAGCTCGGCGGCCAGGGCGCGGGTGAACCCGACCACGCCGAACTTCGCCGCGCAGTACGCGGTGGCGTCGCTGACCGCCTTGACCCCCAGGGTCGAGGCGACCGTGACGATGCGGCCCCGAGAGGTCTGCAGGAACGGCAGCGCGGCCCGGATCACCGCGGCGGTGGCCAGCAGGTCCACGGCGACGATCCGATCCCAAATCTCCCCCGGCACGTCGGCGAGCCGACCCGGCACGTCCATGCCGGCGGCCGTGACCACCGCGTCCAGGCCGCCGGCCTGCTCGGCGAGGTGCTGGGTGGCCACCTCGGCGGCGCGGGTGTCGGCGAGGTCGCACTCGGTCCAGGACACGCCGTCGACCGGTGCCTGCCGGTCCAGCACGAGCGGGCGGCCACCGGAGGCGACAACCGCCGCGACCACCGCCGCGCCGAGCCCGCTGGAGCCGCCGGTGACCAGGACGGTGGGCCCGGCGCCGGACGTCGTGGCGGTCATCGGCTGCGCTCCCGCGTCGTCGACACCGGCTGCTGCGTGCGTCCGCCCAGGCCGGGGGCCTGCCCGCCGGCCGAACGGGTGATCAGGTCACTTGTGGAACGACCGTCCAGATAGGGCACCACCACCGTGTTCCCGCCCCAGCGGCGCAGGACCTCCGCCTCGGGGAGCCCGGCCGCGTCTGGGCCGCCGGTCGCGTAGTCGCCTCCCTTGACCCAGACATCGGGGCGCAGCCAGGACAGCACCGCCTCCGGCGTCGGCTCGTCGAAGACGAGGACTGCGTCGACGCAGCTCAGCGCGGCCAGCAGGCGGGCCCGATCACCCTCGGACATGACCGGCCGGTCCGGCCCCTTCAACCCGGTCACGCTGGTGTCGGAGTTCACGCAGACGATCAGGCAGTCGCCGAGCTGCCGGGCGGCCTGCAGGGTGGCCACGTGCCCGGCGTGCAGCAGGTCGAAGCAGCCTCCGGTGGCCACCACGGTGCCGCCGGCACCCCGCACCTCGGCGAGCAGCGTGGCGACCGCCGCGATGCCCACCCGCTCACCACCCGGGCCGGCGACCCCGTGCCCGCTCGCCGGTCCGCGGTTCGACCCCGCCCGCAGGACGCGCGGAAACGGCTGCTCCGGTGGCGGCAGGGCCGTGGCCACTCCCCCGCCCGCCACGTACGCGGACGCCTCGGCGACCGCCGCCTGCACCGCCTCGGAGACCAGCGCGCCCTCGGCCAGCGCGAGACTGGCGGCGGCGGCGAACCGGTCACCGGCCCCACAGGTGTCGCCCTCGGCGCTGCCCTGGGTGGGCACCACAAGCGGCGTCGACCCGGCGTGGCAGAGCAACGCGCCGTCCCCGCCCAACGTCACCGCGACCGCGCCCGCCCGCCACCGCCGCCGCAGTCCCTGCGCACCCCGGGACGCGGTGGCCAGCCGGGACGCGCCGGGCAGCGCGGAGACCAGCTCGCGTACCTCCGACTCGTTCGGGGTGACCAGGTGCACCCCGGGCACCGCGGCCGGGCCGCGCGGGTGCGGGTCCCACACGACCGGCGCGCGGGTGGCGGCCAGCGCGGCGCGCAGCGCGGGCTGGCGGGCCACTCCCCGGCCGTAGTCGCTGACCAGCACCGCCGACGCCGCGGCGAGCACCCGCAGCACCTCGTCGGAGGGCTGACCCGGCTCGCCGGAGGCGCCGCCACGGTCGTGACGCAGCAGCACCCGGCCCCGGGCCCGCAGCCGGATCTTCTCCGGGGTCGCGCCGGACAGGCTCAGCGGGTACACCTGCACGCCGGCCGCGGCGAGCAGCGCGCTGAGCCGCGCGCCCCCGGCGTCGTCGGCGAGGGCGGTGATCAGCACCACCTCGGCGCCCTGCGCGGCCGCGAAGACCGCCGCGAGGCCGGCGCCGCCGGGCCGGTCGACGGCCGAGGTCTCGTCGAGCACCGGCACCGGGGAGTCCGGGCAGAGGCGGTTCACCACCCCTTCCACGTCCCGGTCGAGCAGGGTGTCCCCGACCACCACCACGGGTCCCCTCACGCTTCCCCCCTCATCCTCACGCGTCGACCTGCTGTCCGGCCCCGCCGTCGAGCACCACCTCGACCCCGGTCCGCACCGGCCCGGACGCGAGCCGACCGGCCGGCGCCGGCTCGACGGGCACACCCGCGGCGGCGCCGGTCACGGCCAGCGCGGCGGGCAGTTCCTGTTCGAGGTACTCGCAGATCAGGTGGCTGGTGACGAGATGCAGCTCCTGGACGACCTGGGTGTCGGCCGACGGCACGGCGAGCACCTCGTCGCAGGCGTCGGCGAGCGGGTTGGGAGCGGGCCCGGTGAGTGCCCACGTGGTCAGGCCGGCGTCGCGCGCCGCGTGCGCGGCGGTGAGCAGGTTGAGGCTGGTGCCGCTGGTGCTGAGCAGCAACAGGACGTCGCCGGGCCGGCCGTGGGCGCGGACCTGACGGGCGTAGACATCGCCGTAGCCGTAGTCGTTGGCGATGGCGGTCACCGCGCTGGTCTCGGCGTGCAGGGCGATGGCCGACAGGGGCTGGCGGTCGTCGTGCAGCTTGCCCACCAGCTCGGCGGTGAGGTGCTGGGCCTCGGCGGCGCTGCCACCGTTGCCGGCGACGAGCAGCCGTCCGCCGCCGGCCAGCCGGTGCGCGAGGGCCGCGCCCCAGCGCGCCAGTTGCGGTTCACACCGGCGGTACGGCGCCAGTGCCGCGGCGAGGTTGGTCAGGTGCACGTCGAGCGGGCTGCCCGCCGGCATCAGGCCACCACCCGGGTCGGCCGGCGCACGGCGGCGACCTCGCCGTAGACCTCGGCCAGGCGCTCGGCGGTGACCTCCCAGGAGTAGCGCGACCGGGCTCGCTCGCGCGCCGCCGTGGCGTACCGGAAGCGGCGGATCCGGTCGACGAGCAGCCGCTGGATCGCGGCGGCGAGGGCCTGCGGATCCCGGGCCGGTACGAGGTCGCCGGTCGTGCCGTCGACGACGGTGTCGCGGATGCCGCCCACGGCGGTGCCGACGACCGGCACGCCGCACGCCATCGCCTCCAGCGGGGTCAACCCGAACGGCTCGTACCAGGGCGCGGCGACCAGCAGGTCCGCCGAGCGGTACCAGCGGCCCATCTCCTCCCGGGGCACCGCGCCGACGAGGTGCACCCGGTCGGCGACCCCGCACGACTCGGCCAGGGCGCGCAGCCTGCGGGCGTACGGGTCGGTCTCCAGCAGCCCCTCGGGCGGACCGCCGACCACCACACACTCGGCGTCGGGCACCAGCGCCATGGCGCGGACCACCGTCTGGAAACCCTTGCGCTCGACCAGCCGGCCCACGGTCAGGATCCGGGCTCGGCCCGGCTCACGGTCGGCGACCGGCCCGAGCGGGGAGAACGAGGCGAGGTTGACCCCGGAGGGCACGACGGTCATCCGGGACCGGGGCACGCCCATCCGGACCAGCTCTCCGACCTCGTCGCGGCACTGGGCGACCACCCGGTCCACCGAGCGGCCCAGTTCCCGCTCGTAGGAGATGCGCCGGGCCGGGCTGGTGTCCTGCACGCCCTGGTAGCGGCGCTTGACCGTGCCCAGCGCGTGGTACGTCTGCACCACCGGCACCCCGGTCTGCCGACCGGCGGTCAACGCGGCCAGGCCACTCATCCAGAAGTGCGCGTGGATCACCTCGGGCGTCCAGTCCCCGCCGCGCCACCGCTCGATGAGCCAGCGGCTGAACTCGCGCATGTGCGGCAGCAACGCGTCCTTCGCGACCGGCTCGGCCGGACCGGCCGGCACGTGCACCACGTCGTACCCGTCCGGGGCGCGCACGGTCACCGGCAGGTCGAGGGCGTCGCGGCGGGTGTAGACCCGCACCTCGTGCCCGGCGGCGGCGAGCGCGGCTGACAGCTCGGCGACGTGCGTGTTCTGGCCGCCGGCGTCCTCGCCTCCGAGGATGGCGAGCGGGCTGGCGTGCTCCGAGATCATCGCGATCCGCATACTTCCTCCTCCAGCAGCCGGTCCCAGTCAGCGAGGAAACGGTCGAGGCCGTACCTGTCCCGCGCGGCGGCCCGTGCCGCCACGCCGGCCTGACGTGCGGCCGCCGGCTCGGCGATGAACCGGCGGGCGGCGTCGAGCAGGGTGTCCATCCGGGTGGCGAGCGCCCCCGCCTCCGGTGGCACCGCGGTCACCGCCTCGGTGGTGGCGAGCGCGACGACCGGCATGCCGATCGTCATCGCCTCGATGAGGCTGAGCCCGAGGGAGGTCCAGCGGCACAGGTGCAGGTACGCGCGCCGGCGGGCCAGCTCGGCGTGCATCCGGTCCTGGGGTACGTCGTCGTGGCTGGTGAGCCGGTCGGCGGACAGCCCGAGATGGTCGGCGAGACCCGCGACGCCCATGCCGAACACGTCCAGCGGCGCGATCTCGGCGAACTCGGGCAGCAGGTCCGTGCCGGTCACCCGGCCCCGCCGCACCGGTTCGTTGATCACCACGGCGAGCCGGTCCAGTTCACCCGTGTACGACACGGTCGGCGCGACGATGCCGTGATCGACCACCCTGGTGCGGGTCGCGCCGGTGTCCCAGAAGATCTGGTTGAACCCGGTGACGTGGGCGACGAGCAGGTCGGCGCGGTCGGCCATCGGGTGGCGGGTGTTCGGCACGTCGCCCTTGGGGGTGTTGTGCTCGACGTAGATGGCGGGCACATCACGCCCGGGGCGCCGCCCGAGCCACTGCTCGGCCAGGTCGATCTCCTCTGGACGTTGCAGGACGACCAGGTCGACGTCGCTGCCGGGCAGGTCGTCGGGGGCCACCTCGACGGCGCTGTCCGGCCACGGGTAGGTGCGGGCCCGGCCGAGGCCGTACGGACCACGGTCGGGTGTGGTGGGGATCAGGTAGCGGTGGCTGCCGTGCACGAAGGACGTGGTCCAGGAGCCGTGCACGTGCCAGAGCAGGATGTTCATCGGTTGCCACCACCGCTGGGCACGAGCGTGCGTACCGCCTCGACCACCTCGGCCGGGTCGAGGCCGCTGAGGCACGGGTGCCCCGGGACCGGGCAGCTGGCCGCCCGGGTGTCACGGCAGGGCGCGCCCGCGTCGCCGAGCCGGACGGTGGGCACCCGGTAGGGCCCCCACTGCCCGAAAGGGACGGTCGGCGCGAAGAGGCTCACGACCGGCACCCCGGCCGCGGCGGCCAGGTGCGCGGGCCCGGTGTTGCCGACCACCACGGCGGCGGCGTCCGCGACGAGCGCGGCCAGCCCGGCCAGGTCGGTCCGGCCGCCCAGGTCGGTGCCGCCCGCCGCCGCGACCCGGGCGGTGACCGTACGCTCGTCGGGCCCGCCGGTGACCAGCACCCGATGCCCGGCGGCGGTCAGCGCCGCGGCGATCCGCGCCGCCAGCTCGGTCGGGCAGGCCCGGCTCGACGCGGCCGACCCGGGGTGCAGCACCACGTAACCGGGGTCACCGGCAGCGGCCGGGCGCAGTGCCACGGTGTCGCCCCGGAGCCGGAGCACGGGTTCGTCGCCGACCGGCAGCCGGTAGCCGGCGGCGGCGGCGAGGGAGAGCGCCCGCTCGGGTTCGGGGACGCCCACCGGCACCCGGTGGCGGATGTCCACCAGGGAGCCCGGGTAGTCGTCGCTGATCGCGGCGATCCGGTTGATCCCGGCCATCCGCAGCAGCAACGCGAGCGGCAGGGCGGACTGGTGGAACGACGTGAACACCACCGCCTCGTCCGCGCCGACGGCGGCGAGACGGGCGGTCAGGCCCCGCATGGCGTCCGGGTCGATCGGCGCCGGCGCGGGGTCGATCCACGGCAGCGGGTGCTCGATGATCTCGTCGACGCCGGGCAGCAGCTCGGCGGCGGCGCGTCCACGGGGCCCGCAGAGCAGCACCACCCGCCGCGCGCCGGCCGCGACGGCGCGGATCGCCGGCCCGGTGACGAGCACGTCCCCGGCCGAATCCGAGCGCACCACCAACGCCGTGCCCACCCGCTCGCCGGCCTCGGCGGGTTGCACGGCCCGCTGGCGGCGCAGGATCTCGTCCACCGCCGAGGGCAGGTCCGCGGCCACCCAGCCGGCGGCGGCGATCTCCTCCGGTCGGGTCACCGGGGTGGGCACCAGCACCCCGGCCGCACCGGCGGCCAGTGCCGCGTCCACGTCGCGGCCGATGTCACCCACCAGCACACAGCGCGACGCGCTCGTGCCCAGCTCGCGGGCGGCGGCGTGCACCAGACCGGGCGCCGGTTTACGGCAGTCGCATCGGTCGGAGTCGTCGTGCGGGCAGACCAGCCAGGCGTCGAAGCCACCCAGCAGCTCCTCCACGCGGGCATGCACCGCCCGCATCTGCTCCTCGCTGAAGTAGCCCCGGGCCAGACCCGACTGGTTGGTCACCACCGCCAGGCGCAACCCGGCGGCCCGCAGCCGGTCCAGCGCCGCCCGCGCCCCCGGGACCGGACGGACCTTCTCCGGGTCGCCGTTGTACGGCACATCCTCGATCAGCGTGCCGTCGCGGTCGAGCAGGACCGCGTCGTACAGGACTCCCCCGGGGGGTTCAGCAGGCCCGTGGCCAGCCCGGCCAACACCGGCGTAAACCCGGGCTGACCTGCGCTGATACGGATCCTCCTGGTCCTGTCGCACAGCCGGCGGGTTCCCGGCGCCCCGAGGAGTAAACGTCGTCGTCGGCGCCGTGGGCCAACGCCGGCGGCGGTGCCCCGGTCGGCCTTACCCGCCGCTTCCGAGAAGCTAACCCGCCGGCCCGTTAACCTCCGTCGCGAGGCGGGTATGGGAGCCCAGTGGCGATAGTGGAGAAAGTAATCGACGCTCCCCCGCAGCGGGTGTTCGACGTGCTGGCCGACGGGTGGACGTACAGCGACTGGGTGGTCGGGACCGCGCACGTGCGCGACGTGGACGACGCCTGGCCACGGGTGGGCAGCCAACTGCACCACCGGGCCGGGCCGTGGCCGTTCTCGTTGCAGGACGCCTCGACGGTGCTGGCCTGCGAGCCGCCGCACCGGCTGGTGCTGCGCGCCGGCCTGTGGCCGGCCGGCGAGGCGATCGTGGCGTTCACCCTGGAGCCGGTCGACGGCGACGCCACCCGCGTCCGCCTCGGTGAGGACTTCGCGGCCGGCCCGCTGCGCTGGATCCGCAACAAGATCAACGACCTGGTGCTGCACCTGCGCAACCGGGAGACGCTGGACCGGCTCTCCGACATCGCCACCCGGCAGAAGGGCTCCCGGTGACGGGGCAGACGGTGGTGGTGACCGGCGCGAGCGCCGGTGTGGGCCGCGCGATGGCCCTCACCGCGATGGCCCGTCGCCTGCGCTGAGCGCGCCGCCACCTGCGGCCGGCCCGATCGACGGGGAGCCTTTTCAATCCGGATCGGGCAACTGGCTACCCTCTCAGGTAGCCCTGTCCGCAAACCGAGGATGTCCGACATGATCGAGCCCGTCCAACTGCCGTCGCCGTGGCGAGACGCACACCTGACCGTCGTCGTGCCCACCTACAACGAGGCGGGCAACCTCCCGGCGCTGGTCGAGCGGCTGCTCGCGCTGCCGCTGCCGGGGCTGCGCATCCTCGTCGCCGACGACAACTCCCCCGACGGCACCGGCGAGGTGGCCGACAAGCTGGCCATCGAGTATCCGGAGCGGATCGAGGTGATGCACCGGGCCGGCAAGGAGGGCCTGGGCCGGGCGTACGTCGACGGGATGACCCGGGCTCTCGATGGCGGCGCCGAGTTCGTGGCACAGATGGACGCCGACCTGTCGCACCCGCCGGAGGCGCTGCCGGGGATGCTGGGCGCGCTGCTCTCCACCCAGGCCGGCGTGGTGATCGGCTCCCGGTACGTGCCCGGTGGCGAGCTGGACGAGAACTGGCCGCTGTACCGGCGCGCACTCAGCGGATGGGCGAACCTCTACGTGCACACGCTGCTGCGGGTGCGCATCCGGGACCTGACCGCCGGTTTCAAGATCTGGCGGGCCGACGCGCTGAAGGACATCGGCCTGCACCGCGTGCAGTCCAACGGCTACAGCTTCCAGGTCGAGATGCACTACCTGGCGACCAAGCTGGGCCACACGATCCTGGAGGTCCCGATCCGCTTCGAGGAGCGGCGCGACGGCGTCTCCAAGATGACCACGGCGACCAAGGTCGAGAGCGCGCTGATGCCGTTCCGCCTGCGCAGCAAACACCGCAACATCACCAACTGACCCCGCCCCCAGCGGTGATCAAGAGGTTTGCGTCACCGGCGAGCCGGAATCTGACGCAAACCTCTTGATCACCGCATCAGGTCGGGGGGTAGACGGCCCGGTGGGCGGTGGCGATCGCCGCCGCGTAGGCGGCGCCGGTCAGGGCACGGTCGCGGGCCAGGGCCGCGCGGGCCGCGTTCGCGCCCGGTGCGCCGTGCACCCCACCGCCCGGGTGCGCCGACGAGCTGGCCAGAAAGAGCCGGTCCACCGGGGTGTCCGCCCGGCCCAGGCCGGGAATCGGGCGCAGGAACAGCTGCTGGTACGCGGCGGCGGTGCCCCCGCCGAGCGCGCCCCCGACCAGGCTCGGGTCGCCCTTCTCCAGCTCGGCGGGCCCGGCCACGTGCCGTCCCACGATGAGCTGCCGGAAGCCCGGGGCCGCCGCCTCCAGCACGTCCTCCATGCGCTGCACGTGCCCAGCGATCTCCTCGGCCCGCCAGTCCTTTCGGAACGGCAGGTGGGTGTACGACCACAGCGACTCGGTGCCCGGCGGTGAGTGGCTCGGGTCGGCCACGGACATCTGCCCGACCAGTAGGAACGGGTCGCGGGGCAGTTCGCCGCGGGCGAGTTCGCCGGCGTAGCGGGTCAGCCCGTCGAGGTCCGCGCCGAGATGCACGGTGCCGGCGCCGGCGACCTCCCGGTTGGTCCACGGGACCGGGGCGGAGAGCGCCCAGTCCACCTTCAGCGTCGAGCCGTCCCACCGGAAGTGCGCCAGGTCCTCGACCAGCCGCGACGGCAGCACCGAAGCCCCGACCAGGTCGAGGTAGAGGGCCGGGGCCGGCACGTCGGCGAGGACGGCCCGGCGGGCCCGCCACAGCGCGCCGCCCTCGGTGCGGACGCCCATCGCCCGGCCGCGCGCGGTGAGCACCCGGTCGACCCGCGCGCCGTAGAGGATGCGACCACCGCGTTCCTGCAGGCGGGCCACCAGCGCGTTGGTGATCTGCCGCGCGCCGCCGTCGGGCACCGGCCAGCCGACCTGCTGGCCGAGCATGGCCAGCAGCCAGCCGTACACGCCGGAGCCGGCCTCCTCGGGGGACAGGTCGGTGTGCAGGGCGCAGCCGGCGAGCAGCGCCGGCCCGCCCGGACCGTCGAACAGCTCGTCGCCGAGCTTGCGCACCGGCACCACGAGTCGGCGGGCCAGCCGCAGGGCGCCCGCGACCCGCAGCCGGCGCAGCAGGCCCAGGCCGCCGCGCACCGGGGGGAACGGCGTGGTGATGGTGGTGAGCATCGGCTCGGCCACGTCGAGCCAGTCGGTGTACGCGTTCAGCCAGCGCTTCCCGTCGCCGGGGGCGAACTGCTCCAGCGAGGCGGCCGTGACGTCGGGGTCCCGGTTGATCACCGCCGCCCGGCCGTCGGGCAGCAGGTGTGCCAGCACGTCCGGGGCGTGCCGCCAGGACAGCCCGTACCGGCCCAGGTCGAGGCCGTTCAGCACCGGCGAGGCGTACCCCAGGGGGTAGAACGAGCTGTAGAGGTCGCTCAGGTAGCCCGGGGCGGTCACCTCGGCGGACTGCACCGCGCCGCCGGGTACGGCGGTCGCCTCCAGCACCACCACGTCCCAACCGGCGTCGGCCAGCAGGTTCGCCGCGACCAGGCCGTTGTGCCCGGCGCCGACGACGACGGCGTCCGCGCTCTGCGCGCCGGTGGTAGTCACCCGATCCGCCTACCCGGCGCGCAACCGGGCGAAACGCGTTTGTCTCGCCGGGGCCGGGGCATCCAGCGCCGCATGTACACGGTTGCGCAGCTGGTGGGCGGGGTGTGGGGCGCGGGCGGGGCCGGCGGCGAGCTGGTCGTCCACGATCCGGCGGACGGCGAACCGGTCAGCTCCGTGCCGGTCGCCACGGCCGACGAGGTCGGCAAGGCGGCCCAGGCGGCGCGGGACGCGACCGCGCAGTGGGCGGCGACCGCGCCGGCGGAGCGGGCGGCGGCGCTGCACCGGGCCGCGGACGCGGTCGCGGCCGTCACCGACGAGCTGGCGGCGGCGGTCACCGCGGAGATGGGCAAGCCGCTCGCGGACGCCCGCGGCGGCGTCGAGGCGGGGATCGGCACCCTGCGACAGTACGCGGAGCTGGCCCCGCTACGCGGCGGGCGGACGTTGAACGGCGCGACTGACGCGGCGGACTTCATGACGCCCCAGCCCCGGGGCGTGGTCGCCGTCATCACCCCCTGGAACGACCCGGTGGCGGTGTCCTGCGGACTGCTCGGCGCGGCCCTGGTCACCGGCAACGTGGTGCTCTACAAGCCCAGCGAGCGAACGCCGGCGACGGGTTGGCTGCTGACGCGCGCCCTGGACGCGGCGCTGCCGGCCGGGGTGCTGTCCCTGCTCACCGGTGGTCCGGAGGTCGGCGCGGCACTGGCCACACAGGACGTGGACGTGGTCGCGCACGTCGGTTCCACAGCCACCGGGCGGAAGATCGCCGCCGCCGCGGCCCGTACCGGCGCGAAGGTGCTGCTGGAGAACGGCGGCAGCGACCCGTTGGTCGTCGACGCGGGTGTCGACCCCGACTGGGCGGCGGAGCAGGCCGCGCTCGGGGCGTTCGCGAACGCCGGGCAGATCTGCGTCGCGGTGGAACGGATCTACGTACACCGGGAGGTGGCCGACGACTTCGTGGCGGCGCTGGTGCGGCGGGCCGGCGCACTGCGGGTCGGGCCGGGTCGGGACCCGGGCACCGAGCTGGGCCCGCTCGTCGACCGGCGGCACCGCGACCACGTGCACGGGCAGGTGAGCGCGGCGGCGGCGGCCGGCGCGCGGGTGCGTACCGGTGGGGGGGTGCCGGACGGGCCCGGGGCGTACTACCCGGCGACCGTGGTCACCGACTGCCGGCACGACATGGTGCTGGTACGGGAGGAGACGTTCGGGCCGGTCGCCCCGGTGGTGGTGGTCGACTCCTTCGACGAGGCGCTGACCTGCGCGGCGGACTCGGAGTACGGGCTGGCCGCGACGGTGCTGACCGCGTCGATGAGCCATGCGCAGCGGGCGTGGCGGGAACTGCCGGTGGGCACCGTGAAAGTCAACTCGGTGTTCGGCGGGGCGCCCGGCGGTGCCGCGCATCCGCGCCGGGCCAGCGGGCAGGGCTTCGGGTACGGCCCGGAGCTGCTGGACGAGTTCAGCGCCACGAAGGCGGTGCACATCGAGGCGCCCGGCGGCGGTCACTGGTGAACGCTACGGGCGGAGGCCGGGGTGGCGTCCGCCCGTAGCACGCTGTGCGTGGGTCAGTCGCCGCGAGCCTTGCGGGTGGCCCGGTCGTTGGCCTTCTCGATGGCCGTGACCAGCTCCGGCTTGGTCATGCTCGACCGACCGGGTACGTCCAGCTTGCGGGCCACCGACATGAGGTGGTCCTTGCTGGCGTTGGCGTCCACCCCACCGGCGGTGGGTGCGCGCCGCTCCGGGCCGCCGCCAGCGGCCTGCCGGTCGCTCGGGCCCTTACGGCCCTTCGGCTCCCAGTGGTCGCCCACCTTCTCGAACTGGTGCTTCACCGCCGCGAAGGCGGTGCGGTGCGACCGCTCGCCCTCGCCGTAGGTCTCCACCGCCGAGTCGTGTGTCTTCTCCCAGGTCCGCTGCGCCTTGTCCGGGGAGCGTCGCAGCGTGCTGGGCAGGTCCTCGCGCCCGGGCATCTCGTCCTCCTCCGTGTCGACAGAATCACTGTCACCGTTCCCCGCGGGCGGGGTGGCAAACGCGTCGCGGGCGGGGCCGCACCACGGCGGCGTCGGCCCCGGGTTTGTCGATTTCCCGCTTCGGGTACCGGCCGGGCCAGGCCCGACCGGATGACCGGTCATCCGGTGGCCGGGGAACAGGGAGCGGGCATGACGACCACGGAGCCCGGTACGACGCGCGCCGACACGCCGGGTGCGCCGGTGCCCCGGCGGATGCGGCAGCTGAGCTGGCGGACCTGGCGCGGGGTGCTGGTGCGCAGCGTGACGAACTTCGTCAACGACAACTGCTCCGACTGGGCCGCCGCACTCACCTACTACGGGGTGCTGGCGCTCTTTCCGTCCGCCATCGTGGTGGTGGCCCTGGTCGGTCTGGTCTCCGACGGCGAGCGGACCCTGGACACGGTTGTCGACCTCGCCAAGCAGGTGGGTGCCGGATCGGTGGTGGCTGACAAGGACGGCGGCGTGGTCGGGGTGATCCGGGCCGTGGTGGTTCAGCAGAGCAACGTGAAGGTGCTGCTGAGTTTCGGTCTGCTCGGCGCGCTGTGGTCGGCGTCGGGCTTCATCGGGGCGTTCACCCGTGCCTCCAACGCGATCTACGGGGTGACCGAGGGTCGGCCGGTCTGGAAGCTGCGGCCGGTGCAGATCGGCTTGGCCGCGGTGACGTTGGTGCTGCTCGCGGTGGTCGCCCTCGCGCTGATCGTCAGCGGCCCGGTCACCGACGCGGTCGGCGACCTGATCCACGCCGGCGGCCTGGCCCGGACGGTGTGGAGCGTGGCGAAGTGGCCGGTGCTCGCCATAGTCATGGCGGTGCTGCTGTCCCTGCTGTTCTGGATCGCCCCGAACGTGCGCCAGCCCCGCTTCCGCTGGCTCACCCCCGGCGGCGCGGTGGCCCTGGTCTCCTGGGCGGCGGTCTCCTTCGGCTTCGGCCTCTACGTGGCCAAGTTCGCCTCGTACAACACGACGTACGGGAGCCTGGGCGCGGCCATCGCGTTCCTGGTCTGGCTCTACCTGTCCAACTCCGCCCTGATGCTCGGGGTGCAGATCAACGCCGAGGTGCAGCGCGGCCGGCAGTTGCAGGCGGGCGAGAAGGACCTCCAGGAGCCGATTCTGCCGCCGCGGAAGGCCGCCGACTCCTAAGCGCCGGTTGTCCGCCCGGATGTCCGGCCCGGGGGCCGGTTCGTGACGCGGTGCCGGTTTACCGGGCGGGGTGCCGGGTAGCGCAGAAGGCATGGAGCGTGGCAACAGCAAGCACGGACCGAGGATCGACGAGCAGATGAGCCAGGAGGTCAGCGGCCTCGTGCAGGGGCCGGGGACCGGTGGCTCTCGGGTCGACGAGTCCCGGGTGCCGGAACCGGCCGGCGAGGACCAGCCGGAGACCACCACGGCACCGGCGGGCGACCTGCGCACCGGCACGCCGCAGGGGATGAGTTCCACCGACGTCGAGCAGCGCAGCCGGCTCGGCCGGTTCATCTCCATGAGCGCGCTGCCCGGCGACCGACTGGTGCTCATCGCCAGCGCCCGGGAGAACGAGGCGCCCGACGACATCGTGGCGGCGCTGGAGCGGCTGCCCGAGGGCACCGAGTACCAGACGGTCTCCGAGGTGTGGGCCGCGCTCGGCAACAAGAACGAGACAACTCGCTGGTGAGCAGGATCGTCCCCCGATCCGGCCATCACCCGCGACCAGAGGAGGGTTCCTGATGAGTGGCGTTACCGAACACGTCGAGGTTTCCGTACCCGTAAGCACCGCGTACGACCAGTGGACGCAGTTCGAGGAGTTCCCCCAGTTCATGGAGGGCGTGCAGGAGGTCCGGCAGCTCTCCGACACGATGACCCACTGGACGGTGGACATCGCCGGCGTGAAGCGCGAGTTCGACGCCGAGATCACCGAGCAGTTGCCCGACGAGCGGGTCGCCTGGCGCTCCACCGGCGGCACCCAGCAGGCCGGTGTGGTGACCTTCCACCGCCTGGACGAGGGCAAGACCCGGGTCACCCTCCAGCTCGAGTTCGAGCCGCACGGGGTGGTCGAGCAGGCCGGCGACAAGCTCGGCATCGTCGACCGGCGGGCCAAGGGCGATCTGGAGCGGTTCAAGACGTTCATCGAGCGGCGCGGTCAGGAGACCGGCGCCTGGCGTGGCTCGGTGGACCGCCCGCAGCCGTGATCCCGCGAACCGACCGAGGATGGCCGCCGGAGTTCCCGGCGGCCATCGTCGTGTCTCGGGCCGGCTGGTACCCGTTTGCGATCATCGCGCCCGGGTACGGCTGAAGTCATGACGGACGACAGGGTGTGGCGCGACGAGGAACGGCTTCCGCTGGAGGAGTTGGAGCGCGCCGTGGCGGGCTCCAGCATCGACGGGCAGGCCGACGACGTGACCGGCAACGACGCCGGTGAGGAGGCCGCCTTCGGGCACGGGCCCGCGGCGGCCGACCGTGGCGGAGAGGCCGAGGGCGCCGGGCGGGAGCCGACCGACCCGCAGCGCGCCTACCGCCCGTCGACGACCGGCCGGACCGGACCGGACAACGGATAGTCCGCGTCGGGCAGAGCGGCCCGGGACCGGGCCGGCGTCCCGGACGCGGCGGGCTCGGCCGCTGCGGGCCCGGACGCATCGGAGCCGGGGCCGGGCTGCTCCGGCCCGCTTCCGGCGGCGGGCCGGCGGGCGCCCAGTTCGTAGAGCACGATCAACGCCAGCGCGAGCACCACCAGGGCCGGGCCGAGCACCTGCACCGACAGGTTGCTGATCAGCACGCCGAGGCCTGTCGGGACGAGCGCCGCGCCCACACCGGCGGCACCGATCTGCAACCCGATGGCCCGGTCCGCGTGCGCCGCGCCCACCCGGTCGGCGGTGGTGAGGGTGAGCAGAGGGAACACCGGCGCGGCGGCGAACCCCAGCACGACCAGGCCGAGCACGGCCAGCACGGCCGACCCGGGCACCGCGATCAGCGCCGCACCGAGGGCCATGCCGCCCAGGCTGACCCGCAACACCAGCCGGGGCCCCAGCCGCTCGGCGACCACGCCCTGCACCACCCGGCCGACGAAGAGGCTGCCCCAGTACGCGGAGACGCAGCCGCCCGCCACGGCGGCGCTCAGGCCGCGCCCCTGGGTGAGCAGCAGGAACGCCCAGAGTCCGGCGGACACCTCGATGGCCACGTACAGCGCGAAGGCCAGTGCCCCGGACCAGACCGCCGGCAGCCGCAGCGTGGCCAGGACCGGCACCCGGACCGCGGGCGCGGCGTCGGTCGTCCCCACGCCCGGCTCGGGAGCGGGAGCGCGACGCTGCCACGCGCGTACGGTGAGCGCGAACGCGGTGGCGAGAGCGAGTTGGGCGCCGGCCACGATGCCGTACCCCCACCGCCAGGCCAGCCCGGCGCTGAGCGCCGCCGTCATGATCAGTGGCCCGATCGCCACGCCGAGGCCGAAGAAGGCGTGCAGCCAGTTCATGTGTCGCGGGCCGAAGGCCCCGGCGGCGTACGCGTTGAGCCCGGAGTCGATCGCACCGGAGCCCAGCCCGAGCACCAGCGCGCAGCCCACGAGCACGGCCAGCCCGGGGCTCACGGCGTAGCCGGTCAGCGCCAGGCTGGCCAGCAGGGTGCTGCCGGCGAGCAGCGCGCCCACGCCGAGGCGGGCCAGCGTGAACCCGGCCAGCACGCTGGAGGCGAGATAGCCGACCGTGCCTGCGGTGAGCAGCAGTCCGACCGCCTCGGTGGGTACGCCGAAGTCCGCGCGGATCGACGGCCAGCCGACGCCGAGCAGTCCGTCGGGCAGGCCGAGGCTGACGAACGCGAGATAGGCCAGCAGGAGCAGCGTGGCGCGGGGCGGCGCGGGCGAGGTGGACACGGGACCCCATCCTGCCGCAGCGCACCTTACCGGCGGCGGGAGCCGCCCGTGCGCCGCGACAAGAACTGGTGTCCGGACGGTTGAGAATGCGGACAGCTCAGCCAGAATCGGCCGATCGGAGGACGGCAAAGGGGCCAGTTCGCGTAAGAATTTCGGGATGCATCAAGGCTCCGGAATCCTCTCCACGCGTCAGCGCCGCCTCGCCTGGCTCGGCTTCCTGCTCGCCGCGCTGCAGGCGCCCGTGTCGGCCTGGCTCGTCTCCGACGAGTCCTGGCTGTTCAGCCTCTGCGTCGCGCTCATGGTGGCGACCGTGATCATCGCCGACGACGCCGCCCGGCGTCGGCCGGCCAACGCGACCGGCGACTAGCCCTCGCCGACCGGCCGGGCCTCGTGTCCCGGTCGGCCCCGGGTGCGGCGGCGCTCCTTCATCTCCGCCTCGAACAGATGGCGTCGCCCGCCCACCAACTCGTCACGGGCCTGCCGGTCCAGTTCGCGGAACAGCGCGTGGTAGCCGTCGTCGAAGTCCTCGACGATCTGGAACGTCCACCGGCCGGCAATCACGTTGCGGCCGAGCAGTTCGGCGTCGATACGTTCGGCGATGTGTGGATGTCCGGCGGCGCGGAACTGCTCCACCGCGTCGTCGAGCATCAGGTCGGCGTGCCCGATCAACTGGTGCAGCGAGTACAGGTGCCCACGGGCCCGTTCCACGCACTCCAGCGCCTCGCTGAGCTTGCCCAGCGCCGCGACCGTCTCGTCGCTCACCCCTGCCGGCCGCCGGTGCCGCTCGTCCGGCCCGTCCGTCGGTTCCCCCATCGGTGCCTCCCTGCTGTCTGCCGCCCCACCCGGCGCCGTCCGTGCTCTGTGCCGGGCTGCGCCGTCCCTCTCCTGCTGCCCCGTCTGTGCCGGATCAACCCCCGCGGCCAGCCCGACTCGTCCGGTGGCACAACCGACACCCGCCGAGCGGCCGAGGCCGGCCCGGTGACCGGTCGGTTAGCCTCGGTCACCATGCGTGTGCCGTTCAACCGGGTCGCCTCCCGGACCGCCGTCGACTCGGCGCGGTCCACCCTGGCCGCCCTCACCGTCTCCGTGGGCACCGCCGGCCTCGCCGCCGCCGCCGCGCGTCCCGGACTGCTGGCGCTGGTCGACCAGCACGCCGCCGCCGTGCGGGACAGCCTGGACGGCGACCGGCGGCCGTTGACCGCCGCGACGCTCGCCGGCTACGCCGAGGGGGTACGCGAGGCCGCCCTGGAGCACGGGTGGACGCCGCCGCGGGGCCCGGTGGACTGGAGCGAGCCGGAGTGGCCGCTCACCCGGCTCGTCGCCGTCTGCGCGCTGGCCCGTTCGCTCGACCGTTCCTGACCCACCCGGTCACCCCGTACGGCTCGCGACGCGGAGAGGGCGCCCGCGCAACGCGGACGCCCTTCCCCTCACGATCGTGCCGTCGCGCCCCGCTACGGGCGGTACTGCTGGGTCTCGTCGGCCGCACCGGACTGGTACGTGCCGCGCCCACCGGACATCGTCGACTGCTCGTCGACCCGGGGCATGGCCTGGGTCCGGTCGCCGCCACGGTCGGCCATCTGCCGCTCCATGTCGCCGCGCCCGGCCGAGGTGGCCCGCCGATGCTCCTGCATCGCCCGGGCTTCCTGGGCGGCCCGGTCGAGCCAGCCGTCCCAGCGGTTCTGCATGGGCTTCACCAGACCACCGCCGACGCCGACGATCAGGATGCCGGCGACCGTGGCGAGCACCGCGATCAGCACCGGAGTGGTGACCGTGGTGGCGATACCCACCTGGTTCAGCGCGGCGATCACGCCGAGCGCGATGATGAAGATCGCCGTCAGGTCGGCCAGGACCTTGCCGTACGAGAGCCCGCCCAGCGCCCCGGTGACCAGATCGCGGGCGGCGTTGGCGATCGCGGCCGCGATCACCACGATGACGATCGCGACGAACGCGCGCGGCAGCCAGGCCACCACACCGCTGATCAGGTTACTGATCGCGTTGGGCCCCCAGACTCCGAAGGCGAACTGCAGGGTGAACAGCAGGACGGCGTAGTACGCCAACCTGGCCAGGATGTCGCTGGCGTCGTACTTCGTTCTCTCCAGTGCCCGTTTGATGCCTCCGCGTTCGACGGCCTCGTCGAAATGCACCCGTTCCAGCACCGCATCCACGATCTTGAGGACCGCTCTGGCGATGATCCAGCCGACCACGAGGATGACGATGAAGGCCACTGCCTTCGGGATGAAGAGCAGCACCGACCTCCAGGTGTCGGCGATGGCATCGCCGATGTCGGCCTGCCGAACCGCGAGGGTTTTCAGCATGATGTCCCTCCTGTCGCATGGACTGCGCCGGGGGCATACCCGGCCACCGGTGCGGCAGTCCGTGTGGCTCCCTGCCATTTTTCCGACAAGTCGTCAAACAGGGGTCCTGACCTGCCCTAACAGTCACCCCGCCGGGGCCGGCCGCGACCCGCGCACATGATCGGATGCGGCTGGCCGACGGCCGGCTAGGCTGCGAACATGCCAGGAACGGTCGGGCGAGTCCCCACGCCAGCAATCCCGGTCCCCGGCGAATCCACCGGGCCCGGTGCGGCCGCCGTGCTCGCCCACGACTGGTCCGCCACCGCCCTCGGCCCGCGCGAGGGGTGGGATCCGGCGGTCCGGGCCGTGGTCGAGCTGATCCTCGCCTCGCCGATGCCGATGGCACTGGCGTACGGCGACGACCTCGTCCTGCTCTACAACGACGGTTATGCCGAGTTGTTGGGGAGCAAACACCCGGCTGCCCTCGGTCGACCGGCCGCCGAGGTGTACGCCGAAATCTGGTCGCTGCCCGGCTTCGGTGACGTGATCGAGCGCGCCTACCGGCAGGGCGTGCCCTTCCTGGAGAAGGAGTCCACGCTCCCCCTGATCCGGGACAGCTCCGGGGTGGTCGAGCAGGTGGTCTTCACCCGGGGTCACTCGGCCGTCCGCGACAGCGCTGGGCAGATCGTGGGAATCCTGACGGTGGCCGCCGAAACCACCCACGTGACCGAGCAGTTGCAGAGTCTCAGCGACGTCGCCGCCGCGCTCGCCGGCACCCTCACCCTCGACGACGTGGCCCGGGTCGCGCTGCGCCACACCATCACCACGTTCGACGCCGACCGGGTCTCGTTCGTGGTCGACGAGGGTGGCGGTGGCTGGCGGATGGTGCGCCGGGTCCGCGGCGAGCTGATGGACGAGGCCGACGAGCGGTTGCCGCCGCTGTGGCGGCGGACGCCGGCGGACTGGCTGGGCCCGGTCGCGCTCGCGGCCCGCTCGGGCGAGTCGTCGTTCACCCGCGACGGGCAGCCGCTGCGCGAGACCGCCGTGGACCGCCACGACCAGAAGATCCGGTCGATGGCCGTGCTGCCGCTGGGCACCTCGGTGATCCGGGGTGGGTTGACGGTCGGCTACCAGGTGCCGCACTCCTGGTCGGCGGCCGAGCGCGCGCTGCTGGCCGCCTCGGCGGAGCTGATCGGTCAGGCCGCGGAGCGGGCCCGGCGGTTCGAGACCCAGCACGGCACCGCCCAGTTGCTGCAACGCAGCATGCTGCCGGAGCACCTTCCCGACCTGCCCCGGCTGCGGATCGCGGCCCGCTACGACCCGGGGGTGGACGGCAACGCGGCCGGCGGTGACTTCTACGACGCGTTCCTGCTGCCCACCGGCGCGCTCGGCGTGGTGCTGGGCGACGTCGCCGGGCACGACGTGCAGGCCGCGGCGCGGATGGGGCAGGTGCGGGCGGCGCTGCGGGCGCTGGCCCTGGCCGACCCGGCGCCGGACGCGGTGCTGGCCGGGCTGGACCGGCTCGTGGCCAGCCTCGGCGTGGAGGCCGGCACCCACGAGCTGTTCGTCACCGTGGCGTTCGGGGTCATCGACGCCGAGCGCCGGGAGCTGACCCTGGCCAGCGCCGGTCATCCCGCCCCGCTGATCCGCCGGTGCTCCGCGGACGGCCGGTCGCACGCCGAGTACGTGGACCTGCCGGCCGGTCCCCCGCTGGGGCTGGGCGGGCGCCCGACCACCGTCACGGTCGCATTCCCTCCCGGCGACACCCTGCTGTTGTTCAGCGACGGCGTGGTGGAGCGGCGGCGGCAGAGCCTCACCGCCGGGCTGGACGCCCTCGGTGACGCCGTGGCCAAGGCCGGCACCAGTGATCCCCGCGCCCTCTGCGCGGTGGCCACCGCCGCCGTGTCCGGCGGCACCGAGGACGACGTGGCCGTGCTGGCGGTCGAGCACGCGCTCAAGCCGAGCCGGTCGGCGGCGATGGAGGTGCCGGCCGAGCCGACCGCGCCCAGCCGGGTCCGACACTGGATGACCGGCCAGCTCACCGAGTGGCAGGTGCCCGAGTCGGTGATCGGCGCGGCGGTGCTGTGCACCAGCGAGCTGACCACCAACGCGCTGCTGCACGCCGGCACGGCCGCCCGCGTGGAGATCGATCTCAGTCCGGAGCGGCTGCTGGTCTCGGTCGCCGATTCCGGCACCCGGGGCACCGTGACCCGGGCCCGCACGGACACGTTGAGCAGTCGCGGGCGCGGGTTGGGCCTGATCGAGGAGTTGAGCGACGCCTGGGGCACCGACCCGTCGGTGCGCGGGTCCACGGTCTGGTTCGAGATCCTCGTCCCGCCGGCCGAGCCGCGCTGAGGTCGGCCGGCGTCGGCGAACCCGGACGAATCAGCCGACCGCCGAACGGGTAGGAGTGCGCCCATGGCCACCGAAAAACCCCACGGGGTGCTCTTCGACATCGACGGGACGCTCGTCGACACCACCTACCTGCACACGGTGAGCTGGTGGGAGGCGCTGCGCCAGGCCGACCACCCGGTGCCGATGGCGACCGTGCACCGCTCGATCGGGATGGGCTCGGACAAGCTGCTGGACCACCTGCTCGGCCCCGAGCGCGACCGCGACGACGACCCGAAGCTCCGCGAGGCGCACAACACCCTGTACACCGAGTACTGGGAGCGGCTGACTCCGCTGCCCGGGGCGGCGGACCTGCTGCGGGCGTGCGCCGAGCGGGGGCTGCGGGTGGTGCTCGCCACCTCCGCCGCGGAACACGAGGTGGGTGCGCTGCGCCGGGCTCTGAACGCCGACGACGTGGTGGACACCATCACCTCCTCGGCGGACGCGCAGGAGAGCAAGCCGGCACCGGACATTCTCGAGGCGGCGCTGGAGCAGTCCGGGCTGGCCGCCGAGCGCGTCGTCTTCGTCGGCGACTCGGTCTGGGACGTCGCCGCGGCCGGCAAACTGGACATTCCCTGCGTCGGGTTGACCTGCGGCGGCACCAGCCGGGGGGAACTCGCCGGCGCCGGCGCGGTGGCGGTGTACGACGACCCGGCCGCGCTGCTGGCCGAGCTGGCGGATTCCCCGCTCATCCGGCCGAGGTGAGACTCACTCCGGTTCACCGGGGCGCACACGCATAGCCGGAAGTCTTCCGGGGCATGGTCTGTGGCCACCTGCCCGCGCCGCGCGGGTGCGGCGAAAGGGTGGTGTCCGTGGAGCCGGTAGACGTCGCGTTCGCGCTTGTGGGCCTGGGCGCGCTGCTCGCGGGCATCCTGCCCCGGGTGTTGGAGCGCCGCCCGTTGTCCATGCCCATCGCGTTCCTCACCCTCGGCATGCTGGTCTTCCTGCTGCCGGTCGGACTACCGACACCGGACCCGCTGGCCCACCCCGAGCTGACCACCCACCTGACCGAGATCGGGGTGATCGTCGCCCTGATGGGCGCCGGTTTGAAGATCGACCGGCCGTTGAGCTGGGCCCGGTGGTCCTCCACCTGGCGACTGCTGGCCATCGCGATGCCGTTGTGCATCGCGGCGGTGGCGCTGCTCGGGTGGTGGTGGGCCGGCCTGGTGCCGGCCGCGGCGCTGCTGCTGGGCGCCGCGCTGGCGCCGACCGATCCGGTGCTCGCCGCCGACGTGCAGGTCGGCGAGCCGACCGATGTGGAGGACTCCGAGGACGAGGTCCGTTTCGCCCTGACCTCGGAGGCGGGCCTCAACGACGGTCTGGCGTTCCCGTTCGTCTACGCGGCCATCGCGATCGCCTCGACCAGCCTCGCCCCGCGCGCGTGGGTGGCCGAGTGGTTCACCGTCGACGTGCTCTGGAAGGTGGGCGTCGGTGTGGGGGGCGGCCTGCTCATCGGCTGGCTGCTCGGCAAGCTGTTCTTCCGGGCGCCCAGCGAGCTGCGACTGGCCCGGCACGCCGAGGGTTTCCTGGCGCTGGCCGCCACCTTCCTGGCGTACGGGCTGGTGGAGGTGGCCGGCGGGTACGGCTTCCTGGCGGTGTTCGTGGCCGCGCGGGCCATCCGGGCCGCCGAGCGGACCCACGAGTTCCATTCGGTGCTGCACGACTTCGCCGAGCAGGTCGAGCGGTTGCTCACCCTGGTGTTGTTGCTGCTGCTCGGCGGCGCGATCGTGGGCGGTCTGCTCGCCCCGCTGACCTGGCCGGCGGCGGCCGTCGGGCTGGCGCTGGTCTTCCTGGTCCGGCCGGCCGTCGGCTGGTTGTCGCTGCGCGGCGCGCCCGGCCGGCCGGCCGAGCACTGGGTGATCTCGCTGTTCGGCATTCGCGGGGTGGGCTCGTTCTACTACCTGGCGTACGCCACCACGAAGGCGGACTTTCCGCAGGCGGAGCTGTTGTGGGCGACCGTCGGGCTGGTGGTGCTCGTCTCCGTGGTGGTGCACGGCGTCGCGGCGACCCCGGTCATGCAGTTGCTGGACCGCGAGGGTGAGCGGACCGAGGACCCGTCCGAACCCGAGGCCCGGCCGGTCGCCGCCGCCGGGCACCCCTGAGGAGGGGGCAGCGGCGTTCAGCCGAGGCGGGCGGCCAGCGCGCGGCCGAGGTCGTGGCCGGAGCGCCAGGCGCTCTGCACGCGGGGCTTGCCGAACGCGTCGCCGGCCAGACCGATCCCGTCGGCGTCGAGGTGGTGGGTGTTCCCGGTGAGGTCGCCGGCCGGCTTGGCGTACGTCCAGCGGTGCACGTGCACGTCGGTGGCCGCCTCGGCCAGCCCCAGCAGGTCCCGGACGGCCTGCTCGATCGCCGGTCCGGCGCCGGAAGGCTGGGCCAGGTGCCGGGCGGCGAACTCCGGCACGGTGTGCGCCACCAGCACCGGCGCGTCGTCACCGCGCCGGTCGCCGTCGTCGCAGATGAGCGAGAGCACCGGATGGTCGTTGACGAACGCGCCGTGGAAGTGCGGCCAGCGCCGGGACGGGAAACGCAGCACCGCGGCCAGGGCCGGCGACCAGGTCTGCTCCTGCACGACCCGGGTGGCGTCGGCCAGGGCGGGATCGAGCAGCAGGGCGGCCTGCGGCCCCGGCATGGCCAGGGCGACCGCCGCGTACGGCTCGCCGTCGACGGCCGGCCCCGGCTCCACGGCGAGCACCAGCCGGTCGACGGTCACCGGCACCGCGCCGGCCAGGTGTTCGACAAGCGACCGCAGCCCGCGTGGCGCGGCGTAGCGCAGCGGACCGGGCACGTCGTGGCGGCCGTTGGTGTCGTACGACCAGAAGGTGTCGGTCCACTCCCGGACCAGGCCGGCGGCACGCCACTCGTCGACCACGGCGGCGAAGTCCGGGTCGCTGGCGGTGAAGTACGCGGCGCCGATGTCGGCGGGGCGGCCGTCGAAGCGTTTGCTGGCCATCCGGCCGCCGCAGACGTGCCCCCGTTCACGGACCTGAACCGGCACCCCGGCCCGGCCCAACTCCACCGCGCAGGCCACCCCGGCGATGCCCGCCCCGACCACCGCCACGCCCGAGGAGTTCACGCTCATCCGTTGATCGTAGGTGCCGACGGTCGCCACGGATGGGCATGAACCGGCGGTGATCGGGGTACTGGCACACCTGTTCGAAGAGAGGGTGATGATGATGACGGACCACAGCAACGACCAGGCCGACCCGCGCGGCGCGATCAAGGACCCGGACGAGTGGGTCACCGGCGACGAGCCGCCCACCGCGGCCCAGGAGTCGTACCTGGCCACGCTGGCCCGGGAGGCGGACGCGACGCTGCCGGACGACCTGACCAAGGCCGAGGCGTCCAAGCGGATCGACGAACTGCAGGCCGAGACGGGTCGCGGCCAGTAGCTCGGCGGTCAGGGGCGCGGCAGGGTGTGCAGCCGGACCCGCGTCAGTCGGGCCTGGGTTGTCTCGGCCTCCAGATAGGTGGCGTGCGGCTGGGATCGGCGGTCGGTGGGCGACCCGGGGTTGAGCAGGCGCAGCCCACCGGGCGCCACGCTGTCCCAGGGGATGTGCGAGTGCCCGAAGACCAGCAGGTCGACGTCGGGAAAGCGGGCCGCGCACCGCTGCTCCCGGCCGGTACGGGGGCCGGTCTCGTGCACCACGGCGACCCGTAGCCCGTCGAGGTCGACGCGGGCGACCTCCGGCAGCCGGGCGCGTAGCGCCGGGCCGTCGTTGTTGCCGTACACGCCGATCAGCCGCCGCGCGCGGGCGGTCATGGCGTCCAGCAGCGACTCGTCGACCCAGTCGCCGGCGTGCAGGACGACGTCCGCCGCCTCGATCGCCGTCCACAGCGGCCCCGGGAGGTCCCGGGCCCGCTTGGGGAGATGCGTGTCCGCCGTGAGCACCAGCCTCATGCCGGCATCATCCCCCGAGCGGGCGCCGTCCACCCGGGGACGCTCGTGGGGGCGCTCAGCTCCGGGCAGCTCGGCGCGACGTCGGTGTGAAGTACCCGGGCGGCATACCGCGGCGACGCAGCCCCGGGTTCTGCTCGACGTCACTGAGCACACCGGCGGCGTTGATCAGGCCGATGTGCGAGAACGCCTGGGGAAAGTTGCCCAACTGCTCCCCGGTCGACGGGTCGACCTGCTCGGCGAACAGTCCCAGGTCGTTGACCCGCCCGGCCAGCGCGTCGAACAACTCGTGCGCCCGGTCCCGCTCGCCGGCCAGCGCCAGGCAGCACACCAGCCAGAACGAGCAGATGAGAAACCCCGCCGGGTCGCCGTTCCAGCGCCGCAGCAGGCCGTCGTGCGACAGCTGCGCCTCCACCGCGCGGACCGTCGAACGCATCCGCGGGTCGTCGGCCGGGAGGAACCCCACCAGCGGCATCACCAGCACCGACGCGTCCAGGTCGTCGGATTCGAAACTCCCGGTGTACGCCCCGAGCCGGTCGCTCCACCCGCGTTGCAGCACCTCCGTGCGCACCTCGTCGCGGGCGGCCGCCCAGCGGGCCACGTCCTGCGGCTGACCGAGTCGTTCGCCGAAGCGGACCGCCCGGTCCAGGGCCGACCAGCACTGCACCTTCGAGGACACGTGGTGGCGTTCGATCCCGCGCTCCTCCCACATCCCCGCGTCCGGCAGCTCCCAGTCCCGCTCCGCCTTGTCCGCGAGTGACCGGAGCAGGTGGTAGACGTCCGGCTCCAACGGTTCCAGCCGGTCGCGCATCAGCCAGGCCGCGTCCAACGCCTCACCGAAGATGTCGGTCTGCCGCTGCCGCCACGCGTCGTTGCCGATCATCACCGGCGGGCTGTCGCGGTAGCCGGCGAGCTGATCCAGGCGGTGCTCCGTGAGGTCCCGCTCCCCCAGCATGCCGTACATGATGGGCACCGGCTCCTCGTCGATCCGGCCCATCGCGCGACCCAACCAGGCGAACTGCCGCTGTACCTCGTCGTAACACGCCGTCCGCCACAGCGCCCGCAGCGTCAGGCTGAAGTCGCGCACCCACACGTAGCGGTAGTCGTAGTTCCGGTCCCCGCCGAGCTTCTCCGGCAGCGAGGTGGTCACCGACGCCACCACCGCGCCGCTGGGTCGGTACGTCATGCCCTGCACCACCAACGCGCTGCGCCGCACGTGCTCGGCGTAGATCCCGTTGTACGCGTGCTGCCGGCCCCAGGAGCGCCATCCTTCGGCCGTGTCGGCGATGGTCCGGTCGGCTTCGGGCACCTGCGGCTGCGGCGCGTCGTAGGTCGGGGCGTACCCGAGGGTGAAGTTGTGGGTCGTGCCGGCGCGGACGGTGAACGTCGCGGTGGCCTCGCCCTCGCCGCAGGTCAGCCGCAGGCCACTGACCAGGGCGAGCCGGCTGGCCCCGCCGACCGCCTCCAGGGCGCTCTCCCGCGCCGGGCTCCAGGGCGAGCGCGTCGGTCAGCTCCACCTCGCCCTGCGCGGTGTGGAAGACGGTCCGCAGCACGAGGGTGCCGTCGAGGTAGCAGCGTTCGACGGTGAAGTCGGCCTCCGGGCAGATCGACCAGTGTCCGGCGTCCTCGCCGATCAGCCGCGCGAACACCGACGGCGCGTCGAACCGGCCCGGGCACCACCAGCTCACCGAGCCCGAGCGGTCCACCAACGCGGCCGTGCGGCCGTCGGCGAGGAACCCGTGGTCGCTGATCTGTCCGCTCTGCACCGGACTGCCTACCCGGACCGTCCCCGCACATGCCTCACCGGAGACACGCACCCCACTCCGGCGGCGGGCGTTACCGCCCGGCACTGGCGGGAACGCGGTCGGCTGACGAGGGAGGATGCTCATGACCTCAGCTTCGGGGCCGGCCGCCGCGTGGCGGCCCGGCGCAACCAGTGGCGACGTGCTTCCGTCCGGGCCGGCAGGCCGCCTGTCGACGCCGGCCGGGGACGGGCACGGGCCGGAGAGCGGCCCACCCACAGTGACGATCGGCTCGTATCCGGACTATCCGTCCGCGCAGAAGGTGGTCGACTACCTGGCCGACAACCGCTTCCCGGTGGAGCACAGCGCCATCGTCGGCACGAACCTCACGCTGGTGGAGACGGTGCTCGGGCGGATGACCACCGGCCGCGCGGCCCTGCTCGGCGCCGGCACCGGCGCCTGGTTCGGGCTCTTCATCGGCCTGCTGTTCGGCATCTTCACCGTCGGCAACTGGCTGGCGGTGATCCTGGTCGGCCTGGTCATCGGCGCGATCTGGGGCGCCGTGTTCGGCGCTGTGGCGCACGCGATGACCGGCGGGCAGCGCGACTTCACCTCGGCCAGCTCGCTGCGCGCCGGCCAGTACGCGGTGACCGTCGACGCACAGCTCGCCGATCAGGCCCGGCAACTGCTGGGCCGGATGCAGGTGCCCGGCTCGACGCCGGCGAATTCCCGCTGATCCACCGGCACGACCGGCCGTCCCGGCAGTCCGCCGGGGCGGCCGGTCATTCGTGGTACGCCAGCTCGCCGGCCCGCAGTGGCACGTCGACCCGGTTCTCCGGCGGCGCGAGGGGGCAGGCCCAGCGGTCGTCGTACGCGCAGCTGGGGTTGTAGAGGTAGTTGGCGTCCAGCCGGACCCGGTCACCGGGCAGCAGCTCGACGCCCCGGCCGAAGGTGCCCTTCACCGTGTCGGTGAGGTACCGCCCCCCGCCATAGGTCTCCTGCCCGCAGGTGCCGTCGCGCAGCGGCACGAAGAGCCCACCCCCGTACGCCTCGATCCACCACAGCGTCAGCGGCCCCCACGGCGTCTCGGCCACCGCCACCCGCCGGTACGCGACGACCCCGTCCGGGCCGCCGGTGTCCACCCGCAGCTCGCCGCTGGCCGGTCGCAGGGGCGCCTCCACCACGGCCTCCGGGTTCGGCGCGAAGTAGCGCACACCGGTGAAGCCGGGCCGCTCGGCCGGCGGTATCGGGCTCTGCGGGTGGGTGGCGAAGAGCTCGTCGCGGCCGGCGCGGAAGCCGGCGAGGTCGACGTCGGACAGGTACAGCCGGGCCACCCGCTCCCGCCAGTCGGCCAGTTCCAGATCGGTCAGCATGCGGCGGACTCCTGATCGATTGACAACTCTCCGGACCGCAGGGGCCTGCCGCACGCCTGGCAGCAGACCTCGGCGACGAACACCTCACCGCACACGTCGTGGATGAAGTCGACCTTGGGTACCTCGGCGTCGCTGTAGGTGTCGCCCCAGCGCTTGAGCACGAGGATGACCTGCCCGAGGTCCCTACCCTTCTGGGTGAGTTCGTACCCCGCGACCTTGCCGTCCTCGGTCGATCGCGCCTGCAGGATGCCGGTCTCGGCGAGCTTTCGCAGCCGGGCGGCGAGCACGTCCCGGGGCGCGCCGACCGCTCGCAGGATCTCGGTGTAGCGGGAGGCCCCGAAAGCGAGCGCCCGCACGATGTGCAGCGACCACCTGTCGTTGACCGCGTCGAGCGCCACAGCGAGCGTGTCCCGAGACGGTTTGGAATTCAAACCACCGGTGCTACGGTTCGTCTGGTTGGACATTCAAACCACACTACCCGAGGAAGCGCCCATGACGTCGCCACCCGAACCACGTACCGAGCGGGAAACGCCCGTCGTCACCCACCGCCGAGCCTGGCTCTCCCTCGTGCTCACCGGGCTGATCATCGGTACGGCCTTCATCGCCGTCTACGTCGGGCTGCAACGCGGTCCCGAGCCGCGCCACCTGCCGATCGCGGTGGTCGGTGAGCAGTTGGCCACCACCGCACAGGCCGGGTTCGGCGATGCCGTCGCCGTCACGCCGGTGACCACCGTCGAGGACGGATCGGCCCTGGTCCGCGACGGCGACGCCGTCGCGGTACTCGGCGCGACCTCCCCCGGCACGCTGACGCTCGACTACGCCGGCGCGAGCGGATTCAGCGAGAGCGGCGCCGCCCGGCAACTCGCCGCCGGTCTCGCCAGGCAGGCCGGCGCGACCGTCCAGGAGAACGACATCGTGCCGCTGGCGAGCTACGACAGCCGCGGGTTGTCCGCCTTCTACGTGGTGTTCGGGGTCACCCTCTCGTCGTTCGTCCTCGCGCAGGGGCTCACCGCGGCCACCGCGAAGGTGCGCCTGCGGCACCGGCTCTATGCCATGGGCGGATTCGCCGTCGCGATCGGCGTGATCGCGGCGACGGTCGCCGGCCCGGTCTACGGGTCACTGACGGCACCGTTCCCGCTGCTCGCCCTGTCGCTCATCCTGCTGTCGGCCGCCAGCGCCTTCACGACGAAGGCCCTCGGGGCCTGGCTCGGCCCGATCGGAATCGCGCTCGCCGTGCTCACCCTCACCACCATCGGCAACGCGACGAGCGGAGCGACCATCGGGATCGACCTGCTGCCGGGATGGGCGCAGGCGATCTCCGCGAAGCTCCCGCCGGGCGCGGCCGTGCGCGCGGTCAACAACTTCGGTTACTTCAACGGCTCGCACACGCTGGTGCCCCTGGCCGTCCTCGCCACCTGGTTCCTGGCTGGCCTGGGCTTCGTCCTGCTCCGACAGCGGACCGCGCGGCGACGCCCGCCCGCGACACCCTGATCGGGTGGAGCCGGCCGGGTGGACGCACGACGGGTGCCCACCCGGCCGTCACTCCCGAGGCCAGTTGCTCAGGACGGCGTCGAGGGCGTCGAGGGCGCGGGCCCAGGATTCGTCCGTCGAGCGCGGGGTGTGGCGGAAACCGCCGGTCCGCTCCAGGCTCACGAAGCCGTGGAACGTGCTGTGCATCATCCGGACGGCGTCGGTCTGGTCCGGCTCGGAGAGCCGGTAGCCGCGCAGGATCGCCCGGGTCATCTCGGCGTGCCGGACGCCCGCGCTCGCGGCGGCCGTCTCGGGGTCGAGGTCGATCTGCATCGCGGCGTAGCGGCCCGGATGCCGTGTCGCGTAGTCCCGGTACGCGTTGGCGAAGGCGACCAGCGCGTCCTTTCCGGCCCGGCCGGCGAGCGCCTCGGCGACCCGGTCGGCCAGCTCGGCGAGCGCCAGCAGGGCGATCCTGACCCGCAGGTCATGGGCGCTCCTGATGTGGAAGTACAGGCTCGCGTCCTTCACGCCGAAGTGCCGCGCGAGCGCGGCGACGGTCACGTTCTCGACGCCCACCTCGTCGGCCAGCTCGGCCGCCGCCAGGGCCAGTCGCTCGGCGGTCACTCCGGCACGTGCCACGCACCACACCCCAAAAACTAGTCTTGTTAATCGTTTGCCTAGGAGAGCTAGGCTGATGCCTATGTTAGCCCTCACCGAGCCCGCCATCCGCGCCTCCCTCGTCAACTGCACACAGGGCGAGGCGAAGCGGCTGGCCGTACCGAACGATCTTGAAATGCGCCCCTGGGACGACCTGGACTTCCTCGGCTGGCGCGAGGCCGCCGCGCCGCAGCGGGCCTACCTGATCGCCGAGGCCGACGACGGCCTCGTCGGGGTCGCGCTGCGGGTGGCGCCACAGCAGACCGGGCGGGTCCGGCGCAGCATGTGTTCCTTCTGCCTGACCACCCACACCGGCGACGGCGTCTCGTTGATGACGGCCCGCAAGGCTGGTCGGGACGGCCGGCAGGGCAACTCCGTGGGCGCGTACGTCTGCTCCGACCTGGCCTGCTCGCTCTACCTGCGCGGCAAGAAGGACGCCGGGCGGCGGATCGACGAGACCATCACCCTGGCCGAGAAGATCGACCGCACCACCAGCCACCTCGCGGCGTTCCTGCGCAAGGTCACCGAGTAGCGGGGGAAGCCGGCCGGCACCCCGGTGGGGCCGCGCCGGTCCGATCAGCCGGTCAGCACGACCGCCCCGGCCGGGCAGGTTCGCCCCCTGTCGAGCTGCCCCATATCTGGGCCGGCCGTCGACGCGGACCCTTCGACTAGCGGTCGGTGGCCAGGCGGGCGTGCAGGTGCTCGTCGTAGCGGCGGCCGTCGCCGTACTGGTACGCCTCGCGCAGCGTCCCCTCGGCGAGATAGCCGGCCCGCTCGGCGACCCGGCAGGACGCCGTGTTGGCCACCGCGTGGCACAGCTCCACCCGGTGCAGCCGAAGGTCGCCGAACGCCCACTCGGTGAGCCGGATGACAGCCCGCGTCGCCACCCCGCGCCCGCGCGCCGCCGGCATCGTCCAGTAGCCGATGGAGGCGTCGCCGTGGTGGATGTGGTGCAGCGACACCGAGCCGAGCAGCTCGCCGTCGGCGGCGTTGGTCACCGCCATGGAGGCGTGGTCACCGGCCGACCAGTCGGCCCGGCGACGCACCCAGAGCAGGGCGGCCTGGTCGTCGACCGGGCCGCCACCCTGCGGGTTCCACTGCGCGATGGCCGGGTCGCGCAGGGCGTCGCGCACCGCCGGGGCGTCCGCCTCTTGCCACGGGCGCAGCAGCAGGTCGTCGGCGGCGAGCTCCACGTGTTCCACGAAGCCGGAGTCTGGCACACCCCGCGCCGGCGCCGCCGCCCAATTACCCCGAGCTTTGTTCAAAGCTGTACGAAGCACACCACCAACCGGACAGACGTGACGCAGAAAACGCGCGACAGCGCTAGTTAAATTTTGAACTAGCGCTATCGTGATGGGCGTGACCGAGAGCCTGGACAGCACCCGAGCGGCCGCCTGGCGTGCCTACATCGAGGCAAGCCAGCGCCTGTTCACCCAGCTGGAAGACGACCTGCGCGCCGACAGCGACCTCACCTTCGCCGACTACCACGTGCTGGTCCTGCTCTCCGAGGCGCCGGGGCAACGACTGCGGATGGGCGAGCTGGCCGGCCGGCTGGTCTTCTCCCCCAGCCGACTGACGTACCAGATCTCCTCGATGCAGCGGCGCGGGCTGGTCAGCAAGGAGGCCTGCCCGGACGACCGACGCGGCAGCGAGGCCGTGCTCACCGCCGCCGGACTGCTCACCCTGTCCGAAGCCGCACCCCACCACCTGGCGTCGGTGCGTACCCACCTGATGGACGACCTCGACGACGCCGAGGTCGCCTGCCTCACCCGGGTCTTCGACCGGCTCGGCCGCCGCCTGCGGGCGGCCGGCACCACGTCGAGCAACACCCACGCCACACGTTAAGGAGCCCCCGATGCCCGCGATCACCGTCGACAACGTCCTCGTCCTGCCCCGCCTGCCCAAGCTCGACGAGTCCACCAGCTTCCGCAAGGTCCGCACGGTGACCACCGCGCCCAGCGGCTTCGAGGGTGAGGGCTTCCCGGTCCGCCGGGCCTTCGCCGGGGTCTCGACGACCGACCTGGACCCGTTCATCCACCTCGACCAGATGGGCGAGGTGGACTACGCGCCGGGCGAGCCGAAGGGCACCCCGTGGCACCCGCACCGCGGCTTCGAGACCGTCACGTACATCATCGACGGCGTCTTCGACCACCAGGACTCGCACGGCGGCGGTGGCACCATCACCGACGGCGACACCCAGTGGATGACGGCCGGCAGCGGCCTGCTGCACATCGAGGCCCCGCCGGAGCACCTCGTGCTGAGCGGCGGGCTCTTCCACGGCACGCAGCTCTGGGTCAACCTGCCCCGCGCGGCCAAGATGAACCCGCCCCGCTACCAGGACATCCGGGGCCGGGAGTCGGCTCTGCTCACCACGCCCGACGGCGGCGCGCTGATCCGGGTCATCGCCGGTGAGGTGGCCGGGCACCGGGGCCCGGGGTCGACGTTCACGCCGATCACCATCACCCACGTCACGGTACAGCCGGGCGCGCAGGTCGACCTGCCCTGGAACCCCGACTTCAACGCGCTGGTGTACGTCCTCGGCGGGCGCGGCACCGTCGGCGTCGAGCGCCGGCCGGTCCGCACCGGTCAGCTCGCGGTGCACGGTCCGGGCGACGCGCTGCGCTTCAGCGCGGACCCCACGCAGGACAGCAACACCCCGGCGCTGGACCTCTACATCATGGGCGGTCAGCCCATCCGGGAGCCGGTGGCACAGTACGGCCCGTTCGTGATGAACACCCGCGACGAGCTGCTCCAGGCGTTCGAGGACTTCAAGGCCGGCCGGCTCGGCGTCATCCCCACCGAGCGGGTGCCGCACACCGACGGCCAGGGCCCGCGTCCCTGACCCTGACCCATGCGAAAGGCCCCCGGTTCGCACCGGGGGCCTTTGCGTAGTACGGGTCAGGCCGTTTGGTGGGCCTTCGCCATGTCGACGAACGCCCGCCAGGCCGCCAGGCTGAAGGCCAGCGCGGGGCCGGCCTGGTCCTTCGAGTCCCGAACGCCAACGACGCCGGGCAGGTTGTCGGCAACCTCGACGCAGGCCCCTTGATTGCTACCGCTGCGGGTGCTCTTACGCCAGCGTGCGCCGGTCAGCGCCATGTCCCTGCCACTTCCCTTATGAGTTCGATCGACTGCTCATGGGACAGTGCCATGCCGCGTACGTTCTCCCGTGCTATTCCAAGGGTTCCGTGCGCGAAGGTGTTGGCGCGCCTGATGGTCGAAAACCGCGCCGGCGACGCCGTCCCGGGGCGAGGGAGGCAGCCAGCAGGGTAGATCTTGGACACTTTCCGTTAGCTGCTAACGGAAAGTGTCCAAGATTGCCAGCGATGGTGGGTGAGGCGGGCCGGGGTCGTGCCGGTACGGGAGGGTTTGGTTCTGTCGGGGCCCGGACTGCTGTCAGTCGGGCGAAAAGCCCTGTTGAGCTGGGGTTTCGCCGCTATAACCTCGCTGATCGTGATTACCGACGACTCTTGGACGACGCTCCGACCGACCGCCGATTCTTCGACGAACGACGGCCACCTTGGCAGCCCCAGGGTCGTCTACATCCGCGGCAACCTCTGGCTGGACGGTCCGGCTGGAGACCCGGTGGCGCGGGGTTTGGCGGGCAATCCGGCGGCACCGCTCGACGTGCTGCTGCGCCTCCTCGATGACCACGCCGAGGCCGTTCCGGCAGCATTCCGGCGACGGGCCGACCTGCCGCCTGCGGTCGTCGCGGCGGCGACGCGTCACCCCGTGGCCCGCGTACGCGGCGCGCTCGCGGCCAACCCGCACGTCGACCCGGCGATTCGGCTCCGCCTCGCGGACGACCCCGAGCACCGCGTCGTCGAACTCGTTCGCGAGGCTCCGGGCCTGGCATTGCCGGACCGCGCGTTCATGCGGTCCGTGGACCGGCTCCTCGGGTACTTCCGGCGTGGCCTCATGACACCGACCGAGCTGCGCGGCGAGGTCATCGACCTGGGGACGCGCGACCGGCGTGCGGTCCGCAGCATCGCCACCCATCCAGAACCCCTTGTACGCGCCGCCGCAGTCGACCTGCTCGGCAGCGTGCACGAGACGTCCCGCGAGCAGTTGCGCGAAGTCCTGCTGCACGACGACGTACCGGAGGTACGGGCGGCGACGGCTCACTTCTTCGCCGAGCGGGAACGGGCACAGGAGCCTGCGGACCTGCCCGGCAACGGGTACGCGTACCGAGGCATGCTGAGCGACCTGCGGCTCGCGCCCGCGCTCATCGAGTACGTGCTTGCCGACCGGGACGGCCGGCAGGGCGCCGACGCGATGGCGACCAACCCGACACTGCCGCCGGAGGTGGTCGAGGCGTTGCTCGGCCACCCTTCGGCAGATGTCCGGTGCGGCCTCGCCCGGCGCGACGACCTGACCAGCTCGCAACTGGCGCGGCTCGCCGCTGATCCGGACGTGTCCGTCCGCACCGCCGTCTCCGTCCATCCCGCGCTCAGCGAGGTGGACCGCGCGGCGATCGACATCGACCTGACCACGGCACTGTGGGACCGCCGGACCGGCCTCTGCTGGCACCACCGGTCGGTGTTGCCGCCCCCACCACTGCCGCCGTTGGCGGAATCGGTGCGCCTCGCCTCGTCGGTCAACCCGCTGCTGCGCCGGCGGGCCGCGGTCGATCCGCGACTGCCCGCCGACGTCGTCGCCGCGCTCGCCGACGACCCCGATCCCGACGTACGAACCCTCCTCGCCCACCACCATCCGGCCGCACCACCCGACCTGCTGCTGCGGGTGTTCCGCGAGTACGAGCACCGCCGGTGCGACCGCTATCGGCTGCTGGCTCTGCCGAACTTCCCGACTGCGGCGCTGGCCCGGTTCGCCGACGACCAGGATCCAGCGGTCCGGCGGCTCGTCGCCCACGACCCACAGGCGGATCCGGCGCTCATCGACCGACTCACCCACGACCCCGACGCCGCAGTACGCCAGGCGATGGCGGTATGCCCTCGACTACCGGTGGACCGAATCGTCGAGTTGCTCGGCCACGCCGAGCTGGCCGAGGCCGCAGCGGCGAACCCGTCTCTGCCCGTGCACGTAATGCGAAAGCGAGTCGCCTCGCCCTCCCCTTGATCTACTCCAGATCGGCGACGTGGGGGCATCTCGTCGCGGGGAAGCCCCCACATCGCCGATCTGGAGACGATCGGCGCACCGGAGCCGATCCGGCTGACCCGCCGCGGCCTTACGAGACCGCGAAAATCCCCGCGACGCCCAGAATCACCATCAGCAACACCGCTACCAGCGCACCCCGTTCGCTCTCCACCGCCGGCTCGCGGTACTCGGTCACGGGGTTCGTCGTCTCGCGGTGCATGGTGTGGCCTCCTCGGCTGTTCGGTAGTGCTCGCGTCGTCATCCAGGTCACCGTTCGGCCGGCCTGGCATGCGGACCCGCGTCGGGGGTCCTACCGTGAGGACGTTGTCGACCTCCGGGGGGCTGGACGTGCCGTTACAGGACTGGTTCCTCAGCGCACAGGAACGCGCCAACCCGGTCTCTGGGTTACCCGTTTGGACCAGAGGAAACCTCGCCGAGCCGTTGATTCACGGCGCGGCGTACTTCGACCGGCTGGTCGAGGAGGTGGAGGCGCTGACCGACGGTGACCACCTCTTCTTCACCGACTGGCGGGGCGACCCGGACCAGCGGCTGCGCCCCGACGGCCCCACAGTGGCCCAGCTCTTCGCCCAGGCCGCCCAGCGGGGCGTGGTGGTCAAGGGGCTGATCTGGCGCTCACACCTGGACGCGCTGGCCTACAGCGAGGCGGAGAACCGCAACCTCAGCGAGACGATTTCGGCGGCCGGCGGCGAGGTGCTGCTCGACCAGCGGGTCCGCCGCGGCGGCTCGCACCACCAGAAGCTGGTGGTGCTGCGGCACCCCGGCGCCCCGGAGCGGGACATAGCGTTCGCCGGCGGGATCGACCTGTGCCACAGTCGCCGGGACGACGCCGCGCACGGCGGTGACCCGCAGCCGGTGCAGATGTCTCCCCGGTACGGCCCGAACCCGCCCTGGCACGACGTGCAGCTCGCGGTGCGCGGCCCGGTGGTCGGCGCGCTGGACACCGTGTTCCGGGAGCGCTGGACCGACCCGATGCCGCTGGACTCGGAGAACCCGATGGCGTATCTGCGGGATCGGCTGCGCGGCGCGGACCTGCGACCGGACCCGCTGCCCGAGCAGCCCGCCGACCCGCCCGAGTGCGGGCCGCACCAGATCCAGGTGCTGCGCACCTACCCCGCCGTCCGGCCGCGCTACTCCTTCGCGCCGGACGGCGAGCGGACCGTGGCCCGGGGCTACACCAAGGCGGTCCACCGCGCGCGACGACTCATCTACCTGGAGGACCAGTACCTCTGGTCGACCGAGGTGGCCAACCTGTTCGCCCAGGCGCTGCGGGAGAATCCCGAGCTGCACCTGGTCGCCGTGGTGCCCCGGCACCCGGACGTGGACGGCCGGCTCGCCCTGCCACCCAACATGGTCGGCCGGGAGCAGGCGCTGTCGCTGTGCGAGCGTGCCGCGCCGGACCGGGTGCACGTGTTCGACGTGGAGAACCACGCCGGCACCCCGGTCTACGTGCACGCGAAGGTCTGCGTGGTCGACGACGTCTGGGCCAGCGTCGGCAGCGACAACTTCAACCGCCGCTCCTGGACGCACGACAGCGAGTTGTCCTGTGCGGTGCTCGACGACACGCGCGACGAGCGGACGCCCACCGACCCGGCGGGCCTCGGCGACGGGGCACGCGCCTACGCCCGGGACCTGCGGCTGCGGCTCTGGCGCGAGCACCTGGACCGGGACCCGGACGGCACGGACGACGCCGACCTGCTCGACCCGGCCGACGCCGTCGCGGCCGTCACGGCCGCAGCCGACGAACTGCAACGGTGGTACGACGGCGGCCAGGTCGGCGATCGTCCGCCCGGCCGGCTGCGCCCGCACCGCCCCGAGCGGCTGCCCTGGTACATCCGCACCTGGGCGCTGCCGGTGTACCGGCTGGTCTACGACCCGGACGGCAGGCCGCTGCGCGCCAGGCTGGCCGGCACCTGGTGAACCTGCCGGGCCGGCTCGGGCAGGCCGGCTCCGCCCGGGTGCACGGTCAGCCCGCCGGGGTAGGCGAACGAGGAGCGCGGCGAGAAGTAGCCGAAGCCGATGGTCAGCGGGTTGGCGGGGCGCAGCGCGTACATCGGGTGTCGGGGTTGCAGGAACTCCACCGACTCGATCTCGAACGGCGCGACCGGCTCGGCCACGAACGGGTAGACCGAGCTGAGCAGTTGGCCGTCGCGGCACGTGAAGTAGCGGTGGTGCCCGCTGCTGATCACGTGACCGGTCTCCCCCACCCGACACCGGGCGCGGATCAGCGGCGCCCCGTCCGCCTCGGTCTCGGCGAGCAGCGCCTCGCCGCTCACCTCGATCCTGGTATGACCGGCGAGCACCGGGGCGCCCCGCGCGGTCGCGTACTCGCGGACCAGCCGGCTGGAGGCCACGTAGTGGGTCCACCAGCCGCCCGGGTTGAGCCCCCCGGGCGCGTCCACGCCCGCGAGTGAGACGCCGAGGTACGTCAACGAGTAGGCGCCGAAGCCGGAGGTCTGCGTCTCGTCCTCGACGACGTACTGGTTGAGGAACACCTGCCGGTCCGCACGGGGACGCAGCCCGGTGGGGACGAGGGCGGCGACCGCGTCGGGATCCGCTGGCAACCAGCTGAAGTACAGGGTGCGACTGTTCACGACGAGCTGGGGAGCCGCTGGATCGAGCATGGTGCCTCCGAACCGGGTGTCTACCCAGCGACGCTACGGCCGGTCCCGCCGACGGGACAACGACGGATAGTTGACACTGCCGCCCGAATGTCGGATTTCATGTTGACCACTTGGCGGAGGGTGCGGCACCGACCGGTTGGGCCCAGAGGGACGACCGGGTGCCGCAGGATCGCCCGGCACATGGGTAAGAGACCCCACAACCTGCTCGACGGCTGCCGCTTTTGCGCGTTTTGTGGTTCAACACACCTTAAGTGCATCAACCTTTCGGCTAGATTTCTCGGAGCCGATCAGGTTAAGGTGAGTCCCGAACGGCCCATTCGAAGCTAAACCAAAGCGTCACGTCTTTTTGTCCGCGGACGAGGTGCAGGGAGGACCACCCATGACCGCGCCAACGATCACCGAGCAGGCGAGCACCACGGCTGCCGAGCAGACGAGCACCACCAAGCTGGACCCGCGGGCGCTCACCGACAGCGCCGCCGACCTGCTCAACGCCATGGCCGCACTGCCCGCCAACCACCCGTCGCGCGCCGCTCTGCGGGACCGCGCGATCGAGGCCTGGCTGCCGCTGGCCAACCACCTCGCCCACCGCTACAGCGGGCGGGGCGAGCCGACCGACGACCTGGCGCAGACCGCCGCCGTCGGCCTCATCAAGGCCATCGACAAGTTCGACCCGTCCCGCGGTGTCGACTTCGCCGGCTACGCGATCCCCACCATCATCGGCGAGCTCAAGCGGCACTTCCGCGACCGCACCTGGGACATCCGGGTGCCGCGCCGCCTCCAGGAGCTGCGGCTGGCCATCTCCGACGCCAACAGCTCGCTGCTGCAGACCCTCGGCCGCTCGCCGACGGTCGCCGACATCGCCGCCCACCTCAAGCTCACCGAGGAAGAGGTCCTGGAGGGCCTGGAGGGCGCCCGCGCGTACAACGCGGTGTCGCTGTCCACCCCGACCGGCGACGGCGAGCGGGCCACCGAGCTGGGTGACATGCTCGGCGGCGAGGACAACGAGTTCGAGCTGGCCGAGCTGCGGGTCGCCCTCGGCCCCGCGCTGGCCACGCTCGACGAGCGTGAGCAGAAGATCCTCACCCTGCGGTTCTACGGCAACCTGACCCAGTCGCAGATCGCCGACCAGATCGGCGTCTCGCAGATGCACGTCTCCCGGCTGCTGGCCCGGGCGCTGACCAAGCTGCGCGGCCAGCTCGACGGCACGTACTAGGCACCACACGATGAAGGGCCGGGTCAGCGTGGACCCGGCCCTTCATCGTGTGTCGGGACGTTCGAACGGCGCACCGGCCGGGTCGCTCCCCCAGGGGCAGCGGCCCGGCCGGTCCCGTCAGCGGCCGGCGGGCTCCCGCCACATCGGCCAGAACGGCGTGCCGTCGGGCACCCGGAAGGGCTCGCCGGCCCGGTAACCGTGCCGCGCGTACAGGTCCCGGCTGCGCGGGCTGCTCGCCTCCAGGTAGGCAGGCATCCCGTTGGCGTCCAACCAGGCGTGGTGGTGCCTCATCAGCGCGGTGCCCAACCCGTGCCCCTGCCGTCCCGGCTGCACGGCCAGGAAGGCCATATGGTGATGGTCCGGATGCGGGTGGTTCGCCGCGAACAACTCGTCGAGATGCTGGAACCTGTCGGTCCACTCGCCGCACGCCGCGGCGAGCCGGGCGTCGTAGTCCGGCGGCGGCGGGGCCGGCTCACCGACCGACGGAAACCAGACCGCGACACCGGCCCGGTCCGCGGTGGCGTGCACGAACCCGTGCCGCATCGCGTGGTCGACCAGGATCTCGAAGTCCCCGGCCAGCACGGCCTCGCGCTTGCTCGCGTCGGGCACCAGCCAGGAGGTCACCTCCAGGGCCGTGAACGCCTCGGCGATCCGGTTGGCGACCAGCGCCGTGTCCTGCGGCCCGAGCCGTTCGACGGCCACGCTCATCGGGACACCTCCGCACCAGCCGGCGTCGGCGCCGGCTGCTCCCCCGACCGCACGGCCGCCGCAGCGCTCGCCGCGCCGAGACCGATCCGGGCGTACGTGTCCGGACGGTTGGCGCGCAGCAGCAGCGCCCACGCGATGCCCAGCGCGGCCGCCACCGGGTAGACGGCGGGCAGCTCCCAGCGCAGGTTGGAGTCGGGTGCGACGCCGAGCAGGTTGGCGAAGTTCGACACGGCCAACCAGATGATCACGACGAGTGCGACGGTGGCCAGGCCGGGTGCGATGGCCCGGCGCCAGAGGGTCTCGCCGCCGTGGCGGACGAAGTAGGCGATCACCGCCACCGAGGTGGTGGCGATGAGCAGCAGGACGCCGAACCCGCCGGTGGTGCCGCCCCAGAAGAACAGCTGGACCACCGGGTCCCAGCCGTTGACGGTGTAGAGCAGGATGACCAGCAGGCCGAGGACGCTCTGTGCCAGCGACGCGGCCCGGGGCGAGCCGGTCCGCGGCGAGGTCTGCCCGAACACCGCCGGCAGCACCCGCTCCCGGCCCAGCGCGAAGGTGTAGCGGGCCGTGGTGTTGTGGAACGAGATCATCGCGGCGAGCACCGAGGTCAGGAAGAGCGCCTGCCCGATGGTGACCGCGGTGTCGCCGAGCTGGGCGGCGGCCAGGTTGAAGATCAGCCCGACGCTCTGCTCCCCGGCCTCAGCGACGATCTTGTCCGGCCCGACGGCGACGGTCATGGTCCAGGACGAGAGCGCGTACAGCCCGGCGATGATCGCCACCGAGAGGTACGTCGCCAGCGGCACCGTCCGCTTCGGGTCCTTGCTCTCCTCGCTGAACACCACCGCGGACTCGAAGCCGACGAACCCGAGGATGGCCAGCACCAGCACCGCGCCCACCCCCGGCACGAAGAGGTTGTCCGGCGACAGGGCGGCGAAGCTCACCTGACCGTCGGCCGGGTTGCCGAGCTGGCCCAGGTCGAAGACGAGGATGACCACGATCTCGGCGACCAGCAGCGCGGCGAGCACCAGGCCGTTGATGTCGACCCGCAGCAGGCCGAGCAGGCCGACCAGCGCCCACGCCACCAGGGCGACGATCGACCAGTGCGGGTGTCCGCCGAAGATCCGGTCGAGCACCGGCTCGGCCGCGACGCCGATGGTGCCGTAGAGCCCGACCTGGAGCGCGTTGTACGCGATCAGCGCCACCCAGGCGGCGCCGACGCCGGCCGGCCGGCCGAGGCCACGCGAGATGTAGGCGTAGAAGGCGCCCGCGTTCTCGACCTGGCGGGACATCGCCACGTAGCCGACCGAGAACAGGGCGAGCACCGCGGCGACCACCAGGAAGGCCAGCGGAATGCCGGTCACGCCGATGACGCCGTAGCCGGTGGTGACCACGCCGGCCACCACGGTCAGCGGCGCGGCTGCGGACAGGACGAAGAAGATGACCGAGGGGACGCCGAGGCGTCCCCTCGCGAGGGCTTCGGAGACATTGCTGGGTCGGTCGACTGTCGATGTCGATGGCATACGACTACTCCGGTTGTCGAGGGGGAGGGGTTGGGGTTACCGGGGGAATCAGGGGATGCCGCGCAGCACGGCTGCGCCGACGGCGGCCTCGGTGTGCCCGACGAGCTCCTTCAGGGGCGCCGGCAGCGCGGGGATGAGGACGTTCAGCCGGTGGTGGGCGCGGGGGCCGGCGCTCCACAGCACCTCGCGGGTCAGCCCGGCGGCCACGACCAGGCCGAGCAGCAGCGCGTCCGGCACGCTCGGCGGGTCGGGGCGTTCCAGCAGCGCCCGCAGCCGGGTGGCCGGCCAGGCCACGGCGTTGAGGTCGATCGGCAGATAGCTGACCGAGGTACGGAGCAGCCGCCGGCTCTCGTGGCGGCGCAGTACGCCGGCCCGGGCGAGCCGCTCGCCCACCGAGGTCGTCGCGCTCTGCGCCAGAAAGCTGAGCCAGACGTTCACGGCCCGGTGCTGCGACTCACCGATCAACTGGTCGAGCACGGTGTGCGCCAGCGCGTCGGCGGGTGGGCGCCGGTCGATGACGGTGACCTGTCCACCCGAGACGGTGATGTGCCCGTAGAGGGTCAGCTCACCGAGGAGCCCGGCGGCCAGGCCGAGGCCGGTCGCCGCCGGGTGGAGCTTGGCCTTGCCGCGGGTGTCGTTGTGGGCGATGAGAAAGAACTCGTCGGCGATGAGCAAACGGTCCTCCCGCTCGGCTGTGTCCACAGTGTTCGCGCCCGGAAAAGGATGCACCGACGGCTACTGCAACGCAACTCCCAGATTTGAAAGTTGCACTCCGTGCAGGCGCGACCTGCGGATCTTGTCGTGACAGACTCGGACGGTGACCGCCGCCTCCACCATCCGGCCCGCCGCCAGCCCCACCGTGCGCCGTCGGCGCATCGCACGCGAGCTCCGCCAGCTCCGGGAACGGGCGGGCATGACCCTCGACGTGGCCGCCCGCCAGCTCGACATGTCCAAGAGCAACCTGTCCCGGATCGAGACCGCGCAGATCGGCATCAAGCCCCGCGACGTGCGGGCGGCGCTCGCCCTGTACCAGGTCACCGGCGCGGACGCCGAGGCGCTGATCGAGATCGCCCGGGGCGCGCAACAGCGCGGCTGGTGGCAGAACTACAGCGACGTGTTGCCGGAGTGGTTCGAGTTCTACGTCGGACTGGAGGCGGAGGCGGCGGCGCTGCGCACGTACGAGGCCGAGTCGGTGCCCGGACTGCTGCAGACCGAGGCGTACGCCCGGGCGATCTTCCGCCGCACGGCCGGCGAGGACGGCCTGGAGCGCAAGGTCGCTGCCCGGCTGCGCCGCCAGGAGGTGCTGCGCCGCGACGAGCCCGTCGGGTTGTCGGTGGTGCTCAACGAGGCCGTGCTGTTGCGCCCGGTCGGCGGCCCCGCCGTGATGGCCGAGCAACTGGCCCACATGAGCAACATCGCCCAGTTACCCAACGTGACAATTCAGGTACTGCCGTTCGCGGCCGGCGAGCATCCCGCGATGACCACCCCGTACGTGATCCTCAACTTCGCCGACGCCGCCGACGCGTCCGTGGTTTACCTGGATAACCTTACGATGGGCCTGGCTCTGGAGGATGCCGATCATGTGCTCGGGTATAGCCTTCTGCACGAGGAGCTGTGCCGGATGGCACTCGATCCGGGGGCGTCGCTGACCCACCTCAAGGAGGCTTCTCGTAACTTTGCGTGACCGCGTCTGCGGCACGCCGACGCAGACGAGAGGTACCACGGATGACGGCGCTCGACCTGACCCGGGCGGACTGGCGCACCAGCACGCGCAGCAGTGGCAACGGCAACTGCGTGGAGGTCGCGACAGTCGACGGTCGGGTCGCCGTCCGGGACAGCAAGGATCGCTCCGGCCCGGTGCTCGCGTTCGGCTCGGCCGCCTGGCGTTCGTTCCTGCACGGTCTTCCCGAGGTCCGTCGCGGCTGAGTCCCCCGCATCGGTGCGAGACTGGGCCGTGCTCTCCGACGTAACCCTGGACCTGCCGGTCCGTCCGGCGTTGCCGGCGCTGCTGACCGCGCTCGACGCGGCCGGCGCCGCGGTCCTGGTGGCCCCGCCGGGCACCGGCAAGACCACTCTCGCGCCGTTGGCGGTGGCCGACCGGGTCGACGGGCGGGTGGTGATCGCCCAACCCCGGCGGGTGGCGGCACGCGCCGCGGCCCGGCGGATGGCCGAGCTGCTCGGCGAGCGCGTCGGCGACCGGGTCGGCTACGCCGTACGCGGCGAGCGCCGGGTCGGCCCGGCCACCCGGATCGAGGTGGTCACCACCGGCCTGCTGGTCCGCCGGCTGCACCACGACCCGGAGCTGCCCGGCACCGGTGCGGTGCTGCTCGACGAGTGCCACGAGCGGCAGCTCGACGCCGACCTCGCACTCGCGTTCACGGTGGAGGCCCGGGCCACCCTCCGACCGGACCTGTGGCTGCTCGCGATGTCCGCCACGCCGGACACCGACCGGTTCGCCGCGCTGCTCGGCGGGACCGCCGCCGCCCCGGTGGTCCGGGCCGAGTCGGCGCTGCACCCGGTACGGCGGATCTGGGCGCCGCCGCCGCGGCCGGTCGCGCCGCCGGGGGCCGGGCCGGTGGACCGCGCCCTGCTCGACCACGTGGCCGCCACCGTCCGTCGGGCGCTACGCGAGCACGACGGCGACGTGCTGGTCTTCCTGCCCGGGGCCGGAGAGATCGCCGCGGTCGCCGGACGGCTCGGCGACCTGCGGGACACCGTCGACCTGCTGCCGTTGCACGGCCGCCAGCGCGCCGCCGAGCAGGACGCGGCCCTGCGTCCCGGCGTCCCCGACGGCCGGCGTCGCGTGGTGCTGTCCACCGCGCTGGCCGAGACGAGCCTCACCGTGCCGGGCGTGCGGGTGGTGGTGGACGCCGGACTCTCCCGGGTGCCCCGCATCGATCTGGCCCGTGGACTGGGCGCGCTGATCACCGTGCCGGTCTCCCGGGCCGCCGCCACCCAGCGGGCCGGCCGGGCCGGCCGGGAGGCCCCGGGGTACGTCTACCGCTGCTGGTCCGAGGCGACCCACGAGCGGCTGCCCGCCCGGCCGGAGCCGGAGATCGCCACCGCCGACCTGACCGGGTTCGCGTTGGAGCTGGCCGCCTGGGGGCGCCCCGACGGCGTCGGGCTGGCGCTGCCCGATCCGCCGCCGGCCGCGGCGATGGCGGTGGCCCGGGACACCCTCGAGACGCTGGGCGCGGTCGACGGGACGGGCCGGATCACCGGGCGGGGCCGGGTGATCGCCTCCGCCGGGGCGCACCCGCGGCTGGCCCGTGCGCTGCTCGACGGCGCCGGTCGGGTCGGCGCGGACCGCGCCGCCGAGGTGGTGGCCCTGCTCGCCGAGGAGAGCGCGGCCGGCCCGGGCGACGACCTGGTGGCCGGCTGGCGTCGGCTGCGCGCCGGGACCGACGCGGGCGCCACGGCCCGCTGGCGCACCGAGGTACGCCGGTTACGCGCCGCGCTGCCCGCCGGTAGGCGGGCCGCCTCGGGCGGACTCACCGACGATCTCGCCGCCGGGCTGCTGGTCGGTCTCGCGTACCCCGAGCGGCTGGCCCGGGTGCGGCGGCCGGGCGGGTCCGCGTACCTCATGACGGGTGGGACCGCCGCGGAGCTGGCGGTCGGATCGGGGCTGGCCGGGTCCGACTGGCTCGCGGTGGCCGTCGCCGACCGCCGCCCCGGCGCGCCGTCGGCGCGGATCCGTCGGGCCACCCCCCTGGACGAGGCGACCGCCCGAGAGGCGGCCGGCCCGCTGCTGTCCACGCGCCGCGAGGTGGGCTGGTCCGACGGGGACGTGGTGGCCCGGGAGGTGACCCGGCTGGGCGCGATCGAGCTGGTGGCGCGGCGGCTGGACCGCCCGGACCGGGCGGAGGTGGCGGCGGCGCTGCTGTCCGGCCTGCGCCAGGAGGGGCTGGGGCTGCTGCCGTGGACGCCGGCGGCACGGGGGCTGCGCGAGCGGATGGCGTTCTGCCGGCACCACCTCGGCGACGAGTGGCCCGACGTCAGCGACGAGGCGCTGCTCGCGACCGCCCCGACGTGGCTGGGGCCGGAACTGGCCGCTGCCCGGCGACGCGCCGACCTGAGCCGTGTGGACGTGACCTCGGCGCTGCGCCGGCTGTTGCCGTGGGCCCAGGCCGCGCGCCTCGACGAGCTGGCGCCGGAACGCATCGAGGTGCCCAGCGGCTCGCGGATCCGGGTCGACTACGCCGATCCGGCGGCGCCGGTGCTGGCGGTCAAGCTTCAGGAGACGTTCGGCTGGCCGGCGGCCCCGCGCGTCGGAGGCGGCCGGGTGCCGGTGCTGCTGCACCTGCTCTCCCCCGCCGGCCGCCCGGTGGCGGTCACCGCTGATCTCGCGTCGTTCTGGCGTACCGGCTATCCGCAGGTCCGCTCGGAGCTGCGCGGCCGCTATCCCCGACATCCGTGGCCGGAGGACCCGGGCACGGCGACGCCAACCCGGCGTGCCGCGCCGCGTCGGCGCTGAGGAGGGGCTACTCCTCGACGACGTCGGCCACCACCACTGTGACGTTGTCCGGCCCGCCCGCGTGCAGCGCCAGGTCGATCAGCTTGCCGGCGCAGGCGGACCGGTCCGGGTAGCCGGTGAGCACCTCGACCAGGGTGTCCGGGCGGACGACGTTGGAGAGGCCGTCGCTGCACAGCAGCCACCGGTCGCCGGCCCGGGGCACCATCGTCGCGTACGACGGGGAGACGTCCTCACCCTGCAACGCCTGGGTGACGACCGCCCGGCGCGGGTGGCTGCTCGCCTGGTCCGCGGTGATCACGCCCTGGTCGACGAGCATCTGGACGAAGGTGTCGTCGCGGGTGACCTGCTTGAGCACACCCTCGCGGAACAGGTAGGCCCGCGAGTCACCGACGTGGGCGAGGGCCAGGCAGCTGCCGGTACGCGCGAAGAGCAGGGCGGTCAGCGTGGTGCCCATGCCCTGGCGCTCGGGGTCGTCGGCGACCGCCTGCCGGATGCGGGCGGTGGCCAGCGCGATGCCGTCCTGCAGGGCGGCCACCAGAGCGTCCTCGGGTGTCTCCACGTCCAGCGGAGCGACCGCGTCGATGGTGAGCGAGCTGGCCAGGTCACCGGCGGCCATTCCGCCCATGCCGTCGGCGACGGCGACGAGCCAGGTGCCGGCGTGCAGGGCGTCCTGGTTTCCGCTGCGGATCAGCCCACGGTCGCTCGTTCCCACGGAACGCAGCTTCAGGGTCATGGGAGGCAGCCTGCCAGGCGAAGGGCGCAGTTGTCTCTAGGAGATCAGGACGACGGGGCGTGGCGCGGCCAATCTCACGCTGCCCGGCCGACGCGATGACAGTGCGCGGCCGGACCGGCCGCCCTCGTCGCGCGCCAGAACCCATCCAGTCGGATCAATTGACAGGGCGATCCGCCGCTGGAAACATCGAGCCGATACTTGGGAGCGCTCCCAGGTTTTCGACACCACCGCACCACCATCACCGTTCCTCTTCCCGTCCCGGAAGGACTCCCCGTGACGCCATCCCGACGCCGCCTCCTGTTGGCTGCGGCGACCACTCTGGCCCTCACCGGCGCGGGCGCCGGCGCGGCCCACGCCGACCCTCCACCGGACGCCCCCGAGCAGATCGACAACGGCGACTTCAGCGCCGGCGTGAGCCCCTGGTTCTCCTTCGGCACCGGCGCGCTCGCGGTCACCGACGGCCGGCTCTGCACCACGGTCCCCGGCGGGCTGGCCAACCCCTGGGACGCCGGCATCGGCCAGGACGGGGTGCCGCTGATCGCGGGCGCCGAATACACCCTCGGCTTCGCCGTCTCCGCCACCCCCGGCGCGGCGGTCAAGGCCGTGCTGCAGCTCGGCAGCGCCCCGTACACGACGTACGCCGCTGTGGACGCCACCGCGACCGGCACCGCCCAGCGGGTCGAGAAGACCTTCACCGTGCCGGACGACAACCCGAACGCCCAACTGATCTTCCAGGTCGGCGGCAGCGCCGCGACGCAGACCATCTGCCTGGACGACGTCTCGCTGCGCGGCGGCGAGCCGCCCGAGCCGTACGAGCCGGACACCGGGCCACGGGTGCGCGTCAACCAGGTCGGCTACCTGCCCGGCGGCCCGAAGAACGCCACAGTGGTCACCGAGGCCACCGGGCCGCTGCCCTGGCAGTTGCGCTCGGCCGCCGGCGCCGTCCTGGCCAGCGGCACGACCACCACACGCGGCGTGGACGCCGCCTCCGGGCAGAACGTGCAGACCGTCGACTTCTCCAGCTACCGCACGCCGGGCAGCGGGCTGACCCTGACCGTCGACGGCGAGACCAGCCACCCGTTCGACATCTCCGGCACCCTCTACGACCGGCTGCGCGCCGACTCGTTGCAGTTCTTCTACGCCCAGCGCAGCGGCATCGCCATCGACGGTGACCTGATCGGCGACGAGTACGCCCGCCCCGCCGGCCACCTCGGCGTGGCCCCCAACCGGGGCGACACCACCGTGCCCTGCCAGCCCGGCGTCTGCGACTACTCCCTCGACGTGCGCGGCGGCTGGTACGACGCCGGCGACCACGGCAAGTACGTGGTCAACGGCGGCATCGCCACCTACCAGCTGCTCAACACGTTCGAGCGGACCAAGACGGCGGCCACCGCCGACGGCGGCGCGAGGCTGGCCGACGGCTCGCTGCGGGTGCCCGAGCGCGGCAACGGCGTGCCGGACATCCTCGACGAGGCCCGCTGGGAGCTGGAGTTCCTGCTGCGCATGCAGGTGCCGGCCGGCAAGCCCCTCGCCGGCATGGTCCACCACAAGATCCACGACCAGAACTGGACCGGGCTGCCGCTCGCCCCGCAGGACGACCCGCAGCCACGTGAGCTGCACCCGCCGTCGACCGCGGCCACCCTCAACCTGGCCGCCACCGCCGCCCAGTGCGCGCGGCTGTTCGCCCCCTACGACGCGGCGTTCGCCCGCCGCTGCGCCACTGCCGCGAAGACGGCCTACGCCGCCGCCAAGGCCCATCCCGCGGTGTATGCCAGCCCCAACGACGGCACCGGCGGCGGCGCGTACGACGACAGCAACGTCACCGACGAGTTCTACTGGGCGGCGGTCGAGCTGTACCTCAGCACCGGGGAGCAGACCTACCTGACCGACCTGAGCGCCTCGCCGCACCACACCAGCGACGTGTTCGACCCGCGGGGCTTCGGCTGGCAGAGCGTCGCGGCGCTCGGCCGCCTCGACCTGGCCACCGTGCCGAGCGGGCTGCCGGCCGCCGAGCTGACCCGGGTCCGCGCCTCGGTCACCGGCGCCGCCGACGCGTACCTGGCCGAGCTGCGCCGGCAGGCGTACGGGCTGCCGATGCCCGGTGACGCCAACAGCTACTTCTGGGGCGGCAACAGCAGCATCATCAACAACGCCATCGTCCTGGCCACCGCCTTCGACCTGACCCGCAACGCCACCTACCGCGACGGTGCCGTCCAGGCGATGGACTACATCCTCGGCCGCAACGCCCTGAACATCTCGTATGTCACCGGCTGGGGCGAACACAACGCGCAGAACCAGCACAGCCGGATCTTCGGCCACCAGCTCAACCCCGACCTTCCCCGCCCGCCCGACGGCTCCCTCGCCGGTGGCGCGAACGCGGCCCTGCAGGATCCGTTCGCGGCGCAGTTGCTCGCCGGCTGCAAGCCGATGTTCTGCTACGTCGACGACATCAACTCGTACTCGACCAACGAGGTCGCGATCAACTGGAACTCGGCGTTGGCCTGGATCTCCTCGTTCCTGGCCGACCAGGGCGAGGCCGGCGCGGTGCCGGCCAGCACCTGCTCGGTGAGCTACGTCAACTACGGCGCCTGGCAGGGCGGCACCGGCTTCACGGCGCAGTTGACCGTGCGCAACACCGGCGCCACCGCCGTCAACGGCTGGGCCGTGCGGTTCGCGTTCACCGGTGACCAGCGCGTCCGGGAGGCATGGCTGGCGAAGGTCACCCAGGCCGGCGCCACGGTGACGGCACGCAACGAGTCGTACAACGCCAAGATCGCGCCCGGCGGCACGGTGACGTTCGGCTTCAACGCCACGACCAACGGCGGCGCCAACCCCAGGCCGGGTCTGGTCACCGTCAACGGAAACCCCTGCTCGCTGTCCTGAGCAGGCACGGCTGGTGGCCGCCCTCCCCCGGGCGGCCACCAGCACGGCTGGACCTGCGTACCTACCATCACGAGCATGGATGGACGAACGTGGCTCCTGGCCGGGGCGGTGGCAGCCCCACTGCTGGCCGTCCTGCCGGTCTTCGCACTGCGGCGCCGTCGCCGTACCCGGGCCGACGGGCCCGAGGAGACGATGCGCCGAGCCCGCCAGGCGATCCGGGCCAGCGGGCACGAGCAGCGCCGCCAGCGCCGTGGCAGTCTGCGCGGCAAGGGCTACGGCGGGGACGACAACCGGGCCTACGACAGCGGCGTCGCCAGCGACTCCGGCGGCATGCCCTGAGGCCCGCTTCCATTGTCGATCTGACGGCCGGCGGCAATCGGGACAGCAGAGCGCCCCGCACCCGGCAGGTGTGGGCCGCTTCAGCGTGCGTCAGGGTCGGCCCGCACCCGGCACCCAGCCTCAGCCGCATGAGACGACCGCCGATGTAGGCAAGCATCAAAGTTGTCGTACACCTGTTCTATTCTCGGTCCATGGTGGAGGAGTTGACGCAGGCTGAGGCGGCGGTCGCGGCGTGCGTCGACGCGCCGGCCTGGGCACTCACCGAGCCCGACCTCGTCGCGGCACTCGACACCGCGCACCGGCTTGAGCAGCGCCTGGCGGCCGTGCAGCTGGCCCTCGTGCGTGAGCTGGACGGCCGCGGCACGGCCCAGGCGCAGGGCGCGTCCTCGACGGCCGTCTGGTTGCGTGACCGGCTACGACTCACAGTCTCCGCCGCCCGCCGCCTGGTCGACCTCGCCAGCGCGCTGGACACCGGAGCGCCGGGGGTGCGCGCCGCTCTGGCCGGCGGCGACATCACAGTGGAGCAGGCCCGCGTCATCGGCGACACGGTCAGCACGGTGCACATGGCCGCCGGCGCCGAGGCCGCCGACAAGGCGGTCGGCGTGCTGGTCGGGTGGGCCGGGCAGTTCGAGCCGACTCTCCTGCGCAAGCTGGGCACCCGGATCCTCGACCATGTCGCACCGGAGGTCGCCGAAGCCGCTGCCCGGGCCGCGTTGGAGGCCGAGGCCCGCCGCTCCGACCGGGACCGTCACGTCACCCTGTCCGAGCTGTCGGACGGCCGCCTGCGGCTGAGCGGCACCCTGGACGCCGAGGCCGGCGGCCTGCTCCGCGCCGCGATCGACCCGCTGACCGCGCCGTCCGGCCCGGACGACGCGCGCAGTCCCGGGCAACGCCGCCACGACGCCCTCGCCGACCTCTGCCGCCTCACCCTGCGCACCGGCGAGCTACCCGAGCACGGCGGCGAGCCCGCGCAGATCGTCGTCACCACCAGCTTCGACACGCTGGCCCGGCAGCTCGACGCCGGCACCCTCGACACCGGCCCCCGCCTCACCCCGGAGACGGTCCGCCGCCTCGCCTGCGACGCCGCCATCCTGCCCGCCGTCCTCGGCAGCGCCGGCCAACCACTCGACGTCGGCCGACAACGCCGCCTCATCACCGGCCCACTCCGACGCGCCCTCGTCCTGCGCGACCGCGGCTGCGCCTTCCCCGGCTGCGACCGCCCACCCCGCTGGTGCGACGCCCACCACATCCACCACTGGGCCGACGGCGGCGACACCAGCCTGCCCAACGCAGTGCTCCTCTGCGGCCACCACCACCGACACCTCCACCACGGCGACTGGACCGTCCACCTCGGCGGCGACGGCCACCCCGAATTCATCCCACCGGCCTGGCTCGACCCCGACCAAATCCCCCGCCGCAACCACTACCACCGTCGGACGTGACCGCGGCCCAGCCCACCAGCTGTGACGACCGGGGCCCTCGGATCCACACCATCGTGGCGGGGCGGTGTGACCGGCCTCGCGTCTTTCGGGACCGCCAACTCCGCCCGGCCTGCCTAGCGTCGCCACCATGACGGTCAACGGCGACACGTTCGAACGGGCCACCGGGAACAACCGGGCCACGCGCCGCGCCCAGGCCACCGACGGCGACCCAGCCACCCACAGCGACCGGGTCATCGACTCCGCCTCGGCCATGGTCATCTCACGCTGATGCGGGGTGTGTCGCCGCTGCCGCCGGCCGGGCGGCTGCGCACCCTCTCCCTCGCCACGTTGGCGAACACCGTCGGTTCGGGACTGTGGCTGACCGGCGCGGCCATCTATCTCACCCGGGACGTGGGGCTGTCCGCCGCCCAGGTGGGCGTCGGGCTCAGCGTCGCCGGGCTGGTCGGGTTGACCGCCAGCGTGCCGCTCGGCAGTCTGGCCGACCGGCGCGACCCGCGTACGCTGCGGGCCGTCCTCCAGGTGCTCCAGGCGGTGGTCGCGGCAACGTACCTGCTGGTCGGCTCGTTTCCGGTGTTCCTGGTCGTGGCGGTGCTCGACCTGCTGCTGACCTCGGGCAACCTCGCGGTCCGCGCCGCGCTGGTCGCCGCCGTCGCCGGCCCGCAGGGTCGGGTGCACGCCTTCGCCACGCTACGGGCGGTGGCGAACCTGGGCATCGCGGTCGGGGCGGGTCTGGCCGGGTTCGCGCTGGCCGCCGACACGCACCTGGCGTACCAGATCCTGGTGGCTGGCAACGCGGCCACCTATCTCGTGTCGGCGGCGCTGCTGTTGCGGCTGCCGGCCTGTCCCCCAACCGCGCAGCCCACAACCGCGCCGGCCCCAACCGCACAGCCCACGACCGCGCAGCGCCCGACCGTGCCGGCCCCGGCTGCGCAGCCCACGACCGTGCCGGCCCCGACGGTCACTGCCCGCCGTGGACGGCCGCTGCGTGACGGCCGTTTCCTCGCGGTCAGTGGCGCGTCGGCGGTGCTCGCCCTGCATCAGACGGTCCTCACGCTGGTGGTGCCGCTCTGGGCGGTGACCGTGGTCGGAGCGCCCCCGCCGGTCGTGTCGGCGGTGCTGCTGACCAACACGGTGCTCACCGTCCTGCTGGCGGTACGGCTGAGCCGGGGCGCGGACACCGCCGCTGCGGCGGCGCGGACGATGCGCCGGGCCGGCCTGGTGCTGGCCGCCGCGATGCTGCTGTACGCGGCCACCGCCCGCCTGCCCACCGCTGCGGCTGTCGCACTGCTGCTGGTCGCCACCGTCGTCTACACCGCCGGTGACCTGTGGCACAGCGCTGGCGGAACGGGACTCGCCTACGACCTCGCCCCGCCGGACGCGGTCGGCGCCTACCAGGGAGCGGACGGCATGCTGGCCGGTCTGGCCCGCGCCGCCGGCCCGGCCCTGTTGACGCTCGTGGTGCTCGACGGCGGGACGCCCGGTTGGCTGGCCGTCGGCGCGCTCTTCGCCGTGGCGGGCCTGGCCAGCCCCGCGCTCACCCGGTGGGCCCTGGCCGGCCGCCCCGCGACGCCGCTCCGAACCGACCGCTGAGCGGTGGCCGAGCGCCCGGCCGGCCAGCGCCGTCCGGGACCGGTCAGCCGATCTCCTCGTCGACGAAGCACCAGCGCCAGGCCTCGCCGGGCTGCGCCGAGCGGATCACCGGGTGGCCGGTGGACGCGAAGTGCTTGCTCGCGTGCTGGTTCGGCGACGAGTCGCAGCAGCCGACCTGGCCGCAGCTCAGGCAGGTACGCAGGTGCACCCAGTAGGTGTCGCCGATGGCGACGCAGTCGGCGCACTCGTCGGGGGTGCGCGGCTCGGCGGTGCCGGCCTCGGTCAGGTGCTGACAGCTCACTGCTCGACCTCCTGCCGCAGCAACGACTCTTCCAGGTCCAGGTCACGATAGGCCCGCACCAGCACCTCCTCAGGAATTCGACCGGCGTCCCGGGCGGCGCGGAACACGTCCCGCTCGGCGTCGATCATCTCTTGTCGCAGCCGACCGTACGCCTGCGACGGGGTCTCCCGCTCGTCGCCGCCGAGCCGTTCCCAGGCCATGTTGGTGCGGTCCTCCTGCACCCGGCGCAGCCGATCCACCACGGACCCCGGTGCGCTCTCGGCCAACTCCTCCAACCGGTCCCGTGCGGCCCTGCTGGCCTGCTGCTGCACCCCGGCGGCCGACAACGCGTCCTGCACCGGGTCGTCCTGGGGCAGCTTCAACCGCCGGGCGACCAGCGGCAGCGTGGCGCCCTGACCGACCAGGGTGACCACGATCACCGCGAAGGCCAACCAGATGAACAGGGCCCGGGGGTACGGCTCGTCGTCGGCCAGGGTCAGCGGGAGGGCCAGGGCGGCGGCGAGCGTCACCACCCCCCGCATTCCGGCCCAGCCGATGATGATCGGGAACTTCGGTGACGGGGCCGGATCCCGACGGCGGATCCGGGGGACCAGCCGGGCCAGGTAGGTGGCCGGGAAGAGCCAGACGAACCGGGTCAGGAAGACGGTGGCGAGCACCGCGAAGGTGATCAGGATGAGCGAGCCGGTCGGCTCGTCGAGCTCGCGCAGCACCTCCCGCAGTTGCAGCCCGACCAGAAGGAAGACCAGTCCCTCCAGCAGGAACCGGACCAGCCGCCAGAACGCGCCGACCTGCAACCGGGACGCCGCCGACAACAGTTGCGGCAGCTTGTGCCCGAGCACCAGACCGGTGACGACCACCGCGACCACACCGGAGGCGTGCAGGTGCTCGGCGGTGAACACCACCGCGAACGGGATGATCAACGACAGCGCGTTGTCCAGCAGCGGGTCGCTGATCCGCCGGTGTAGGAAGCCGAACACCAGCGCCCCGAGCGCCCCGATCAGGATGCCGCCGCCGGTGGACCGCAGCACCTCGAGGGCGATCTTGTCGGTGCCGACGGCCGCGCCGATGGAGGCCATGGTCGCGACCCGCAGCAGCACCAGCGCGGTGGCGTCGTTGACCAGGCTCTCCCCCTCCAGGATCGTGACCACCCGGCGGGGAAGCCCGACGCGGCGGGCGACGGCCGTGGCGGCCACGGCGTCCGGCGGGGCGACCACCGCGCCGAGGGCCAGGCAGATCGCGAACGGGACCTGCGGCAGCAGCAGGTGCAGCACGACGCCCACCGCGAACGCGGTGAACAGCACCAGGCCCACGGCGAGCAGCAGGATCGGCCGGATGTTGTTCTTGAACGCCGGCACCGATGTCTCCAACGCCGCGACGTACAGCAGCGGCGGCAGGATGCCGATCAGCACCAGCTCCGGTTCGAGCCGGATCTGCGGGAAGCCCGGCACGAACGAGAGCCCCAGGCCGAGTACGACCAGCACGATCGGCGCGAGCAGGCCGAGCCGGCGGGCCAGCGCCGCGCCCAGGGTGGCGATCGCCAGGAAGACGACGACCGGAAACAGGCTTTCCATGGGGTACGAGCCTAGGGGTCGGTCGGCCGACGCCCGATCAGCCGCCCGGGCGCAGCTTCGGCAGCACCTCGGCGCCGAACGCGTCGATGAACCCGCGCTGCTCCTGCCCGACATGGTGCAGGGCGATCTGGTCGAAGCCGAGCGCCACGTACTCCTCCAGCCAGCCGACGTGCCGGCCCAGATCGGCCGAGATGTTCACCACCTGGGCGATCCGCTCGGGTGGCACGTCGGCCGAGACGACGTCGAAGTGCTCGACGGTCTCCAGGTCCCAGCAGACCGGAGGGGCGAAGACGTTGCTGCGCCACTGGTCGTACGCGAGCGCCTCGGCCTGCGCCTGCTCCGGCGCCCAGGAGACGTGCACCTGGAGGTGCAGTGGGCCGCGCCCACCGGCGTCCCGGTACGCGTCGATCATCTCGCGCAGGTGCTCCACCGGCGCGTTCACGGTGATCAGCCCGTCGGCCCACTCGGCGCACCAGCGGGCCGTGGCCACGCTGACGGCCGCGCCGACCAGCGCGGGCGGCTCTTCGGGGCGGGTCCACAGCCGGGCCCGGTCCACCCGGACCAGACCGTCGTGGCTGACCTCCTCACCGGCCAGCAGCGCCCGGATCACGTCCACGCACTCCCGCAGCCGGGCGGCGCGGACGTCCTTGCGCGGCCACGCGTCGCCGGTGATGTGCTCGTTGCTGGCCTCGCCGGTGCCCAGCGCGGCCCAGAACCGACCCGGGTACATCGCGCCGAGGGTGCCGATCGCCTGCGCGATGATCGCCGGGTGGTACCGCTGACCGGGGGCGTTGACCACGCCGAACGGCATGCCGGTGGCCTGCAGCGCGGCACCCAGCCAGGACCAGGCGAAGCCGGATTCGCCCTGCCGGGCGCTCCACGGGGAGAAGTGGTCGGAGCACATGGCCGCGTCGAAGCCGGCCCGCTCGGCGTGCATCACCGCCTCCAGCAGGGCGCGCGGAGGGATCTGCTCGTGGGAGGCGTGGAATCCGAACGACGTCATGGGCGCACTTCCTACCCATGACGGCGTCCGGTGATGCGTGCCGCGCGGGAAGCTACTCGGCGTGCGCGCCGGCGCCGGCGGAAGCCGCGCCCTCGCCCACCCAGACCGTCTTGATGTTGCAGAACTCCCGCATGCCCAGCTCGGACAGCTCCCGGCCGTAGCCGGAGTTCTTCACGCCGCCGAACGGCAGCTCCGGGTAGGAGGTGGTCATCCCGTTGATGAAGACGTTGCCGGCGTCCAGGTCGCTGGCGAAGCGCTCCTGCTCGGCGGCGTCCCGGGTCCAGGCATTCGACCCGAGGCCGAAGCTGGTCCCGTTGGCCACCTCGATCGCCCCCTCGTACGAGGACACCCGGTACAGGCCGGCGACCGGCCCGAAGACCTCCTCGGACCACATCCGCATCTGCGGCGTGAGGTCGGTGACCACGGTCGGCGGGTAGTACCACCCGTCGCCGGCGGGCAGCTCGCCGCCGCAGAGCACCGTCGCGCCCTTGTCCACCGCGTCGCGCACCTGGGCGTGCACCTCGTCGCGACCGCGTTCGCTGGCCAGCGGACCCACGTCGGTGCCCGGGTCCATGGGGTCGCCGACGCGCAGCGCGGCCATGTTCGCAACGAACTTCTCGGCGAAGGCGTCGAAGACGTCGGTGTGCACGATGAACCGCTTCGCGGCGATGCAGGACTGGCCGTTGTTCTGGCAGCGGGCCGTGGTGGCCACCTCGGCGGCGGCGTCCAGGTCGGCCGAGGGCATCACCACGAACGGGTCGCTGCCGCCCAGCTCCAGCACGGTCTTCTTGACCTCCCGGCCGGCGATCTGGGCGATGGAGCGCCCGGCCGCCTCACTGCCGGTGAGGGTGGCCGCGCGGACCCGGGGGTCGGCGAGGATCCGCTCGACGGCGTCCGAGCCCACCAGCAGGGTGGTGAACGCCCCCTCGGGGAAGCCGGCGCGACGGAACACGTCCTCCAGCAGCAGCGCCGTCTGCGGCACGTTCGAGGCGTGCTTGAGCAGGCCGGTGTTGCCGGCCATCAGCGCCGGGGCGGCGAAGCGCATCACCTGCCAGAGCGGGAAGTTCCACGGCATCACCGCGAGCACCACGCCGATCGGCTGGTAGCGGATGAACGCCCGGGTCGCCTTCACGGCGGCGGCGTCGGCCGGCTGGTCGGCGAGGAACGCGGGCGCCTTGTCGGCGTAGAAGCGGGCGGCCGTGGCGCACTTGGTCACCTCGGCCTGGGCCGCGACGTACGTCTTGCCCATCTCCGTGGTCATGATCCGGGCGATCTCGTCGCGCTCGGCGTCCAGCAGGTCGGCGGCGGCGTTCATCCACCGGGCGCGCTGGTCGACGGTGGTGCCGCGCAGCTGCTGGTACGCGAGGTCGGTGCGCTCGATGGCGGCGTCGAGCTGTTCGGTGGACATCGCCTCGTAGGTTTTGAGCACCTGTCCGGTGGCGGGGTTGGTGGTGGCGATGTGGGGCATCTCGTCCTCCTGTCACTCGAACAGCGAGTGTCGTACGCCCGGCTCCTCACGGCGGCGAGCGGCGCGGCGGCGCTGGATCACGACCAGGTCGACCACGGCGACGACTGCGAAGATCGCGCAGAGCACGCCGAGCCAGGCGAGCCCCGCCCAGAACGCCAGCACCGCGAACAGCACCATGATCACCAACCCGAAGCCGGCGAGAGTGAGCCGGAGGTTCAGCGCGCTGTACGCGTGGCCGACCGTGCCACGGGCACGCCGGGGCTGCGATCTCGTCATACCTCCTGAGCTACCCCCGATCGGCGCTGTTAACCGGTAGCAATCGCGCGCGCTGGTGGCGCTTATAGCACTCATGCGGCTCTTTCGACGGCGCTCGGCCACATACCCGACAGCAACTTCCCGCCCGACCACGTCCAGCGCATAGAGTTACCGCGCTGTCGCTCTGTGCTGCGAGACGGGGGATGTCATGCCTCGACGCTGGGTTGCCGCCCTGGCCTGTCTCGCCGCGCTGGTCGCGCTGGCCTGCGAGGGCGGCACGTCGGCCTCCCCCCGTCCCACGAAGAGCCCGCCGTCGTCCGGCGGGCCCGGCGGCATCGCCGCGCTCGGCGACTCGATCAGCACCGGCTTCGCCTCCTGCCTGGTGCTCACCTCCTGCGAGCGCAACTCCTGGTCGACCGGGGACGGCCTGCGGGTGCAGAGCCACTATCGCCGGCTGCTCGACCAGAATTCCGCGATCCGCGGCAAGGCGTACAACCACGCCCGGCCCGGCGCCCGCGCCGACGCCCTCGAAGGCCAGGCCCAGGCGGCCGTACGCGACCGCGCCGACTACGTCACCGTGCTGATCGGCGCCAACGACATCTGTCGGGGCGGCGTGGACTCGATGACCCCGGTGACCCAGTTCCGGGCCGACGTCGACCGGGGCCTGCGGGTGTTGCGGACCGGCCGGCCGAAGGCCCGGGTGCTGGTGGTGAGCATCCCCGACCTCTACCGGCTCTGGGAGGTGGGGCACGGCGACGCGCGGGCGGCACGAGCGTGGCGGCGGGGCATCTGCCCGGCGCTACTGGCCAACGCGACGTCGACGGCGCCCGCCGACAAGGCCCGCCGGGCCGCCGTCCGGGCCCGGATCGACGCGTACAACGCGCAGTTGGTGGCGGCCTGCCGGGCGTACGGCTCGCGCTGCCGGCACGACGGGGGCGCGGCGCACAAGGTCCGCTTCACCCTGGACCTGCTCAACCCGCTGGACTGGTTCCACCCCAACGCCACCGGTCAGGGCCGGCTGGCCGAGGTGACCTGGCGCTCGTCCGGCCTGGCCGACTGAACCACCCGAGGGCGGTTCAGGAGCGGCGAGGCTCCGGGACGGCGGTGCCGCGCCGACGATAGAGCGCCCGTGAGCGCTCGGCCAGGTCTTTGGTGGCGGACGAGTTGGCCCAGGTGCCGAGCACGATCGCCGCACCCGGAACGATCTTGGCGACGAGTCGCTTGGCGGCCCGGACGCCGGCCATCTGCGCCAGCCGGACGCCGAGCTGCAACATGACCCGCCCGAGCGGGCGCTGGCCGCCCAGGCCGAAGAGCGCGGCGGCGCGTTCCCGGCCGGCGGCCACCCCGAGCGCCAGGCGGGCGCTCTCGGCGACCTTGTGCACCCGCTGGAGCACGAGCAGGTCGGTGGCCCGGTCGCTGTGCAGCGGGTCGACGTCGTACGCGGCGGCGATGTGCAGGACCATGCGCGCCTGGGTCCAGGCCAGCACGCCGACGTCGAGGACGGCGCCGGGCAGCCCGGCCGCTCCGGAGACCGCCCCGGACAGGCGAGCCAGGTTGACGAACTTGCGGGCCGCCTGGTCGGCCAGGACGTCGGACGAGACACCGGGGTGCTCGCTGCGGGCGCGGGCGGCCCACTGCGCGGCCTCCGGCCCGAGCCGGCGCACCGCCTCCAGGGCGAGGTGCTCCGGGGCGTACTGCGGATCGTCGCGCATCCGGTCCCAGAGTCGGGCCGGCGGGCCCTCGGGCGCGGCCGCCGGCACGGCCGGCAGGCCGGCCGACGGCTCGGGCGTGGGCGCGGCGGGCTGACCGCCGGCGGGCGGGGTGTCGGTCACCGGGTCTCCCCAGGGGTGGGTACGGGCAGGACGGCCGGTGGCGCGGTCAGCGACGGCGGTTGGACAGTCGCGCCGCCAACCCCTTGAGCTTCTGCTGGTTGGCGGGCTTGGCCAGCTCGCGCCGACCCCGGTCCACCAGCTGCTGACCCTTGGGCGATCTCAGGAAGGTGCTGATCCGCTGCATCAAAGACATAACGTCCTCCTGTCGGTGATCCCTCAGTCATGTGTACCCCGAACCCGCAACGGATGTACCCGGGACGCGACAGGCTCAACCCTCACCGTCCACAGTGGTCGGTAGGCTACCGCCCGGCCGGCACGATGGCGTCGACCACCCGGGTGGCCCGCCACTCGTGCTGCTGGTAGTGCTCGGGGTACGCGGAGACCTGCACCGCCTGCGCGGCGTCGGTGAGCCGCATCTGCTGCCAGCCGGGCACCTGTTCCAGCGCGCTGAGGAACTGTCGGGTGGCGAACTCGGGGTCCATCAGCCGGCCGACCGGGCCCCAGCCGCTGCTGGAGCGCTGCTGGAACAGACCGACCGAGTCGTGGTCCCAGCCGACGCCCTGGTGCGGGTAGTCCTGTGACTCCGGCAGCACGCCGCTGGCGACGTTGTAGAGGTTGCTCTCCTGCATGGCGGTCGCCACCGCGATGACGAGGCCACGGCGCGGGACACCCATCTTGCGTCCGGTACGGACGATCGCCTCGGCGTTCTCCATCTGGTCGTCGTCCAGGCCGGCGACCGGCGCCGGGTCGGTCGGCTGCGCCGGGGCGACCGTGCGGGCACGCGAGGTGGTGTCCGGGTCGGCGGAGGTCGCGGAGGCGGACGGGGTGGCAGAGGGGGCGGCAGCGGGGGTCGCGGCGCGGTCGAGAGAGCGGGACGCGCGCTCCTGCTCGGCGCGCTGCGCCAGCTCGGCGCTCGAGTCGACCCGCGTCGCCGCGCCGGCGGTCTCGTCGCGAACCTGTGCGACGGCGGCCAGAGCGAGGCAGCAGACCACGCCGGTGGCGAGGGCCACCTGGGCGCGGCGTCGACCGGTCAGGTCGCGGGCGTACGCCCGAAGCCGACTCGCGGCGGTTGTCCGTTCGGCTGAGGTGCCTTCCTCCATTTCGGTAGTGGGGCTGCTCGGGGCGTACGGGTCGTCGAGGGTGCCGTCGTCACGCATCAACCGAGGCTAGGCAGGCGGAAACCCCAATCACCCACAGTGATCACGTGGCCCTCGCCACAGAATCGGGGTCCTCGGGTGGACGAGCGGGGCGGGTCGACCCGCCCGGGGAACGGACCTCGCGTACCGGAGGAAACCGGCGCGGCACGTGGGCCGGCACGGACGGCGACAGGGGCGGACATCGGGCCGCGCGGACCGACATGATCGACAAACTCGGCCTTTGGGCCGAACCACCCATCGGCCGATCGGCGTAATCGGGTGGTTCGTCCGATCACGCCCAGTCGGCGGTCGACGGATCGCCCGACGCAGGAATGCGCCAGGATGGCGGGTACGTTGCCCGAATCGGGTGCCGTCCACCGCGCCGGCATCCGCGTAGGCACATTCCAGGGAGGTCCGCACCGGTGCTCGACCCACACGAGCTCTATCAGCTCACCGACGATCTGCCCGACCTCGGGCAGCCGGTCCTGGTCCAGGCCCTGACCGGGTTCGTGGACGCCGGCAACGCCAGCCGGCTTGCCCGCGAGCAGCTGCTCACCTCGCTCGAGGGTCGGCCGATCGCCACCTTCGACGTGGACCAGCTCTTCGACTACCGCTCCCGGCGACCGGTGATGACCTTCGTCGAGGACCACTGGGAGAGCTTCGACGCCCCCAAGCTGGAGCTGCACCTGCTCAACGACGACGACGAGACACCCTTCCTGCTGCTCACCGGCCCCGAGCCGGACCTGCAGTGGGAGCGGTTCACCGCCGCCGTCGCGGGGCTCGCCGCCCGCTTGGACGTACGGCTCACCGTCGGGCTCAACTCGATCCCGATGGCGGTGCCACACACCCGGCCGACCGGCGTGACCGCCCACGCCACCCGCCCGGAGTTGATCAGCGGGTACGAGCCCTGGCTGCAACGGGTCCAGGTGCCCGGCAGCGTCGGTCACCTGCTGGAGTTCCGCCTCGGCGAGCAGGGTCGCGACGCGCTCGGGTTCGCCGCGCACGTGCCGCACTATGTGGCGCAGACCGAGTACCCGGCCGCTGCCGAGGTGCTGCTGAGCGCGGTGTCGCGCAGCACGGGGCTGCTGCTGCCCGGCGACGGGCTGCGCTCGGCCGCCGAGGTGGTCCGGGTGGAGATCGACCGGCAGGTCGCCCAGACCGAGGACGCTGCCGCCCTGGTCCAGGCCCTGGAGGAGCAGTACGACGCGTTCGCCCGGGGTCGCGGCGAGCGGAACCTGCTCGCCCCCGACGCCGGTCCGCTGCCCACCGCCGACGAGCTCGGCGCGGAGCTGGAACGGTTCCTGGCCGAACAGACCCGTCCCGGCGACACCCCGGGCAGCTGACCCGGCGACACGGCACCGGATGCGGCAGGGTGGAGACATGCGCCTGGCGACCTGGAACGTGAACTCGGTGAAGGCCCGGCTGCCCCGGCTGTTGGAGTGGCTGGCCGGCACCGGGCCCGACGTCGTCTGCCTGCAGGAGACGAAGTGCCCGGACGGCGCGTTCCCGGTGGCCGAGGTGGGCGAGCTGGGCTACACCGTGGCCAGCCACAGCGACGGCCGCTGGAACGGGGTGGCGATCCTGTCCCGGGTCGGCCTGGACGACGTCCGCGTCGGCTTCGCGGGTGAGCCGGGCTTTCCCGCACCGGAGGCCCGGGCCATCTCCGCCACCTGCGGCGGGCTGCGGGTCTGGTCGGTGTACGTGCCCAACGGCCGGACGCCGGACGACCCGCACTACGCGTACAAGCTGGCCTGGTTCGCGGCGCTGCGCGACGCGTTGGAGGCGGAGCTGGCCGGTGGCCTGCCGCTGGCCGTCTGCGGCGACTTCAACGTCGCCCCGACCGACGCGGACGTCTGGGACCCGGCGGTCTTCACCCACTCCACGCACGTCACCCCGGCCGAGCGGGCCGCCCTGGCCGCGCTGCGCGACCTCGGGCTCCGCGACGTGGTGCCGACCCCGATGAAGGGGCCGCACCCGTTCACCTACTGGGACTACCGCGCCGGGATGTTCCACCAGAACAAGGGCATGCGGATCGACCTGGTGTACGCCTCGGCGCCGTTCACCCGGGCGGTCCGCTCGGCGTACGTGGACCGGGAGGCCCGCAAGGGCAAGGGCCCCTCCGATCACGCCCCGATCGTGGTCGACGCGGATCTGGTCCCCGCCGTCGAGGCGTTCTGAGCGCCGGCGCTGGCTAGGGTGGGCAGATGGCAGTCGTGAAGATCAACGCAATCGAGGTTCCGCCGGGCGCCGGCCCCGAGTTGGAGAAGCGGTTCGCGGCGCGGGCCGGCGCGGTGGAGAACTCCCCCGGCTTCCTCGGCTTCGAACTGCTCCGGCCGGTGGCCGGCGAGACCCGCTACTTCGTCTACACGAGGTGGGAGAGCGAGGAGGCGTACCAGGCCTGGGCCTCCGGCCCATCGCGCGAGGCCCACGCCGCCGCCCCCGGCGACAAGCCCCGCCCGCCGGTCTCCACCGGCGCCAGCCTCCTGGAGTTCGAGGTGGCCCTGCACGTCCCCCAGCCCTGACCACCTGCCGACGATCCCGGGCTCGACGGAACCCCGCCCAGGCGGCGACGTGCGCTGATAGCGTCCGGCCATGTTCGACGGGTTCGAAGAGTTCGCGATCTGGCGGGAGTGGGCCGACGACGTCCGTGGCGGGCCGGTGCCGGTCGGGCACTTCATCCCGGAAGAGGCCCCCGACGAGACCACCCGCCAACTCCTGGACTTCCTGAGCTGACGCGGCCCGGCGGGCGCGGGTCAGGGCTTGCGCGACGACTGGAGGGTGGCGAAGGCGATCACGTTGTCGGCGTAGCCGGTACGACCGCCGATGAACTGGCCACCGCAGGTGATCAGCCGCAGGCCGGCGGGGCCGTCGTGGCCGTAGATCCGCTCGGCGGGCAGCCGGTCCTTCGGGAAGTGCTCGACGGTGTCGACCTTGAACACCACCGTCGACCGGTCCGCACGGGCCACCTCGATCAGGTCACCGGGCTTCAGCTTGCCCAGGTCGTAGAAGACCGACGGGCCGCTCTTGGTGTCCACGTGCCCGACGATGACCGCCGGACCGGGCTCGCCGGGCGTCGGCCCACGGTCGTACCAGCCGGTCTCATTGTGCCGTTCCAGCGGCGGTACGGCGATCGTGCCGTCCCGCGCCTGCCCGACGGGCGCCACCGGCGCCGCCACCTTGATCGCCGGGACGGTGAGCCGCACCGGGCGACTGGCCGACAACCCGACCGTCTCGCTGCGGGCCGGGCGGTCACCGCCTGCCGGGGCCCAGTCGAACGGGCCGACCGAGCGGCCCAGTCCCGCCCCGGTGGCGAAGACCCCCGCCAGCACCAGCACCACTGCTAGCGGCACCGACCAGGGGCTACGGCCCGACGGACGGCTGCGCCGAGGAGCGACGGCGGTCGGCGGACGGGCGGCCACCGGTGGTCGGTCGGCGACCGGTGCTCGGTCGGCGGGGACACGCGAATCGCGCGCCGGACGCGAGCCAGCGGCCGGCTCTGCGTCGTCGGGCGACCACGAACCGGCGGGCGGGCGGGAACCCGTGGGCGGGCGGGAGCCGGCGGGGGGTGGCGTGGGGCGGAAGATTTCCATGGCGGGCTCAGCGGCGCGCGACGCCACGGACGGTACGGGGTCGACGCAGGGCCATCACGGCGAGGATCAGCCCGGTGATGGTCAACGCCGCGCCGCCGGGCAGCAGCAGGTTGCCGGTCATCCCCCCGGCGCTGCCACCGAAACCGGTGGCCGGGCCTCGGCTGGGCTGGGGCGACGGCACCTTCTTGACCACCTGGAGCATGGTCGACGCGGTCTCACCGTCGCGGCACTCCAACTTGACCCGGTAGTTGCCGGGGCGGGTGCGCTCGCGGACCATCGGCGCGGCGGTGAGCACGCCGCGCTGCGGTTGCACGCCGACCGCGCCGAACGCGTCGGAGACGACGGTGGCGCCCACCGAGTTGTCCCGACAGCTGGCCCGGATGCCGACCAGGTAGCCGGGCTGCACCGTGCTGGGGCTCACCTCGACGAAGACGTCCACCGGCGGAGCGGGCTGGGGCGCGCCTCCGGGTTGGCCCTCGGGCTGACCCCCGGGCGCCGGCGCGACGAGCACGAGCGGGCGGGCGACGGGCACGAGACCAGCGGAGACGAGCGCACCGGGCACGGCGGCGACGGAGACGAGGGCAGCCGGCGCGGCGAGCACCGACGCGGCGGCCACCGGACCGCCAGCGGCGGGTGCGGCGTGTGCGGCGTGTGCGGGGAGGGCGGCCAGCAGGGGGCCGGCGAGCACGGTCACCATCGACAGGGTCACGCCGCCGCGGGTCACTGCCACGATGCCCCCTCTCGACGCCGTAGGACCGCGCCGGGCAGCGGACCGCCCGGCCTGCCGTACCAGATCGATCCTCTCATTACCGGTCGCACATCACATCCGATCCGCGGACGACGTCGCGTACGCTCGGGTCGCTGTGACCACCACCGACCCTGACCCCGCCACCGTCCCGCCTGCGGGCCGGACGATCCGCACCTTCCACCCCCGACGGGGCCGGATGAGCGGCCGCCAGACCGACGCGCTGGAGCGGCTCTGGTCGTCCTACGGCCGGGACGTGTCGGGCGAGCCCGTCGACCTGACCGCCCTGTTCGGCCGTCGGGCCCCGGTGGTTCTGGAGATCGGCTCGGGCATGGGCGACAGCACCGCCGCGATGGCCGCCGCCGACCCGGATCGAGATTATCTGGCGGTCGAGGTGCACACGCCGGGAATCGCGAACCTGCTCGACCTGGTGGACCGCGGTGACCTCGGCAACGTACGGGTGGCCCAGGGCGACGCGTTGGAGCTGGTCAGCGGCCTGCCGGAGGGCGTCCTGGACGCCGTACACATCTTCTTTCCCGACCCCTGGCCGAAGGCCCGCCACCACAAGCGGCGGATCATCCAGCCGGCGCACGTGGCGCTGCTGCGCTCCCGGCTGGTCCCCGGCGGGACGCTGCACTGCGCGACCGACTGGGCCGAGTACGCCGAGGCGATGCGGGAGACCCTGGACGCGGACCCGGAGCTCGTCGACGCGTACGGCGGCTTCGCGCCGCGTCCGGCGCACCGCCCGGTGACGAAGTTCGAGCGGCGGGCGATCACCGCCGGGCGGCCGGTGGCCGACCTGATCTACCGCCGACGGTGACGAGCCGGCCCGGACGGGTGCCCGGCGGAGGTCGGGTTGGCGCGCGGGGGCATGATCCAGGCACCATGGACGGGATATGACGCTCACCGCCGCGCTGCCGACAAGCGCCGACCCCGACACCCTCTTCGACGCGTTCGCCAGTTGGGCGAAGGAGCGCGGCCTCGACCTCTATCCCCATCAGGAGGAGGCGGTCATCGAGATCGTCTCCGGCGCCAACCTGATCATGAACACGCCCACCGGCTCGGGCAAGAGCCTGGTGGCCATCGCCGCGCACTTCGCGGCCCTCGCGGACAGCCGGACGACCTTCTACACCGCGCCGATCAAGGCCCTGGTGTCGGAGAAGTTCTTCGCGCTCTGCGAGGTCTTCGGCGCCGAGAACGTCGGCATGCTCACCGGCGACGCCAGCGTCAACGCCGACGCCCCGATCATCTGCTGCACCGCGGAGATCCTGGCCAACCTCGCGCTGCGCGAGGGCGCCAAGGCCGACGTCGGCCAGGTGATCATGGATGAGTTCCACTTCTACGCCGAGCCCGATCGGGGCTGGGCCTGGCAGGTGCCGATCATCGAGCTGCCGCAGGCCCAGTTCGTCCTGATGTCCGCCACCCTGGGGGACACCACCCGGTTCGTCGACGACCTGACCCGACGCACCGGGCGGCCGACCGCCGTCGTGCGCTCGGCGGAGCGGCCGGTCCCGCTGATCTTCTCGTACGCGATGACCCCGCTGCACGAGACGCTCGAGGAGCTGCTGGAGACCAAGCAGGCCCCGGTGTACGTCGTGCACTTCACCCAGGCCGCCGCGCTGGAACGCGCCCAGGCGCTGATGAGCGTGAACGTCTGCACCCGCGCCGAGAAGGACATGATCGCCCAGGCGATCGGCGGTTTCCGGTTCACCTCCGGCTTCGGCAAGACGCTGTCCCGGTTGGTCCGGCACGGCATCGGCGTGCACCACGCCGGCATGTTGCCCAAGTACCGCCGGCTCGTGGAGACCCTCGCGCAGGCCGGCCTGCTCAAGGTCATCTGCGGCACCGACACCCTCGGCGTCGGCATCAACGTGCCGATCCGCACCGTGCTGTTCACCGGCCTGTCCAAGTACGACGGGGTGCGGACCCGGCTGCTCAAGAACCGCGAGTTCCACCAGATCGCCGGGCGGGCCGGCCGGGCCGGCTACGACACCATCGGCCGGGTCGTGGTGCAGGCCCCCGAGCACGTCATCGACAACGAGAAGGCGCTCGCCAAGGCCGGCGACGACCCGAAGAAGCGCCGCAAGGTGGTCCGCAAGAAGCCGCCGGAGGGCTCGATCGGCTGGGGCCAGCCCACCTTCGACCGGCTCGTCGACGCCGAGCCGGAGCCGCTGACCTCCAGCTTCGGAGTCAGCCACTCGATGCTGCTCAACGTCATCGGCCGACCCGGGGACGCCTTCACGGCGATGCGGCACCTGCTCACCGACAACCACGAGGAGCCGGCTGCCCAGCGCCGGCACATCCGCCGGGCCATCGCCATCTACCGGGCCCTGCGCGCCGGCGGGGTGGTCGAGGAGCTGCCCGAGCCCGACGAGACGGGCCGACGGATCCGCCTCACCGTCGACCTCCAACTCGACTTCGCCCTCAACCAGCCGCTCTCGCCCCTCGCGCTGGCCACCATCGAGCTGCTCGACGCCGAGTCCCCGTCGTACGCGCTCGACGTGCTGAGCGTGATCGAGTCGATCCTCGACGACCCCCGGCAGATCCTGTCCGCACAGCAGTTCAAGGCCCGCGGCGAGGCCGTCGCCGCGATGAAGGCCGAGGGCATCGAGTACGAGGCCCGCCTCGAACTGCTCGACGAGGTGACCCACCCGAAGCCCCTCGCCGAGCTGCTGGAGGCCGCGTACGAGATGTACCGGCAGGGCCACCCGTGGGTCGCCGACCACCAGCTCTCCCCCAAGGCCGTCGTCCGGGACATGTACGAGCGGGCCATGACCTTCACCGAGTACGTGCAGTTCTACGGGCTGACCCGCTCGGAGGGTCTGGTCCTGCGCTATCTGGCCGACGCGTACAAGACGCTGCGCCAGACCGTGCCCGAGGACGCCAAGACCGAGGAGCTGATCGACCTCATCGAGTGGCTCGGCGAGCTGGTCCGCCAGGTCGACTCCAGCCTCATCGACGAGTGGGAGCGGCTGCGCAACCCGTCCGACGTGGCCGAGGTCGCCCAGGCGCACGCCTCCCTGACCGACCGGCCACCGGCGGTGACCCGCAACGCGCGGGCGTTCCGGGTGCTGGTGCGCAACGCGCTGTTCCGCCGGGTCGAGCTGGCCGCGCTGCGCCGCTGGGACCTGCTCGCCGAGCTGGACGCCGAGGACGGCTGGGACTACGACGCGTGGGCCGACGCCCTCGCGCCGTACTTCGAGGCGTACGACTCGATCGGCGTCGGGCCGGACGCCCGTGGCCCGGCGCTGCTGATGATCGAGCAGGGCCGGGAGCGGTGGACCGTCCGGCAGATCTTCGACGACCCGGACGGCGACCACGACTGGGGCATCAGCGCGGAGATCGACCTCGTCGCCTCGGACGAGGTCGGGGCGGCGGTCGTCCGGATCACGGACGTCGGCCAGCTCTGACGCGTCGCCGCCCGTCAGACGGTGAACCAGATCCGACGGCGACGAGCCACGACGAACAGGGTCGCGCCCGCGACCAGCAGCAGACCGGCGGCGGCGAGCACGCCGCCGGTCGACTGACCGGTCACCGGCAGGCCGCCTCCCCCGCCGTCGGCACAACCGGCGGGCTGCTCCCACCTGTACGGACCGTTGAGGTGGCTGGCCTGCGGATCGAACGCGTCCGACCGAAGCGCGACGGCCAACCCCGCGACGGCCGGGAAGGACACGTCGACGGTGGTGCCCATTTCGACGAGCCGCCGCTGCTCCGGGCCGTGGTTGGGATTGAAGAGGACCAACGAGTTCACACCGACATTCGGTCCCGACACCGCGATGACGAGCTTTTCGCAGGTCGAGCGGGCACGGATGTCCGGGACGACGCAGTGACCCGGATCGAACTCCCAGGAGTACACGGCGATCGCCTCGCTCGCGCCCGCGACGGTCACCGAGAAGAAGTCGTATCCCCGGGGAACCACGATGCCCTTCGCCGTCGCTCCCGGCGCCAGCGAGACGGTTCGTGAGTAGCCCTTGGGGTAGGTCGCGAGCACCACATCGACCGTCCGCCCGGCGGGCGGGTTAGCCAGGTCGACCAGCACGGTGCCGTCGCACCGAGGCTGGAAACTGGCCGTCGGATCGGTGGGCGGCTGCCCGCACCTGCCATCGAGCGGGGCGCCAGCGGCGACGCCAGACGTCTCGGAGTAACCGTCGTCCCACTGCACCCACACGGCCAGGTCGGCGAAGGTGGCGGTGCCCGGCAGGGTCTGGGTGCCGGTCACCGGCTTGCCCAGGGAATGCGGGAAGACGCCTTCGGGGCTGGCAGCGATGGGGTCGATGCTGGTGTCGGGCGGATACACCTCGACCTTGACGAACCGGTATCGCGTCGCGTCGGTCGGGGCGGTCTCGGCAAGGACGGTCCACTGGATCTGGTAGGTGCCGTCGGCCATGCACCGTGCCTCGTGGTTGACGGTGAAACCCGGGGGATCTGCGTTCGCCGTGGGCATGAAGGCCAGCGTCCCGGCGAGGCTGACCACAACCGCCCCGAGGGCAGCCAGTGCTCGCCGTCGCCACGATCGGACATTGATCACGGATGCTCCTGCGATGAGGTGAGCGGGAGTGGATCGACCCGGCCGGCGCGACGCCCTGATGCCGGATACGGGTGCCCCTACGCCGCGTCACTCCGGGATGGGAACGGCCGGTGAGCTCGGGCAGATGCTACCGCCGAAGACCCACCGACAGTGACCCGTGTCACTCACCCGACCGGACGAAACGTCCTGTCTCCAGGGCGCGGCTGTCCGGTCCCGCAGGTAACTGGCCAGCAGTCGTGGCGTCGGCCAGGACTGGGACAACTCGGCGCGGACGCCGTACCCCATGCCACCCCGAGCAGCTGAGCCGCCGGGGGCGCGGCGCGGAACTGAACAGCCATCCGCCTTCCAGGCGCTCACCGAACCGCGATGATCACGATCTCGACTGGAACACTAGAGTAAGGGGATGACAGAGGACCGGCCCCTTACCTTGTGGGCGGGACGCGCGGCCGCGCTGCTGGGCATCGTGCTCGTCGCGCTCACCCTGCGCCAGACGGTTGCGGTGATGTCACCGATCCTCGGTGACATCCGGGTGGACATCCCGATATCGAACATCGGCGCCGGGCTGCTCGGCACGTTGCCACCGATCCTGCTGGCGGTATCGGGGTTCGTCGCGCCGCGCGTCGCCCGCGGCATCGGCCTCGACGGCGGCATCGTGCTGGCGCTGCTGCTCATGACCGTCGGCCATCTCGTGCGCGCGGCCGCCCCGGACTACGCGGTGCTGCTCGTCGGCAGTGTCGTCGCGCTCGCCGGCACGGGCATCGGCAATGTGCTGCTGCCGCCGATCGTGCGGCGCTACTTCCCCGACCGGGTAGCGCTGCTGACCGCCGTCTACGTCTGCATCCTGGGCGTGAGCACGGCCCTGCCCGCGGCGGTCGCCGCCCCGGTCGCCGAGCAGGTCGGGTGGCGGTTCTCGCTCGGCATCTGGGCGGCGAGCTCGGGGGTCGCGCTCGTTCCGTGGCTCGTCACCATCGCGCGGGAGCGCCGCCGCCGACTCCCGGATGCCGACGCCGTCGAGTCCTCGCCCACCACCCTCGTCACGCGACTGTGGCGGTCCCGCACGGCCCTATCGATCACCGTCGTGTTCTCGACCAGCACGATCCTTACCTACGCGTGTTTCGCGTGGCTGCCCGAGATCCTCGGCGACATCGCCGGCTCGACGCCGACCGAAGCCGGTGCGCTGCTCGCCGTCACCGGCATCATCAGCGCGCCCATCGCGCTCGTTGCGCCCCTGCTCGTCACGCGGCTGCAGGGTGTCGGCCGGCTAATCGCCGCCGGTATCGCCAGCTTCGCGCTCGGCTACCTCGGCCTGCTGCTCGCGCCCGCGACCCTCACACTGCTCTGGGTGCTGCTTATCGGCTCGGGTTCGATCCTGTTCCCGGTCAGCCTCGTGCTCATCAACGTACGCACCCGAACCCAGGCCGGCACCGTCGCGCTGAGCGGCTTTGCCCAGGGGGTCGCGTACGCGCTCGGCGCGCTCGGTCCACTGCTCGTCGGCCTGCTGCACGACGTGAGCGGCGGGTGGACCCTTCCGCTGCTGTTCCTGCTCGCCGTCGCCCTCGTGGCGGCCATCCCGGCGTTCACGCTGGCCAAGCCCACGTTCGTCGAGGACGAGCTCTCCCGCCCGTAATCCAGCCGAGGATCATGATCATGGTTCGATGAGCGCCTCTTCGTCCTCTCTCAAGCGCGCCGCGCCGTGATGTCCATCCTCGCTAACCGAGCCCTGGACGAAGGCCTGACCACGGGGCTGCTATCCGCCACCGCCGACGGGCGAGGGCTCTACTCCGCTCTGGGCTGGCAGATCCGCGGCGAACCGGCGGGAGCGTTCCGACCGGAATGACCAGGCCGGACGGCGCCCACCCCGGCGCACCGGCTTCCGTCGATGCCGATCTTGAAGTTAGCCCGGACCTGCCTCTGTCGCGGGCAGCATCTCCGGGACGGTGCCGCTGGCCACCTTCGATCGGACTGGCCACCTATCGGCGGACGGGACAGCGGTCCACCCCTCAACTTCGCTGGGCAATGTCAGACCTGTCGATTAGAATGTATGTACTAATAAAGATCCTGACCTGGGAGGACGCCCGTGACCGCGCCCACCTCCACGCCCATCACCCCCTACGCCACACTGCTCGGTTTCACCCGCTACGTCGACCGCACCGGCCCCACCAAGGCGACCTTCGTCGGCGGGCTGCGCAAGCAGCGCGCCAGCCGGTCCGGCTTCAACCCGCACGGCCAGTTCGTCAAGGCGCTCAAGGCCGACATCGCCTTTCACACCGGCGGCACCCACCTGACCGGGGTGGTTGACGTGGTCAAGCCGCGCTGGCGCCCGCTCTACCAGTCGCTGGTCCCCGGCGCCACGGCCTGGCTGCACTCCCTCGGCGAGCCGGCCGCCGTCGATCTCGCCCAGACCCGCGACGCCCTGGCCATGCTGGGCGACCTACCCGTCAAGATCAACCCCCATTTCGGGGTACGCCACGCCGACGGCCGCGCCGAAGCGGTCCGCCTGCACTTCGACGAGGCCCCGCCGAGCGAGGAGTCGGTGCTCGCCACCCTGCACCTGATGGCCCGACACATGGACGCGGTCCTTCCGCACGCCGAGCCGGTCCTGGTCGACGTCCGCCGAGGCCAGGCCCACCGCACACCCGCCGACGCCAAGCCCGACCAGATCGAACGATGGCTCTCCGGCGAAGCCGCCGCCTTCCGCGCCATCTGGTCCACCGCCGCCTAACAACCCACCCCCGCCGCGCCCGCCTCCCAGACCCACATTCACCAAGATCCGCGCAACTTCAGGGATGCTGCTGCTTCAGGATGTCGGGAGGCAGCAAGAAGCCCGAAGTTGCGCGGATCTTGGCGTTCCGGAAGCGGCGAGGGGTTATCCACAGGGGCTGCCAACGGGCAGTTCCGGCGGTCAGGGTGACCTCATGCCTGTTTCCCCACGACGGCCGGCGAGGCTGCAGGGGCGCGTCTTCCGCGGCTCTCACGTCGTCGCTCAAGGCCTGCTCACCCGGACGGAGTTGCGCAGCGCGGCATGGCGCCCCGTGTTTCGGGACGTGTACGCGGATGCCAACCTGACGCTCACCCATCGCACTCGTTGCGCCGCCGCGGCACGCTGGGTGCTGCCACCGGGCGTGGTGATCGCTGGCCGCAGCGCGGCAGCGCTCTACGGCGCCGCATCGGCCGCCGACGCGCAGCCCTTGGAGGTGCTTGTGCCCGCCGGTCAGCGATTCGGGCCGGTATCGGGGTTCGTCGTGCACACCGGCACGCTCGCCATCACCGACGTGGCGGTACGCCAGGGCGTCCCACTGACCACGCCGACGCGCACATGTTGGGATCTAGCCCAGTGGCTGCCGACAGAGGAGGCGGTCGCCATTGTGGACCGCTTTGCCCACCAACACCTGGTGGATCTCGCCCAACTGCACACGGACGCCCGAGCGCAGATCGGTAAGCGGGGCTGGAGAAGCATGGCGAGGGTGGTCGATCTGGCCGACGCCGGGGCGGAGTCGACGCCGGAGTCCCGACTGCGGGTGCGGATCGTGCTCGCCGGGGTCACTACTCCCGTGACCCAGTTCGTCGTGGAGCGCGACGGGAAGTTCCTGGCTCGTCTCGACCTGGCCTGGCCCCATCTCAAGGTGGCGGTCGAGTACGACGGGTTGTGGCACCACGATCCCGAGCAGTTCCACCGCGACCGGCGTCGCCTCAACCGTCTGCTCGGTGAGGACTGGATCGTTCTGCACGTCACCGCGAAGCGGTTCCGCGAGGACTTCGCCGGCTTCCTGACCGAACTCCGCCAAGCCCTGGCTTCTCGCGCCGGTGCCCACCCCCGCTGACCACAACGGCCAAGATCCGCGCAACTTCAGGGATCCTGCTGCCTCGCGATCTGGTGAGGCAGTTTCCCCGAAACTGCGCGGATCTTGGGGCCGCGATTGCGTGGGCACCCGCGTCGGGGGGCTTTGTCAGGCGGCGGGGAGGTACTTGGCCAGGTCGTCGAGGATCTTGTTGGCGGCGCCGACGCCGATGCCGGTCATCCAGACCTCGTCGGAGACCGGGTACGCCTTGCCGGCCTTGACCGCGCCGAGGCCCTTCCAGAGAGTGCCGCCGGCCACCTTGGCCTGCTCGGCAGCGGCCTTGTCGCCGTACGCGGTCACGAAGATGACGTCGCCGTCGACCTCGTTGATCCGCTCGGGGCTGACCAGGTCGAAGCGCTTGTCCTCCTTGTTGGCGAGCAACTGCCGCTCGGGGCGGCCGAGGCCGGTGTCGCCGATGACGATGCCGGAGAAGGAGTCCGGGCCGTACACCCGGATGTTGCCCGGGATGAACCGCACGATCGACACCTTGCGCGCGGCGGGGCCGCCGAGGGTGGCGCCGAAGTCCTTGGCCCGCTTCTCGTACGCGCCGAGCAGGTCCTTGGCCTGCTGCTCGCGGCCGAGCGCCTTGCCGTCGAGGAGGAAGTTGTCCTTCCAGGTGATGCCCACCTTGTCGGTGAACACGGTGGGCGCGATGGCGGCCAGCTCGTCGTAGAACTTCTCCTGGCGGAACTTGCTGCCGAGGATGAGGTCCGGCTTGAGTGCGTTGATCGCCTCCAGGTCGGGCTCGGTGAGCACCCCGACCTCCTTGATGCCGGCGAGCTTGTCCGCGCCGAAGTACGTCGGCCAGCTCTTCGCCTCACCGGCGGTGGCGGCGCCGACGGGGGTGATGCCCAGCGAGAGCGCCGTGTCGATCTTGTCGGTGTCGAGCACGACGACGCGCTTGGGGTCGGCCGGGACCTTGGTGGTGCCCATGGCGTGGGTGATCTCCCGGGTCTCCCCGGTGGCGGAACCGGCGACCGGGTCGCTCTCACCGCAGGCGGTGAGGCCGGCCCCGAGGGCGACGGCCGCGGCGAGAGCGGCGACGAGACGACGCATCAGAGTCCTTTCGAGGGGTACGTGCCGGCGAGCGGGGTCGCCGCGTCGCCGGTGGCGGGTCGGGCGTCCGGGACGGACGCCGTCGACGAATCGGGGTCGCCCGCGTCAGCGGACGGGGCACCAGGGCCCGACGGCCGGGCGGCGGGGCCGCCGGTGTGCGCGGGCACCACGAGCGGCGCTCCGGTCACCGGGCAGGGGACGACGACGCAGGCCAGCCCGAAGACGTCCCGGACCAGGTCCGCGGTGAGGATCTCCCGGGGCGGCCCGGCGGCCACCACCGCGCCGGCGCGCATCGCGATCAGGTGGTCGGCGTAGCGGGCGGCCTGGTTGAGGTCGTGCAGCACGGCGACCACGGTGCGGCCGCGCTCGACGCGTAGCCGGTGCAGCAGGTCCAGCACCTCCACCTGGTGGGCCAGGTCGAGGAAGGTGGTCGGTTCGTCCAGCAGCAGGGCGTCGGTGTCCTGGGCCAGGGTCATGGCGATCCACACGCGTTGCCGCTGGCCGCCGGAGAGGCTGTCCACCGGCCGGTCGGCCAGGTCGGCCACGTCGGCCATGGTCATCGCCTCGTCCACCGCCGCGCCGTCGGACGACGACCACTGCCGCCACCACCGCTGGTACGGCTGTCGGCCGCGCCCGACCAGGTCGGCCACGGTGACGCCCTCGGGCACCAGCGGGCTCTGCGGCAGGACGCCGAGCCGACGGGCCACGTCGCGGGTGGGCAGGTCACGGATGGCGGCGCCGTCCAGCAGGACCATGCCGCGTCGCGGGGTGAGCAGCCGGGCCATCGTGCGCAGCAGGGTGGACTTGCCGCAGGCGTTGGGGCCGACGATGACGGTGAACGCGTCGGTCGGCAGGTCCAGGGTGAGCCCGTCTAGCACGGTCCTCTCGTCGTAGCCGACGACCAGGTCGCGGGTGGAGAGCATCACACGACTCCTTGAGGGCGTCACGACGACGGCCGCCGTCCACGAAGCAACAGGAAGATCAGGTACGGGCCGCCGATCGCGGCGGTCAGCACACCGGCCGGCAGTTGGGTGGGTGCGAACAGCCGCCGACCGGCCAGGTCGGCCAGCACCAGCAGCAGCGCGCCGAGCAGCGCGGCGCAGACCAGCGGGGGCCGTTCGGCGCGGACCAGCCGGCGGGCCAGTTGAGGTGCGACAAGCGCCACGAAGTCGACGGCGCCGACCTGGGCGGTGACCATCGCGGCGACGAGCACGCCGGTGCCGGCGAGCCCGATCCGGCGGGCCACCGGACGCAGCCCGACGCCGCGCGCGGTGTCGTCGTCCAGGGCGGTGCTGTTCAGGGCCCAGCCGGCCCAGGCCAGCACCGGCAGCAGCACCAGCAGGGTGCCGGCGATCCAGGCGGCCTCGGTCCAGCCCTTGCCGGCGAGGGTGCCGATCAGCCAGATCTGCGCCCGCAGGCCGTCGATCGGGTCGGCGGTGAGCATGACCACCTCGGTGAGCGCCCGGAAGGCGAACGCGACCGCCGCGCCGGCGAGGATGAACCGCTGCGCGGCCAGTCCGTGCCGGGCGCCGAGGGCGAACAGCAGCACCGCCGCCACCAGGCCGCCGACCAGCGCGCTCGGCGCCACCAGCACCGCCGCCGCGCCGCTGGTCAGCGCCACGGTCGCGGCGAGGCCAGCGCCCTGGGTGATGCCGATGACGTCCGGGCTCGCGAGCGGGTTGCGCGCCACGCTCTGGATCAGCGTGCCGGCCACGCCGAAGGCCGCCCCGGCCACCGCGGCCAGCACGATCCGGGGCAACCGCAGATCAAGGACAACGAGGTCGTACGGGGTGCCAGCGCCGGAGAGCGCGCGCAGCACGTCGGCCGGGGCGACGTACGGGGTGCCCAGGGACAGGCTGAGCAGCATCGCGAGCAGGAGCAGCACGGTCAGCACGGCGGCGACCAGCACCGCCCGGCGGCGGATCTGCAGGCTGACCGGGCCGAGCAGCAGCAGCGATCGCCCCGGCAGCCGTGCGGAGCCGCCACCGGCCGAGGCGGCGGGGCCGGCCGGGCCGGGGACCGGGCGCTGGGTGGTCGTCACGCGGTCACCACCCGGGCGCGGCGGACCAGCACGGCCAGCAGCGGCGCGCCGAGCAGGGCGGTGATGATCCCGGCCGGTATCTCGCCGGGCGGGGCGACGAGCCGGCCGACGACGTCGGCGCCGAGCAGCAGCGCGGGCCCGAGCAGGGCGGAGACGGCGAGGGTCCACCGGTGGTCCGCGCCGACCAGGGCGCGGGCCAGGTGCGGCACGGCCAGCCCGACGAAGGCGACCGGTCCGGCGGCGGCCACCGCGGCGCCGGTCAGCAGCACCGCGGCGAGGCCACCGGTGAGGCGGACCAGCCCGATGCGGTGGCCCAGCCCGCGGGCCACGTCGTCGCCGAGAGCCAGCGCGTCCAGGCCCCGGGCCACCAGCGCCGCCAGCAGCAGCCCGACGAGGACGAACGGCAGCACCTGGGCGGTGACGCCGAGGTCCCGGCCGGCCAACCCGCCGACGACCCAGAACCGGTACTCCTCGAAGGTGCGGGCGTCGATGCTGAGCAGCGCGTACACCCCGGAGGCGAGACTGGCGTCGAGCGCCGCGCCGACCAGCGCGAGGGTGACCGGGCTCGCGCCCTCGCGGGCCCGGCTGGCGATGGCGAAGACCAGCAGCCCGGCGACCAGTGCCCCGGCGATGCCGAACCAGACGTAGCCGGCGAGTGTGCCGACGCCGAAGACGGAGATGGCGAGCACCACGCCGAACGACGCGCCGGCGCTGATGCCGAGGATGCGGGGCTCGGCGAGGGGGTTGCGGGTGAGCGCCTGGAACAGCACCCCGGCCACGGCGAGCGCGAGCCCGACAGCGAGGCCCAGGGCGGTACGCGGCATGCGCAGTTCCCGGACGATCGTGCTCGCGTCGCTGCCGTCCGGCGCGACGAGGGCGTGCCAGACCGCATCCACACCGAGTGGCCGGCTGCCCAGCGCGAAGCTCGCCAGCACGGCGAGCAGCAGCACCAGTGCCGCCCCGACGGTGACGGCCACCCGTCGGCCGGTACGGGCACCGGACCGGTTGCGGGCCGGCGTCGGCCGGTCGACGAGGGTGGTCACGAGTCTCCTGCACGTTCGAGCTTAGGTTCGCCTAACCTTAGCCGACCTGCAGAAAGTGACCTAACCGGCGTCGGTCGATACCGAAGCGGACGCTCCGGTCCGCCCGCCGCGCTACCGTCCCCGGCCGCCGCGCCTCCGCCCGGCAGCACGCCCAGGGGCCGCATCATCTTTCGCGCACGGGAACAAGTGCGACAGAACACCGATGACACCCGCAAGAGGGACATCCCGCTTCCATCGCGCCATAGGGTGTGACCATGCGATTCGACCAGCACACGGTCGTCCTCCTGGTCCGGCCGTCGGATCCGCCGGACCTGCCACCGGAGGCGATCGACCGGGTGCAGAGCGCCCACCTGGCCCACCAGGCGGGGTTCGTGGAGCAGGGGCTGGTGCTGGCGGCCGGGCCGTTCCTGGACGCCGACGACGGCCAGCTACGGGGCTTCGTCGTGTTCTCGATCTCCCCGGACGAGGTGCGCGCGCTCTACGCCGACGATCCGGCCGTCCGCGCCGGCCTGCTCGTCGCACGGGTGACGAGTTGGATGGTGCCGGAGGGCAACGTGCGGTTCGAGAGCGTGCCGATGCCCCGGTCGATGCTGGAGGCGGCCTCCGGCGACTGAGGCCAGCCGAGCTCGTCAGCCGAGCAGGCCCTCGATCGGGACCACCCGCAGGTCGTCCCCCTCGCCGACGATCACTCGCAGCGACGGAAAGTAGGCACCGAGCACCTGCCCGCACCGGTCGCACGGCTCGACGACCTCGCGTCCCCGGTCGGTGACCGTGACGATCGTCTCCAACTCGGTCACGCCCTGCGTGGCGGCGGTGCCGATCACGACCAGTTCCGCGCAGATGTCCCCTTTGTCGTGCTGGACGTTCACGCCGGAGAACACCCGCCCGTCGGCGGTCCGGGCGGCCGACGCGCCGGTATGGCGCTGGCTGCGGCACCGCAGTTTGGCGACCGCCGTGGCGGCCTGCACCAACGCCCGGTCGGTGTCCCGCAGCTCCATCCCGGCCCCCCAGCGCTCGACGTCGGCCGCAACTCTAGACGGCCGTCCCCGCGCTGCCGCACCCCTCGCGCGGTAACCCAGGGGCGATCCGCCGCCGCGCTGCCTATCCTTGGGCACGACATGCAGAATCCAGCCGCCTCCGCCGCGACCGATCCCGTCCGCGAGCTGCACCGCCGCCTCACTCCCCTGATGTTCCGCGACCAGCGCCGGCTCCAGCGGCGCCTCGACGGTGCCCGCAAGCTGCGCGACCCGCAGCGCCGGGATGCGGCGCTGACCGAGATCACCGCCGAGCTGACCCGGGCCGAGCAACGGCTGGCCGCCCGACGGGCGGCGGTGCCGGTGATCACGTACCCGGCCGGGTTGCCGGTCAGCGAGCGCAAGGACGACATCGCCGCCGCCATCCGTGATCACCAGGTGGTGATCGTGGCCGGCGAGACCGGCTCCGGCAAGACGACCCAGATCCCCAAGATCTGCCTGGAGCTGGGGCGCGGGGTGCACGGCCTGATCGGGCACACCCAGCCTCGGCGGTTGGCCGCCCGGACGGTGGCCGACCGCATCGCCGACGAGCTGGGCACCGAGCTGGGTGACGTGGTCGGCTACAAGGTGCGCTTCACCGACCAGGTCAGCGAGCGCAGCCTGGTCAAGCTGATGACCGACGGCATCCTGCTGGCCGAGTTGCAGACCGACCGGATGCTGCGCCAGTACGACACGTTGATCATCGACGAGGCGCACGAGCGCAGCCTCAACATCGACTTCATCCTCGGGTACCTGCGGGAGCTGCTGCCCCGGCGTCCCGACCTCAAGGTGATCATCACCTCGGCGACCATCGAGACCGACCGCTTCGCCCGGCACTTCGCCGGCCCGCCCACGGCCGACGAGCCGCAGGGCGTGCCCGCGCCGGTGGTCGAGGTCTCCGGGCGCACCTACCCGGTGGAGGTGCGCTACCGGCCGCTGGTCGAGGTCGCCGACGGCGAGGAGGAGGGCGACGGCGACGAGGAGAACGTCCGCGACCAGATCCAGGCGATCGGCGACGCCGTCGAGGAGCTGGCCGCCGAGGGCCCCGGCGACATCCTGGTCTTCCTCAGCGGCGAGCGGGAGATCCGCGACACCGCCGACGCGCTGGGCAAGCTGGTACAGAAGAAGCGCTCCCTGCTCGGCACCGAGATCCTGCCGCTGTACGCCCGGCTGTCCAGCGCCGAGCAGCACCGGGTCTTCGCCGCGCACAGCTCGCGCCGGGTGGTGCTCGCCACCAACGTCGCGGAGACCTCGCTGACCGTGCCCGGGATCAAGTACGTGGTCGACCCGGGCACCGCCCGCATCTCCCGCTACTCCAGTCGGCTCAAGGTGCAGCGGCTGCCGATCGAGCCGGTCTCCCAGGCGTCGGCCAACCAGCGCAAGGGCCGCTGCGGGCGGACGTCCGACGGCATCTGCATCCGCCTCTACGACGAGCAGGACTTCCTGTCCCGCCCCGAGTTCACCGACCCGGAGATCCTGCGCACCAACCTGGCGTCGGTCATCCTCCAGATGACCGCGATCGGGCTCGGCGACCTGGCGGCGTTCCCGTTCATCGACCCGCCGGACAAGCGCAACATCACCGACGGCGTCAACCTGCTGCACGAGCTGGGCGCGCTGGACCCGACCGAGGCCGACCCGGCGAAGCGGCTCACCGCGCTGGGCCGGCGGCTGGCCCAGCTACCGGTCGACCCCCGCCTGGCCCGGATGGTGGTCGAGGGCGAACGCAACGGTTGCGCCACCGAGGTGCTGGTGATCGCCGCCGCGCTCTCCATCCAGGACCCGCGCGAACGGCCGGCGGAGAAGCAGGCCCAGGCCGACCAGGCGCACGCCCGGTTCGCCGACAAGGAGTCGGACTTCGTCGCGTACCTCAACCTGTGGCGCTACCTGCGCGAGCAGCAGCGGGAGCTGTCGTCCAGCGCGTTCCGCCGGATGTGCAAGGCGGAGTACCTGAACTACCTGCGGATCCGCGAGTGGCAGGACATCGTCAGCCAGTTGCGCCAGGTGCTGCGTACCCCGGCGGAGAGCGACCGGCGGGGTGGGCGGCCGGCGCGCGACACCTCGGACGAGGCGGACGCCGGCCGGGGCCGGCGCGGTGGCGCGGACCTGCCGGAGGAGATCGACACCCCGAAGGTGCACCAGTCGCTGCTGCCGGGTCTGCTGTCGCACATCGGGCTGAAGGACGCCCAGAAGCACGAGTACCTGGGAGCGCGGGGCGCGAAGTTCGCGCTCTTCCCCGGGTCGGCGTTGTTCAAGAAGCCGCCGCGCTGGGTGATGGCCGCCGAGCTGGTGGAGACCTCCCGGCTCTGGGGCCGCATCGCCGGCCGGATCGAGCCGGAGTGGGTCGAGCCGCTCGCGCAGCACCTGGTCAAGCGCAGCTACAGCGAGCCGCACTGGGAGAAGAAGCAGGCCGCGGTGATGGCCTACGAGAAGGTCACCCTGTACGGCATTCCCCTGGTCACCTCCCGCAAGGTCAACTTCGGGCGGATCGACCCGGCGCTGAGTCGGGAGCTGTTCATCCGGCACGCCCTCGTCGAGGGCGACTGGCAGACCCACCACCGGTTCTGGGCGGACAACAAGCGCCTGCTCGCCGAGATCGAGGAGCTGGAGAGCCGGGCGCGACGCCGGGACATCCTGGTCGACGACGAAACCATCTTCGGCTTCTACGACCAGCGGATTCCGGCCGACGTGTCCTCCGGCCGGCACTTCGACAGCTGGTGGAAGAACACCCGCCGGGACCAGCCCGACCTGCTCACCTTCACCCGCGAACTGCTCATCAACGACGGCCGGGCCGGGGTGGACGAGAGCGACTACCCCGACGAGTGGCAGGCCGACGGGGTGAGTCTGCCGCTGACCTACCGCTTCGAGCCGGGCACGCCGACCGACGGCGTCACCGTGGACATCCCGCTGCCGCTGCTCAACCAGGTGCCGGCGGAGACGTTCGACTGGCAGGTGCCGGGGCTGCGCGAGGAGACGGTGATCGCGCTGATCCGCTCGCTGCCCAAGGCGATCCGCCGCAACTTCGTGCCGGTGCCGGACTACGCGCGGGCCGCGCTCGCCGCGATCACACCCGGCGAGGAGCCGTTGCTGGACGCGCTCACCCGCCAACTGCGGCGGATGACCGGCGTCACCGTGCCCCGCGACGCCTGGGAGCCGGGCAAGCTGCCGGCACACCTGCGGGTCACCTTCCGGGTGCTCGACGCCGACGAGAAGCCGGTCGCCGAGGGCAAGGACCTGCCGGCCCTGCAACGCCAACTGCGCCAGGAGGTACGCCAGGTGGTGGCGGCCGCCGCGCCGGAGGTCGCCCGGACGGGGCTGCGCGAGTGGAGTATCGACGATCTTCCGCGCACCATCGAGCAGGTGCGCGCCGGCTACGCGGTGACCGCGTACCCGGCGCTTGTCGACGAGGGCGCCACGGTCGGGGTCAAGGTGTTCGACTCCCCCGCCGAGGCGGAGGCGGCGCACTGGGCGGGCACCCGCCGGCTGCTGCGGCTCACCGTGCCGTCCCCGGCCCGGTTCCTTCAGGGCCGACTCAGCAACGAGGCGAAGCTGGCGCTGAGTCGCAACCCGCACGGCGGCGTGCAGGAGTTGATCGAGGACGCGGCGGGCGCGGCCATCGACCGGCTGATCGAGGACGCCGGTGGGCCGGCGTGGGACGCCGAGGGGTTCGCGGCGCTGCGCGAGAAGGTTCGCGCCGACCTGGTCGACACTGTCGTCGAGGTGATGGACCGGGTCCGCCGGGTCCTCGCCGCCGCGTACGCCGTCGAACAGCGACTCGGCGCCACCCGCAACCTCGCCGTGGTGGCCGCGCTCGCCGACATCCGCAAGCAGCTCGCCGGGCTGGTGCACGCCGGTTTCATCACCGAGACCGGGTACGCCCGCCTGCCCGACCTGCTGCGCTACCTGACCGCCATCGAGCGCCGGCTGGACCGCCTGGGCGGCAACCCCCAGCGGGACCGGCAGCAGCAGGACCGGATCGCGGTGGTGCAGAAGGAGTACGACGACCTGCTCGCCGCCCTGCCACCGGCACGCCGGCAGGAGGCGGCCGTCCGGCAGATCCGCTGGATGATCGAGGAGTTGCGGGTGAACGTCTTCGCCCAGGCGCTGGGCACCCCGTACCCCGTCTCCGAACAGCGGATCTACCGGGCGATGGACGACGCCGAGGGCCGCTGACCCGGCCGGGCCGGTCAGGCCGCTCTGGCCCGGTCGGGCCGGTCAGGTCAGGGGCTCGACACCGGGCGGAAGCTCGCCCCGGTCGATCGCCGACTGGATGTAGTCGAGCAGGATCCGCCGCAGTTCCCGACCCGCGTGGGTCGGCACGATGTCGCGGCGGCGGGCCACCGCGATGGTCCGCCGCACCCCGGGCGGAGCGAGGGGGGTGATCCGCACCCCGGGGCGGCGGGCCAGCACGATGCCCGGCACCAGCGCGATGCCCAGCCCCGCCTCGACGAAGCTGAGCACCGCGTCCATCTCACCGCCGTCCACCGCGAAGCTCGGTTCGAAGCCCGCCTCGCGGCACGCCTGGATGGTTGCGTCGCGCAGGTCGTAGCCCTCTCGGAACATCACCATCGGCTGGTCGCGCAGGTCGGTGATGCGCAGCTCGCCGGTCGGCGACGCGGTGGGCACCTCCCCCACCGAGGCCACCACCAGGCTCTCCCGCAGGATCGGGTCGACCCGCAGGCCCGGGTCCGCGCCCTGGGCCGGCATGATGATCAGGGCCAGGTCGAGGTCACCGCGGAGCAGGTTCCGGACGAGATCCTGCGAGCCGCCCTCCTCGACGCGCAGGTCGACGGTGGGATGCGCGTCGCGGAACCGGCGCAGCACCGGCGGGGCGAGCGAGGTGGCGAGGCTCGGGGTCGCGCCGAGCCGGACGCGACCCCGCCGGAGCCCGACCAACTCCTGCACCTCCCGGGTCGCGGTCTCCACGTCGGCGAGGATCCGGGTCGCCAACGGCAGGAGCACCTCGCCGGCCGCGGTGAGGGCGATGTTGCCCCTTACCCGCTCGAACAGCGGCGCTCCGAGGTCGGTCTCCAGGGCGTGAATTTGCTTACTGAGAGAAGGCTGAGTGATGCCGACGATGTCGGCGGCTTGGGTGAAATGTCGTACTTCGGCCACCGCAACGAAGTACCGGAGCTGATGGAGCTGCATCTACATAGCCTAAAGCTATTAATGCTACGAGTTTGATGCATTGGACGACTGATCGAAGTGCTCCTAGCGTCGGTCCCGTGGTAATGACGAAAACTCGGTCGCCCATTCGCTCGAACGTCGGCCTCAAGGCCGTCATGGCGGTGACGGGCATCCTGCTGGTGCTGTTCCTGATCGCGCACATGCTCGGGAACCTGAAGGTGTTCACGGGGGAGACCTCGTTCGACCACTACGCGCACTGGCTGCGCGACATCGGCAAGCCGCTGCTGCCCGGTGTCTGGTTCCTGTGGATCCTGCGCACCGTCCTCGTGGTGGCCGTCGTCGCCCACATCTGGGCCGCCACCGTGCTGGCGTTGCGCGCCCGCGCCGCCCGACCGGTGAAGTACGCCCACCGCAAGAAGGTCCGGGGCAGCTACGCGGCCCGCACCATGCGCTGGGGTGGCGTGATCATCCTGCTGTTCGTGATCTACCACCTCCTGGACCTGACCACCGGCACGCTCAACCCGGTCGGCAACGAGGGCAAGCCCTACGGCAACGTCGTCGCCGACTTCGCGCCGGAGCGCTGGTACGTCACGCTCTTCTACACCCTGGCGATCGTCACGCTCGGCTTCCACCTGCGCCACGGCGCGTTCAGCGCGTTCCGCAGCCTCGGCCAGCAGACGCCCCGGGGCGAGCGTCGGGCGCGCAACGCCGCGCTCGTCTTCGCCGTGGTGCTCTGCGCCGGATACCTGGTGGTCCCGTTCGCCGTTCTCACCGGATTGGTGTCCTGACATGGAACTCTTCACCCAGGGCGACCCGATCGCCGACACGAAGGCTCCCGCCGGCCCGATCGAGAAGCGCTGGGAGACCCGGCGCTTCGAGGCCAAGCTGGTCAACCCGGCCAACCGCCGCAAGATGACCGTGATCGTGGTCGGCACCGGCCTGGCCGGCGGCTCGGCCGCGGCGACGCTGGCCGAGCAGGGCTACCACGTCAAGTCCTACTGCTACCAGGACAGCCCGCGCCGGGCGCACTCGATCGCCGCGCAGGGCGGCATCAACGCCGCGAAGAACTACCGCAACGACGGCGACTCGGTGCACCGGCTGTTCTACGACACCGTCAAGGGCGGCGACTTCCGCTCCCGGGAGTCGAACGTGCACCGCCTGGCCGAGGTGTCGGTCAACATCATCGACCAGTGCGTCGCCCAGGGCGTGCCGTTCGCCCGCGAGTACGGCGGCCTGCTGGACACCCGATCCTTCGGTGGCGCCCAGGTGCAGCGCACCTTCTACGCCCGGGGTCAGACGGGCCAGCAGCTGCTGCTCGGCGCGTACCAGGCTCTGGAGCGGCAGATCGGCCTGGGCAACGTCGAGATGAACTCCCGGCACGAGATGCTGGAGCTGGTCATCATCGACGGCAAGGCCCGCGGCATCGTCGTCCGCGACCTGGTCACCGGCGAGATCAGCACCGAGATGGCCGACGCGGTCGTGCTCGCCTCCGGCGGCTACGGCAACGTCTTCTACCTCTCTACCAACGCCAAGGGCTGCAACGTCACCGCCACCTGGCGGGCGCACCGCAAGGGCGCGTACTTCGCCAACCCCTGCTACACGCAGATCCACCCGACCTGCATCCCCGTCTCCGGCGACCACCAGTCGAAGCTGACGCTGATGAGCGAGTCGCTGCGCAACGACGGCCGGGTCTGGGTGCCGAAGACCAAGGGCGACGACCGCAACCCGCGCGACATTCCGGAGGACGAGCGGGACTACTACCTGGAGCGGATCTACCCCTCCTTCGGCAACCTGGTCCCCCGCGACATCGCCTCCCGCGCCGCGAAGAACGTGTGCGACGAGGGTCGGGGCGTCGGGCCGACCAAGCTCGGCGTCTACCTCGACTTCGCCGACGCGATCGGCCGGCTGGGCCGCAAGGCCATCGAGGCCAAGTACGGCAACCTCTTCGAGATGTACGAGCGGATCACCGGCGAGGACCCGTACGAGGTGCCGATGCGGATCTACCCCGCCGTGCACTACACGATGGGTGGCCTGTGGGTCGACTACGACCTCCAGTCGAGCATCCCGGGCCTGTTCGTGATCGGCGAGGCGAACTTCTCCGACCACGGCGCGAACCGCCTCGGCGCCTCGGCGCTGATGCAGGGCCTGGCCGACGGCTACTTCGTGCTGCCCACCACGATCGCCAACTACCTGGCCTCGGGCCCGCTGGAGAAGGTCGACGCCAGCCACCCGGCGGCGGTCGAGGCGCGTACCGACGTCGAGGACCGGATCCAGCGGCTGCTGGCCGTCAACGGGGACCGGACCGTGGACTCCTTCCACCGTGAGCTGGGCCAGATCATGTGGGAGCACTGCGGCATGGAGCGTAGTGAGGCCGGGCTGCGCAAGGCGATCGGCGAGATCCGCGACCTGCGCGACGCGTTCTGGCAGCGGGTCAAGGTGTCCGGCACGGGCGAGGAGCTGAACCAGTCGCTGGAGAAGGCCGGCCGGGTGGCCGACTTCTTCGAGCTGGCCGAGCTGATGTGCATCGACGCCCTGCACCGCGAGGAGTCCTGCGGAGGGCACTTCCGGGCCGAGCACCAGACCCCCGACGGTGAGGCGCAGCGCGACGACGACCGGTTCGCGTACGTGGCGGCCTGGGAGTTCACCGCCACCGGTGAGCCCTCGGCCCTGCACAAGGAAGACCTGAAGTTCGAATACGTCCACCCCACGCAGCGGAGCTACAAGTGAACCTGACCCTGCGCATCTGGCGCCAGAAGGGCCCTGAGGACAAGGGTCGGATGGTGACCTACCCGGTCAACGACGTGTCCCCGGACATGTCGTTCCTGGAGATGCTCGACGTGCTCAACGAGCGGCTGATCCTCGACGGCGAGGACCCGGTGGCGTTCGACCACGACTGCCGCGAAGGCATCTGCGGCATGTGCGGCCTGATGATCAACGGTGACGCGCACGGGCCGCAGCGCGGCACCACCGCCTGCCAGCTGCACATGCGGCAGTTCACCGACGGCGAGACGATCGACATCGAACCGTGGCGGGCCAGCGCCTTCCCGGTCATCAAGGACCTGGTGGTCAACCGGGGCGCCTTCGACAAGATCATCGCTGCCGGTGGCTACATCACCGCGCCGACCGGCAGCGCACCCGAGGCGCACTCCACCCCGGTCGCCAAGGCCAACGCGGACGCCGCCTTCGAGTCGGCCGCCTGCATCGGCTGCGGCGCGTGCGTGGCGGCCTGCCCGAACGGCTCCGGCATGCTCTTCACCGCCGCCAAGCTCACCCAGCTCTCGCTGCTGCCGCAGGGCCAGCCGGAGCGCTACACCCGGGTGATCGGCATGGTCGACGCGCACGACGAGGCCGGTTTCGGCGGCTGCACCAACGCCGGCGAGTGCACGGTGGCCTGCCCGAAGGGCATTCCGCTGAACACGATCGGCCGGCTCAACCGCGACTACCTCGCGGCCACCACGAAGGGCGGCAACACCCCCGGCTCCTGACCCGCCGCCCCGGCCAACCCCGGCCCTTTCTAGCCACTCCTGGCCACCCTGACCGCCGTGCCCCGACCCTCGGGGCACGGCGGTCAGGCGTTCGGTGGGCACCCGCCGAACGCAGCGACCGTCCCGGTCCGACTCCAGCCCTTACCCCGGGCCGGCCCTGGCCCTGGCCCGGTGGGCCTGCCCCGAGCGCAAGATCCACTCGATATCGCCGATGTGGCGGTGTCCGAGGGGCTCGGATGCCGCCGCATCGGCGTAACGGAGTCGATCATGCTGCCGCACCCTCGGCGTACGTGCCGCTTCGGTCCAGCGCGGTGGACAAAAAGGGTGAATGACCGCGATTCTCGCCGCCTCCGGGGGCGTTGGACGGGCAGCACGACCAGATCGACTCGGCATTCAGGAAGTCGGGCTGTCCCGGCGCCCACGACACCCCGACTTCCTGGAACCCGAGTCGATCAAGGGGCGACAGCCTCCCCATCAGGGCAGGAGCACATTGCGGCCACCCCGCACGGGCCAGCGACCACCGCGCCCCAGCGACCAACACACCGACAGCCGCCCAGCCCCGACCACGAACGGCCACGCCAACCCCGACCGCACGCACGGCAACCCAACACGAACCGCGAACGGCCACGCCAGCCCGAACGCACGCACGACCCAGCCCAGACCACGAACGGCCACGCCAACCCCGAACGCACGCACGACCCAGCCCAGTCCACGAACGGCGTCAGCAGCGAACGCACGGACGGCGACCAGCGCGGGCTGGGGGCGACCGTGCCCGGCGCAGGGATCAAGCCTGACCGCCCGGAGCCGGGCACGGTCGCCCCCAGCCCCAACCGCAACCACCACCAAGCCCGCCGAACCAGGCAAGCCAGCAAGCCCGCCAACCCGCCAGCCGAACCCCCGACACGCCCGTCGGTCGCAGCCGGTTCAACCGTCCTCCCCCGGGTAGCAGTCAGGCAGGACCGAGGGAGGGCAGCCGGACATGAAGGCGTTGACCTGGCACGGCAAGCGGGACGTACGGGTCGAGGAGGTGCCGGATCCCCGGATCGAGGAGCCGACCGATGCCATCGTCAAGATCACGTCTACGGCGATCTGCGGCTCCGACCTGCACCTGTACGAGGTGCTGGGGCCGTACCTGAAGCCCGGCGACGTCCTGGGTCACGAGCCGATGGGCATCGTCGAGGAGGTCGGGTCGGAGGTGACCGGGCTCAAGCCCGGCGACCGGGTGGTGGTGCCGTTCAACATCTCCTGCGGCAGCTGCTGGATGTGCCGCCGCCAGCTCTACGCCCAGTGTGAGACGACCCAGGTGACCAGCGAGGGCAAGGGCGCGGCGCTGTTCGGCTACACCTCCCTCTACGGTTCGGTGCCCGGGGGGCAGGCCGAGTACCTGCGCGTTCCGCAGGCCCACTTCGGACCGATCGTCATCCCGCAGAGCGGCGCCGACGAGCGGTACCTTTACCTCTCCGACATCCTGCCCACGGCCTGGCAGGCGGTGAGGTACGCGGACACGCCACCGGGCGGGACCCTGGCCGTCTTCGGGCTGGGGCCGGTCGGCCAGTTCTGCGCCCGGATCGGCCGTCACCTCGGCGCCGGCCGGGTCATCGGACTGGACCTGGTGCCCGAGCGGTTGGAGCTGGCTCGCCGGCACGGGATCGAGGTGCTCGACGTCCGCGAGTTGTCCGACGTGCCGGGCGCGCTGATCGACCTGGTCGACGGGCGCGGGCCGGACGCCGTCATCGACGCGGTCGGCATGGAGGCGCACGGCTCGCCGGTCGGAAAGCTGGCCCACGCGGCCGTCGGGCTGCTGCCGGACAAGCTCGCCCAGACGATGACCGACCGGGTCGGCACGGACCGGCTCGCCGTCCTGCACGCCGCCGTGAAGGCGGTCCGTCGCGGCGGCACCGTGTCGCTCTCCGGCGTCTACGGCGGCGAGGCCGACCCGATGCCGATGATGGAGATGTTCGACCGGGGCATCCAGTTGCGCATGGGGCAGTGCCATGTCCGCCGGTGGACCGACGAGATCCTGCCGCTGCTCTCCGGCGACGACGACCCCCTGGGCGTGGAGGACCTGCGCACCCACCGGCTGCCGCTGAGCGAGGCGCCCCGGGCGTACGACATGTTTCAGAAGAAGGAGGACGGCTGCATCAAGGTCGTGCTCGCACCATGAGCCGGGTGGTGGTGGTCGCGGGCGCGACCAGCGGAATCGGCCGGGCGACGGCCCGGGCGTTCGCCGAGCGCGGCGACCGCCTGGTGCTCGCGGCCCGCGCGCCGCAGACCCTTGCCGAGGTACGCGCGGAGTGCGCCGACGTCGAGGTTCTGACCGTACCGACGGACGTCACCGAGGCGGGCGCGCTGGAGGCGCTGGCGGAGGCGGCGATCGAGCGGTTCGGCCGCATCGACGTCTGGGTGCACACCGCGGCGGTGATGGCCTACGGGCGCTTCGACGAGGTGCCGGAGCGGGTGTTCGAGCAGGTGGTGCGGACCGATCTGCTGGCCGCCGCGGGTGCGGCCCGGGTGGCGCTGCGGCACTTCCGGGCCACCGGCGCCGGCACGCTGATCCTCACCGGGTCGGTGCTCGGGCACATCACCGCTCCGTACATGAGCGCCTACGTCACCAGCAAGTGGGGGTTGCAGGGGTTGGCCCGGACGATCCAGCAGGAGCTGCGGGACAGCCCGGAGATCCGGCTGTGCCTGGTCAATCCGGGCAGTGTGGACACTCCGGTGTACCAGCAGGCGGCCAATTACCTCGGTCGGGTCGGCCGGCCCCCACCGCCGGTCGCCGGGCCGCAGCGGGTGGCCCAGGCCATCGTCGACTGTGTGGACCGTCCCAGTCGGGAGGTGTCGGTGGGCCGGCTGAACATGGTGCTGCGGGCCGGTTTCACGGTGCTGCCGGGCGTCTACGACGTGCTGGTCGGGCCGTTGATGCGGCTGGCCGGCCTGAGCGGGCGGCCGGTCCCGGCGCACGACGGCACGGTCTTCGCCCCGAACCCGGCCGGCGAGTCGGTCCGCGGCGGCCACCTGCCCGACCCGCGGCAGTTCGTCCGCGCCAGGTCCGGCCCGGCCGTGCAGCTTCGCGGGCCGGCAGTGCAGCTTCGCGGGCCGGCCGCGCGGCTCCGCGGGCCGGCCGCGCGGCTCCGCGGGGCGGCCGCCGACGTGGTCGGCGCCGTGCTGCGCCGACGGCACGGCTGACCTGTTCGGGATCGTTCGGGACTTCTCTGGGGGCATCGTGCGTCGATCAACTCGCCTAGGGTGGTGGGCCGGCAAGCGCTCCGGCGCCCCACGATGGGAGAGACGATTGACCCTCCGACTGAACCGCAGGACGGCACTCGGACTGGGCACAGTGGCCACTGCCGGTACGGTGCTCGGCGCGGCCGCTCCGGCCAGCGCCGCTGAGACCACCGAGGCGGCACCGACCACCCCGGCCCGGGCTGCCAACCGGGTCGCCGCCGCCTTCACCCGGTACAGCACCGAGGCCGGTGGCAACTGGCAGGCGTACGTCAGTGTGGCCGACCCGGCGGGCCCGCCGGTCGTCGCGGTGACGGCGGACGCGGACCGGCGGATCGAGGCGTACAGCGTCAACAAGATCGCGGTGGCCACGGCGGTGTTGGACAAGGTGGACCGCGGGCTGCTGGCGCTGGACCAGCGGGTCGAGGTGACCGCCTCGATCGTGGTGCCGGGTGGCGATGGCATCTTCAGCCTGGACGGTGCGTACCCCAGCAGCGTGACCATCGGGCACGTGCTGGCCAACCTGCTGACCGTCTCCGACGACACGGCGGTGCGGCTGTGCGGGCTGGTCGCCCCTGCCGCCGAGATCAACTCGATCCTGGTGGGCAAGGGTTTCCCGAACACCCAGGTCGAGCCGGTGGCCAACCCGAACCGGTTCTTCCTCGGCACCAGCACCCCCCGGGAGACCCACGACCTGCTGCGCGCCCTGGTCGCCGGCACGCTGCTGTCGCCGGCCTCGACGGCGTACCTGCTCGGGTTGCTGCGCTCCCCGGTGGCCTTCACCGACGGCATCCGGCGCACCATGTCGTCGGACGAGCGGGCCCGGATCGCCACCAAGGCGGGCTGGTTCGCCGACGCCCGGCACGAGGCCGGGGTGATCTTCGACCGGTCCGGCGCGGCGGTGCTGACCTACGCGCTCTTCGCCGACGGGCAGGCCGACCCGGACAACTTCGGCGCGACCCACCCGGCGGTGCAGGCCCGGGCCGCCATGGGTCCGAAGTTCCTGGCGGCGGTGGACCGTCTCGGCGGCACCGGCACGGCGTACCGGACGACCGCCCGCCGACCCAGCAACGGCGGCTGATCCCGCTGCCGGGTCGGTCGTCGGGTGACGACCGGCCCGGTGCGGGCGACCGCCGGGGCGGGAACCGCCCGGGGGAACTACCGTGTAGTGCGGGACACGGCGGAGGGACGGCGATGGCGCCAGCGGAACGCACGAACGGGCAACGGTCGCTCGGGCGACGGATGCGGGGAACGGCAGGGCTGGCCGCGCTCGCCGGCCTGGCCTGGGTGGCCCGGGACGTGCCCGCGGCGCTCGGCGGCCGGCTCGCCGGCGCCCGCGCCGAACGGGCGGCCCGCTCGCCACAGTTTCGCGACGGGACCTTCCACAACCAGGCCGACACCCGCACGATGGTCGCCGAGCCGGGTCGCAACCTGGTCCGGGAGCTGATCTTCGGAAAGCAGAAGCGGCGGCCCACCGCGCCCGTGCCGCTGTCGCGCCCCAGCGCGTCGCCGGCCGCCGACACCGCCGACGAGCTGAACATCGTCTGGTACGGCCACGCCTCGGCGCTCATCGAGATCGAGGGTCGGCGGGTCCTGCTCGACCCGGTGTGGAGTGACCGCTGCTCGCCGTCCGGGCTGGTCGGGCCGCGCCGGCTGCACGAGCCGCCGGTACGCCTGGACGAGCTTCCCCCGCTGGACGCCATCCTGATCTCCCACGACCACTACGACCACCTGGACATGCCCACCGTGCGGGCGCTGGTGGCCGGGCAGTCGGCACCGTTCGTGGTGCCGCTCGGGGTGGGCGCCCACCTGGACCGGTGGGGTGTGCCCGCCGAGCGGATCATCGAGCTGGACTGGTCCGAGTCGCACCGGGTCGACGGGTTGGAGATCACCGCCACCGCCGCCCAGCACTTCTCCGGCCGAGGGCTGCGTCGCGACGGCACACTCTGGAGTTCCTGGGTGGTCGCCGGGACCCGACGCAAGGTCTTCTACACCGGCGACTCCGGCTACTTCGCCGGGTACGCGGCGATCGGCGCGGAACACGGGCCGTTCGACGTGACGCTGATGCAGATCGGCGCGTACGACCGGGCGTGGCCGACCATCCACATGTTCCCGGAGGAGGCGGTCGACGCCCACCTGGACCTGCGCGGCGGGCTGTTCATCCCGGTGCACTGGGCGACGTTCAACCTGGCCCTGCACGACTGGTCCGAGCCGGTGAACCGGCTGTGGGCCGAGGCGAAGGCCCGCGACGTCCGGCTGGCCGTGCCCCGCCCCGGCGAGCGGGTGGTCGTCGACGACCCGCCCGCCGTCGACGGGTGGTGGCAGTCCGTCGCCTGACGTCGTCAGGCCAGCGCAGGCCCGGCCTGACGTCGTCAGGCCAGCGCAGGCACGGCCTGACGGTCGGGTCAGAGCACGAAGGCGTCGGTCCAGAGCGCGCCGGAGCGGCCGGAGAGCGCGTCCAGCATCGCGACCGCCTGGCCGTCGGTGAGCTGCGCGACGAAGTCCACGATGGCGCGGCCCCGGGCGCGGCCGATCCGGTGCGGCGTACGCGGGTGCAGCTCCGCCTCGGCCAGCTCGACCAGGTCGTGCAGCCGACGGGGCAGCCGGGACTCCTCCTCCGGGTCGAGCAGCCACTCCCACAGCGCCTCGACGAGGGTGCCCAGCAGCCGGGCCTGACCACGCTGGTGCAGGGCCAGATCGGGGCGGGCCAGCACGAACCGGTGGTGGACGAACTTGAGCACCTGCACCTCGTGCCACTGCGCGCAGCCGAGCAGCACGTACCCGGAGCGCACCGACGGCTGGTCGGTCACCGTGATCGCCTCGACGAAACGGGTGGACCAGCGGGCGGAGAACCGCGACACGTACTGCTCCGCCTCGATCGAGCCGTCGAACGGCATCGCCAGCAGCCCGTCCACCAACTCCTCGCGGACGTGCTCGACGGCGGCGGCGAACGCGTCGTCGTCGGCGATCCAGGCGTCCTTGCGGTGCAGCTGCCGGCGCAGCCGCTCGATGGCGGCGCCGGGCCGCCGGGAGGCGGTGGCCAGCGCGGCGTCGGTGATCGCCCGGAAGTGCCCGCTCTCGCGCTGCCAGGCCATCAGCTCGGCCGACACCGCACCCTGCTGGAGCACACCGACCCGGTAGAAGTCCTCCACGTCGTGGATGGCGTACGCGATGTCGTCGGCGGTGTCCATGACGGACGCCTCCACGGTCTGCTGCCAGTCCGGGATGCGGCCGGCGAACGGCTCCCGAGCCTGCCGCAGGTCGTCCAGCTCGGTCCGGTACGCCCCGAACTTCAACGAGCCGCTCTCCGGGTCGTCCGGCGGCGGGGTGGCGCCGCGGGGCGGCGGGTCCAGCAGGCGCGGGTGCGGGTCGGGGTAGTCCAGCCGCGTCCACGGGTACTTCAGCATCGCCGCGCGGACCGCGGCGGTCAGGTCCAACCCGGTGGTGGCCGCGCCCCGGATCTCGGTGCTCGTGACGATCCGGTACGACTGGGCGTTGCCCTCGAACCCGTCGGCGAGGCCGAGGCGCTGGCGGGCCAGCCGGTCGAGCACCCGCTCCCCCAGATGCCCGAACGGCGGGTGGCCGAGGTCGTGGGCGAGCGCCGCGGCCTCCACCACGTCGGGGTCGCAGCCGCCGAGCTTGTCCAGCAGGCCGCGCCACCTGTCGTCGGCCGTCAGGCGCTCGGCGATCGCCCGGGCCACCTGGGCGACCTTCAGGCTGTGCGTGAGCCGGTTGTGCACCAGCAACCCGGAACCGACCGGGCTGATCACCTGGGTGACCCCGCCGAGCCGGGCGAAGAACGGCGAGCCGACGATCCGGTCCCGGTCGGCGCGGAACGGGTTGGCCGTGAGGTCGCCGAGGGCCCGGGCGCTGCCGCCGAAGAGCCGCCGGGCGCGCGGCTCCGCAGGTGATTCCATGATCGCCACGCTAGCGCAGGCCCGGCGGGGGTTGTCGACGGATCAACCCGGACGGGCGCGGTGGGCGAGACGGTGTACCCGGCCGGGCGCGGCGACAGCGGCCGGGGGCGCCCGGCACAATGCAGGCGGTACCCACTCCCGAAGGCGGATCGAGATCGTGACCCAGTCTGTTCATCAGCGGATCGCCGACGAGCTCGGCGTGGCCGAGCGTCAGGTGCGGGCGGCCGTGGAGCTGCTCGACGGCGGCGCCACAGTGCCGTTCATCGCCCGCTACCGCAAGGAGGCCACCGGCCTGCTCGACGACACCCAGCTGCGCACCCTGGAGGAGCGGCTGCGCTACCTGCGGGAGCTGGACGAGCGGCGGGCCGCCGTGCTGGAGTCGATCCGCGGCCAGGGCAAGCTGGACGAGGCCCTGGAAGCCCAGATCATGGCCGCCGACTCGAAGTCGCGGCTGGAGGACATCTACCTGCCGTACAAGCCGAAGCGGCGGACCCGGGCGCAGATCGCCCGCGAGGCCGGGTTGGCGCCGCTGGCCGAGACGCTGCTGGCCGACCCGAGCCAGGATCCGCGAGCCACGGCCGCCGGGTTCGTCGACGCGGACAAGGGTGTCGCCGACGCCGCCGCCGCGCTGGAGGGCGCGCGGGCGATCCTCATCGAGACCTTCGCCGAGGACGCCGACCTGATCGGCACGCTGCGCGAGCAGATGTGGTCGCGGGGCCGTCTGGTGTCGCGGGTACGCGAGGGTCAGGAGACGGCCGGCGCCAAGTTCTCCGACTACTTCGACTTCTCCGAGCCGTACCCGAAGCTGCCCTCGCACCGGATCCTGGCGATGTTGCGGGGCGAGAAGGAGGGCGTGCTCGACCTGACCATGGAACCCGAGGAGGCCGGCGAGGCGGACGCCGTGCCGACGGGCCCGAGCCGGTACGAGGCGGTGATCGCCGGCCGGTTCGGGGTGTCGGACGCCGGCCGCCCGGCCGACCGCTGGCTGGCCGACACGGTCCGCTGGGCGTGGCGTACCCGGATCCTCATCCACCTCGGGGCCGACCTGCGGATGCGGCTGTGGCAGGCGGCCGAGGAGGAGGCCGTACGGGTCTTCGCCACCAACCTGCGTGACCTGCTGCTTGCCGCGCCGGCCGGCACCCGGCCCACGATGGGACTGGACCCGGGCCTGCGCACCGGGGTGAAGGTGGCAGTGGTGGACGCCACCGGCAAGGTGCTCGCCACCGACACGATCTACCCGCACGAGCCACGTCGACAGTGGGACGCGTCGATCGAGACCCTGGCCCGGCTGGCCGGGGCGCACGGGGTGGAGCTGGTCGCGATCGGCAACGGCACCGCCTCGCGGGAGACCGACAAGCTGGCCGGCGACCTGATCAAGCGGCACCCGCAGCTCAACCTGACCAAGGTGATGGTGTCCGAGGCCGGCGCGTCGGTCTACTCCGCGTCCGCGTACGCCTCGCAGGAGCTGCCGGGGATGGACGTGTCGCTGCGCGGCGCGGTCTCCATCGCCCGCCGCCTCCAGGACCCGCTCGCCGAGCTGGTCAAGATCGACCCACGCTCGATCGGGGTCGGGCAGTACCAGCACGACCTGTCCGAGGTGAAGCTGTCCCGGTCGCTGGACGCGGTCGTGGAGGACTGCGTCAACGCGGTCGGGGTGGACGTCAACACGGCCTCCGCGCCGCTGCTGACCCGGGTCTCCGGGATCGGGGCCGGGCTGGCCGAGAACATCGTGCTGCACCGGGACGCCAACGGGCCGTTCCGCTCGCGGACCGAGCTGAAGAAGGTGGCCCGGCTCGGGCCGAAGGCGTTCGAGCAGTGCGCCGGCTTCCTGCGCATCCCCGACGGCGACGACCCGCTGGACTCCTCCAGCGTGCACCCCGAGGCGTACCCGGTGGTGCGGCGCATCCTCGCCAGCACCGGTCAGGACCTGCGTTCGGTGATCGGCCGGAGCGCGATCCTGCGCGGGCTGCGGGCCACGGACTTCGTCGACGACCGGTTCGGCCTGCCCACCGTCACCGACATCCTCGCCGAGTTGGAGAAGCCGGGCCGCGACCCGCGACCGGAGTTCCGCACCGCCACCTTCGTCGAAGGCGTGGAGAAGATCGGTGACCTGACGCCGGGCATGGTGCTGGAGGGTGTGGTCACCAACGTGGCCGCCTTCGGCGCGTTCGTCGACGTCGGGGTCCACCAGGACGGTCTGGTGCACGTGTCGGCGATGTCCCGGACCTTCGTGAAGGACCCCCGCGAGGTGGTCAAGTCCGGCGACGTGGTCAAGGTCAGGGTGCTCGACGTGGACGTACCCCGCAAGCGGATCTCGCTGACCCTGCGCCTGGACGACGAGCCCGCCGCCGCCGGTGGCGGCGGTCGGACGAGTCAGGAGGGCCGCGGCGGCCCGGCGCAGCGCGGACCGCAGGGTGGACGCGGCGGACAGGACGGTCGCGGCGGGTCCGGTGGCGGCCAGGTCGGGTCCGGCGGTCGCGGCGGGTCCGGCGGCGGCCAGGGCGGTTCCGGCGGTCGCGGCGGGTCCGGCGGTCGCGGCGGCCAGGGCGCACGGGGCGGGCAGCAGCGGCAGGGCGCGCCGGCGCCAGCGAACGACGCGATGGCGGAGGCTCTGCGCCGCGCAGGATTGGCCTGATCCGTCAGCCAGCGCGAGGAAGCGCCGGGGATGCCCCGCAGGGGCGGTCATCCTCGGCGCCTCCCGAGCCCGGTCGCGCGGTGACCGACTCGCCGGGCCATCGGCGGGCACTGTCGAGCTGCCCCACCGGTGGGGCGCGCGAGCTGCCCCACGCCCCCAACCGCCCGCCCGACCCACGGCCTGGCTGGGCGCCTGCGGCTCCCGGTTTCGGTGCAGATCTTGGACAGTTTCCGTTCGGCGCGGACGGAAACTGTCCAAGATCTGGAGTTGTCGGCCTTTCCAGGCGAGCCCGCCCCAGATCTGGGGCAGCTCGACAGGGGGCGTTCGAAGGTCGGGTGCCGAGCGCGGCCATCCGTGACCACGCCAGCCAGCGGCAGCCGGCGAGGCGGGCAGCGAGGCGGGCGGGAAACGGGTCGCGTGTCGGCGGGCTTCTGGGTGATGATCTCGCGGTGCGAATGCATGCCGACCAGGTGGACGTGAGCGCGGACGTGGTTGCCGCGCTGGTGGCCGAACAGTTTCCGCGCTGGCGCGGTCTGCCGGTGCGCCCCCTCCGTTCGGCCGGCACCGTGAACGCCCTGTTCCGGCTCGGCACGGAATTCGTGCTGCGGTTTCCGCTGCGCCCCTCCGCCGACCCCGCGCTGCGCGACACGCTGCGGCAGGAGCAGGAACACGCTGTGCTGCTCGCCGCGCACCTGCCGATCGCGGTGCCCGAACCGCTCGCCCTCGGTGCGCCGGGTGACGGGTACCCCGGGTGGTGGACGGCGTACCGGTTCATTCCCGGGGAGACGGCCCAGCCCGATCGGATCGACGACCCGGACGTCTTCGCCCGTGACCTGGCCGCCGTCGTGGTCGCCCTGTACGGCGTCGACACCGGCGGACGGTCGTGGCCGGGGTTCGGCCGGGGCGGGCCCCTGGCGGACCAGGATGCCGACGTACGGGCAGCCCTCGCCGTCAGCGGCGAACTCACCGACACCGTTGCGCTCGCCGAGGTGTGGGACCGGTGCCGGAACGCGCGCCGGGACGACCCGGTCGACGTATGGATCCACGCCGACCTGATGCCGGGCAACCTGCTCGTGCGCGATGGGCGGCTGGCCGCGGTCATCGACCTGGAGTTGGTCCAGGTCGGCGACCCCGCGGTGGATCTGATGCCGGCGTGGAACCTGTTGGACCCCGGGTCGCGGGAGACGTACCGGCGGGCGTTGGGCGTGGACGACGCCACCTGGGAGCGGGGGCGCGGCTGGGCCCTGGCGCAGGCGATCAACGCGCTGCCGTACTACGTCGACACCAACCCGGTGATGGCCGACATCGCCCGGCACACCCTTCGGGCCGTGCTCGACTGAGTCGGGGCGTACCGTCGGCTCGTGGGTGAGGACGACGGCCGCGAGTGGCGGGAGCGGCAGCAGCGCGCGGTGCGGGCGCACGCCGACGCGGACGCGCGGCGGCGGGCCGCCGAGCAGGCGCAGGCCGCGGAGCTGGTGGCCTGGTTCGTGGCCGAGGCCACCCGGTGCGGGCTGCCCACCACGCGCCTGGTCGCCAGGGGTTACGACGGGCGCGGGCGCTACCGGACCCGGCTGACCGGCTGGTACGTCGACCGGGCCGAGAGCCGGGCGGTGGACGTGGCCGGGCGGTTCCACCTGCTGACCGTGCCGGGCGGCCTGCGGGCCTGGCTGTTCGGCGTCGACCCGCAGCCCAGCCCGCCACCGCTGGTGGTGGGGGCGGGCGGCCGCGACGGCGAGTCGATCCCGCTGCGGACGCTGCTCAACCGGCGGCTGGCCGACGGGACCGACGGGCCAGGTTCCACCACCAGAGCTGCTGCACCACGAGCGTGAGCAGTCCGGCCAGGACGATCGCACCCAGGTTGATCACCAGTTGGAGTGCCGAGCCGCCCGCTTCGTGCCATACGCCGTAGGCGGCGGCCACCGCCACGTTCGCCGCGGCCGGGACCGTCGTCACCGAGATCAGCACCCCGACCAGGCTGCCGGACTTCTTCGAGGTCAACGAGAGCATTCCGGCCACGCCGGCGAGTAGACCGACCACCCAGGACAGCGCGTCCGGTCGCCAGATGAAGTCGGTGAGCGGGCGTTCGGCGAGCAGCATCTCCCGACTGACCAGGCCGGCTGCGGTCAGCGCCCAGGTGCTCAGCACGGTCGCCACCATGGCCGCCAGGAAGCCGACCACGAGAGCCTGCACCGAGCGGCCGATCACCCCGAGCCGGCGGCGCAGCAACGCCACGCACAGCGCGGCGAGGGGGCCGAACTCCGGACCGACGACCATCGCCCCGACGATGAGAATCGGCTGGTCCAGCAGCACCCCGATGCCGGCGATCATGGTGGCCACCACGATCAGTACGAGGTACGTGCCGGACAGTTCCGTCTGCTCGCCGGTCTTCGCGGCGATCTCGTCCCAGACCACCGCGTCCGCGCCACTGCCCGGTGCCCGGTCCGCCGCCCGGTCGGCCGCCGCGGAGATGGTCAGCTCGATGTCCTCGGCCGCGATGCCGCCGCTGGTGTCCACGCCGATCCGCCGCAACTCCCGCAGCACGCGGTCGGCGCTCTCCCGCACCACGTCGCAGAGGATGAGATCACCCTGCGGTTGCCGGGCGGCACCCGGCAGCACGGCGAGGTGAGTCACCCCCGCCTCTGCGGAGAGCAGGTCGACGACCTCAGTCGATCTGCTCTCCGGGGTGATCACCCTCAGGTGCAGCACGCGCCATCCCCTCGCCGGTCCGGCCGGTGCTTCCCTCGCCCGACCGGCCGTCGCGACTCTACAGCTCGCCCCGTCGCGACCGGGAGCTGCACAAGGCCGAGGTCACAACGTGCGCCTCGGCCTTGTCGGAGACTGCTGCACCGGGGTCAGCGCCGCCGGTGACTCTCCATCGCCTCGCGCAGCGCCCGCTCGACCCGCTCGGCGCCGGCGGCGATGGAGAAGACCCGGTCGTAGTGCGCCCGACCGGCCTGACCGAGCAGCTCAAGCTTCTCCCGGCCCAGGTCGCAGAGTTCCCGCAGGGCATCGGCGATCGAGTCGGGGTCACCCGGTCGCGCGGTGATGCCCGCCCCGCTGTCCCGTGCGACGGCGGCGGCGTCCCCTTCCGCGGCGACCAGCAGGGCCCGCCCGGCGGCGAGGGTGGCCTGCACCTTGCTCGGCATCGTGTACGCCGACATGCCGCCGGGCCGCAGGCTCACGTAGTGCGCGTCACCGGTGGCCATCAGCGCGGGCATCCGTTCCCGGGGCACCCGCCCGAGGAACCGCACGTGTGTCACGTTCGCTTCCTCGGCCCGGCGTCGTAGCCGCTCCTCGGTGGTTCCGGAGCCGGCGATCAGGCAGACCAGCCGCGGGTCGCGGAGCCGGGCGCAGGCGTCGATGAGTGGGTCGAGCCCCTGTGCCTCGCCCAGCGTGCCGGCGTACACCAGCACCACCTGGTCGTCGCGGAGCCCGAGTTCGGCGCGCAGGTCCGCGACGCCGGTACGCGGTGTCTCGTCGGCCCACACTGGAATGTGGACGAGCTTCTCCCGGGGTACGCCCCGGCTGGCGAGCAGGTCGGCGGCGCCGGGCGAGACGTACGCGATCCGGCCGGCGCTGCGGTACATCCCACCGCACCAGCCGGCCATTCCCCGCTCGATCATCCGTGACACCCGGTCGGTGCCGAGGAAGCCGCTGGCCACCGCGCTGTCGGGCCACAGGTCCAGCACGTGCAGCAGCACCGGCACCCGCTGCACATACCGGGTGAACCACATGGGCACCGCCACGCTGATCGGTGAGTTCCCGACCCAGAGGGCGTCCAGGCCGCGCAGCGCCGACGTACCGGAGACCAGCGCGGAGGCGGCGAACGAGCCGTAGTTGGCCATCCGTCGCAGGGCGGAACGGTCGTGGCTGGGATAGAGGGCCACCCGGCGGATCCGGGTCGGCCCGTCGACCTCGTCGAGTCGGCGGGTCACCCGGTAGCCGGGTGCCAACTCGCCGGTGGGGTAGTTGGGGAAGCCGGTGACGACCTGGACCTCGTGCCCCCGGTGGGCGAGGGCCCGGGCGAGCATTCCGGGGAGCGCGGCGGCGCCCGGCTCCGGGTCGAACCACTGGGTGAGCAGGCCGATCCGCATCGGCCTCACCTCGCCGCTGAGCCGGCGACGGGGCGGGTGGACTGCTCGCCGTCGGCCTGCCACAGCGTGGTCAGCGACTCACCGAGGTCGTACGCGGGCGCCCACCCGAGCACCCGGTTCGCGCGTTCGATGTCGGCGCACATCCAGGGCACGGCGGCCGAGCGGCTGGCATCCGGCGCGAAGCTGCCGTCGCGGATGTCACCGGAGAAGCCGGACACCTCGGCCAGCAGTTGGACGACGTCGCGCGTCGCCACCGCCTTTCCGCTGCCCACGTTGAAGACCCGCGCGGGCCCCGGCCGGCAGTGCGCGGCGGCGAGGACCGCCGTGGCGACGTCCCGCACGTCGACGAAGTCCCGGTACGTGTCGTGCAGGCCCACGGCGATCTCCTCCGTTCCGGTGGCGACCGCCGACCTCACCATCGCGGTCACCCGAGTGAGCACGTTGCCCGGCGGCATTCCCGGGCCGACCGGGTTGAAGATCCGCAACACCATCGTGTCGAGTCGGCCGGCCCCGCCCGCCAGCTCCGCCAACCGGGTGGCGGCCAGGTGGCTGAGCCCGTACTCGCTGACGGGTGTGCCCGGGTACTCCTCGGTGACGGCGAGGCCGTGCGGCACGGTGCCGTACTCGGCGGCCGAGCCGATGCGGATCAGGCGGGCACCGGGGGCGGCGGCGGCCACCGCCTCGATCAGTTTCGCGGTCGCGACGACGTGCGCCTGCACGAAGTCGTACCCGGAGCCGACGATCCGTCCGGCCGCCGTCACCACCGTGTCCGGTCGCTCCCGGGCGACCAGCGCGGTCAGGTCGCGCAGCTCGATCCGGACCAGATCACACTCCGCCCGGGTGATCGACCGGACGGTGGTGTGGGCGGCCAGCGCCGTCCGGATGTGCCGGCCGAGGAATCCACCGGCGCCCAACAGCAGGACCCGGTTCATCGCCGGTGGGCGGAGTCGTGGTCGGCGGTCGCCTGCGCGGGCGGGTTGCCGGTGAACTCGTGCCAGGTGGCCGCCCCCGGCGCGGAGATTCCCTGGCGGCTGAGCACCACCCAGACGGTGGCCAGGACGATCCGCAGGTCCAGCAGGAAGGACCGGCGGTCGACGTACTCGACGTCGTAGGCGAACTTCGCGCCCCAGTCCAGCGCGTTACGGCCACGCACCTGGGCCAGCCCGGTGATGCCCGGTCGCACGTCGTGCCGACGGGCCTGTTCGGAGTTGTAGAGGCTGAGGTAGCGGACGAGGTGCGGGCGGGGACCGACCACGCTCATCTCGCCCCGCAGCACGTTCCAGAACTCCGGCAACTCGTCGAGGCTGCTGGCCCGCAGCCAGCGGCCCACCCGGGTCAGGCGGTCCGCGTCGCTCACCAGCCCCCGGTCCGGGTCGGGGTGGCGCATCGTCCGGAACTTGACCACCTCGAACAGCTTGCCGTGCAGCCCGGGGCGGGTGTGCCGGAACAGCACCGGCCGCCCGTGCGCCACCAGCACGACCAGGGCCACCAGCGCCAGCACGGGAGCGCCGAGCAGCAGGACGAGAAGAGCGCCGAGGACGTCGAGCAGCCGCTTCCAGCGATCGTAGGGTCGCCGTGTCGTAGTGCCGTCCGGAGGTGTTTCCCGACCGGTCGTCAGGTCGGAAGCACCGGCGCGCGGGTGCGCCGCGTGGAGAGCAACTTTTGGCATAGGAGTACGCATACCACCTTTTCCAAGCACCAACTCCGTCTTTGGCGCTAACGACTCAGGGGCGTCGACAATGGTGGGCCGAACGGCTACTTCGGCAGCGCCGGTCACTGTTCGTGTAATTGTCGAAGGGCCACTGTGAGCATCGAACGCGACTCTAGTTCCTCTTAGCTGAAGAGGTCACAGCGCCTCTTGTCCACGCGTAGGGTCGCGTTCGACGAGAATCCGTTTCCCGAGGACGGCACCCCGGGAAACAGGCAGGAGAAGATGTGGTTTCCTCGCTTTCGGACCGGCGATTCCTGATCACCGGTGGCACCGGATCCTTCGGCCAGACGATGGTCTCCCGACTGCTCGACGCCGGGGCCGCCGAGGTACGCGTACTCAGCCGTGACGAGTCGAAACAGGACGCGATGCGGCACCGCCTCGGTGACGATCGGGTCCGCTACTACGTCGGCGACGTCCGGGACTACGACAGCGTACTCAAGGCCGCGCGGGGAATGGAGTTCGTCTTTCACGCCGCGGCTCTCAAGCAGGTTCCCTCGTGCGAGTTCTTCCCGATGGAGGCCGTGCGCACCAATGTGCTCGGCAGCGCGAACGTGGTGGACGCCTGCGAGCGGGTCGGCGTCGAGGCGCTGGTGCTGCTGAGCACCGACAAGGCCGTCTATCCGGTCAACGCGATGGGCATGACCAAGGCCCTCATGGAGAAGGTCGCGCAGGCGCACTCCCGCAACAATCCCCACGCCCGTACCCGGGTCTGCTGTGTGCGCTACGGCAACGTCATGTACTCGCGCGGATCGGTGATCCCGCTGTTCATCGAACAGATCCTGCGGGGCGGGCTGCCGACGGTCACCGAGCCGTCGATGACCCGGTTCCTGATGTCCCTGCCGCAGTCGGTCGACCTGGTGGAGCACGCCTTTCGGTACGGCCAGCCGGGTGACGTCTTCATCCGCAAGGCCGACGCCTGCACCATCGGCGATCTGGCCACCGCGCTGTGCAACCTGTTCCGGGTCCCGGCGAAGTTCAACGTGCTCGGCATCCGGCACGGGGAGAAGCTGTACGAGACCCTGGCCAGCCGCGAGGAGCTCGCCCACGTCGAGGATCTCGGCGAGTTCCTCCGGGTGCCGGTGGACAGTCGCGACCTCAACTACTCCCTCTACTTCGAGGAGGGTGACGTCGAGAGCGGCAACCTGGCCGACTTCCACTCGCACAACGCCCGGCGGCTGTCCGTACCGGAGATCGAGGCGCTGCTGCTGACGCTGCCCGAGGTGCGGGCGCAGGTGGAGGCCGCGGCGGCGGCGGTCGTAACGGCATGAGCACCGGTACCGGTGGCCGGCGACCGGAGCTGGTCCCCCGCCGACGCAGCGGTCCCGGCGAGGAGGAGCCGCGCCCGACCCGACGGGTCCTCGTCGTCGGCGTCACCGGCATGCTCGGCCACGCGGTCATCCGCGAGCTCAGCGATGCTCCGGACCTCGACGTCCACGGCGTTGCCCGGAGCATCGAGGACCGCGCGGGGTGGTACCCCCGGCGCCTGCTCGACCGGATCACCCCGGCCGTCGACGCGACCCGGTTCGGCCAGCTCCGGCAGCTTATCGAGGACCTGCGGCCGGACGTCGTGGTCAACTGCGTGGGTGTGATCAAGCAACGCCCGGACGTGCAGGACGCGGTGCAGACGGTCACGCTCAACGCGCTCTTCCCGCACCTGCTCGCCGACGCCTGCGGGCAACTCGGCAGCCGCCTGATCCACGTCAGCACCGACTGCGTCTTCTCCGGCCGGCGGGGCGGCTACGTCGAGGACGACCTGCCGGACCCACCCGACCTCTACGGGCGGTCCAAGCTGCTGGGTGAGGCGCGTGGCGGTTCCGCGCTCACCCTCCGCACATCGATCATCGGACACGAGCTGGTCACGAACCGCTCGCTTGTGGACTGGTTCCTCTCCCAGCGGGGGCAGGTACGCGGCTTCACCCGGGCCGTCTACAGCGGCGTGACGACAGTCGAGTTCGCCTGCCTGCTCCGGACGGTGATCCTGCCCCGCACGGAGCTGACCGGGCTCTACCACGTGGCCGCCGAGCCGATCTCCAAGTACGACCTGCTCCGCCTGATCGCCGAGGTGTACGGGTGGCCCGGCGACATCGTGCCGGACGACCAGTTCACCTGCGACCGGTCGATGAACGCGGACGCTCTCGCCCAGGCCACCGGCTATCGGCCACCGAACTGGCCGGACATGATCCGGGCGATGCACGCCGCCAGGGCCCGCTGGGCTGTCGAACCGGCCCAACCGGGCCTACAGGACGCGCCTCGCTGAGGGCTGTCCACCCGACGACCGCCGGCATCGCCAGCGGCCGGACTTCGAAGGACATCACGTGGGAAACCGGATAGGCCAACTGGGCCTGCTCGTCGGCGCGGCGTGTCTCGTGGTGGTCACCACCATCGCGGCCATCACCGTCCCGTTGGTCGCGACCGGGTTGGTGGCGCTGGTGCTGCTGCTCGCCTTCACCCGGCGGGTGGACGGCTGGCGGTGGATGCTGGCCCTGACCATGGGCCTCCTGGTTTGCGCCTCGTCCAATATGCCGGCGCTGGTCGAGGCCAGCTTCTATCCCCGGTACGCGGCGGTCGCCGGCCTGGTCCTCTGGGGGCTCTGCCTACCGGGCCGAACGCCGGCCCGCACCGATGTCTGGACCCGCGTGTTCGTCGCGGCGCTCTGGGCGATGGCCGGCCTCGCCACGGTGAGCTTCGCCTGGTCGGTGGTTCCGATGGAGACCCTCCAGCGGGGTGTCGCGCTGCTGCTGCTGGCCGCCCTGGTGCACGTCCTCATCCGGCGGCGGTGGCCAGACCGGACGGTCATGATGGCTGACCTGCACGTGGTCTACCTGGTCCTCACGGCGTCCATCGTGGTCAGTCTCGGCATCGGCTTCGCCGACGGCACGCTCGTCGCGGCGACCTCCAGCGTCACCCGGTTCCAGGGCCTCTTCAACAACCCGAACATGCTCGGCATCGTCTGCGCCCTGACGATCCCGTTGGGCTGGGCGGTCTACCGGCAGTCCCGGCGGCACGTCGCGCTGCTCGGCATGATGCCGGCCGCCGCCAGCCTCCTGCTGTCCCAGTCGCGTACCGCGCTGATCGCCGTGCTCGTCGGCGCGCTCTGGCTGGTGCTGCGCTACGGGTTCGGCCGGATGGTCCGGCTGGCCGCGGGGGTGACCGCCCTGCTGCTGATGGCACAGCTGCTGAACCTGCTGCCCACCATCTTCGCCGCACCCTGGATGCGCCAGTTCGCGCTGCGTTTCACCGACCCGACCGGCGGCGACCTGTCCAACGGGCGGACCCAGATGTGGCAGGCGACGATCGACCTGTGGTGGCAGAACCGCCCCACGCTGGGCTTCGGGTACGCGTCGCGGAACCACCTGTTCGAGCTCGCCAGCGCCGACGAGTTCTTCGGCGCCGTCGGCGTCAGCGTGGTGCACAACAGCTACCTCCAGTTGCTGCTGGAGTTGGGGCTTGCCGCCGTGCCGCCGCTGCTACTGCTGCTGCTGGCCGCCGGGCGGGTAGTCCTGCGGGCGCCGGTACGCCGGGCCGACGCGGGTCTGGTCTGGCTCGTCGTCACCGGCCTGCTGATCCAGGTCACTGAGTCGGCGATGTTCGGCACCGGCCAGACCTACCCGTACGTGTTCTGGACCGTGGTCGCCGCCGCGCTGCTGCACCTGCCGAAGAAGCGGAACCCCGTCGACCGGGACGCCGCCGTCCGCGCCGGCCTGCCCCACACGGAGGCACGCCAGCGACGGGCCGGCGTGTTCGACGACGAGGCGCCGCGCCGACCCACCGCCGTGCTGCGCTAGGGCCTGTTTCCCAAGGGCGGTCGAGCCGAGGGGCGTCGGCTCAGTTGTCCCGGCCCGCCGTCACGAAGGCGCTCACCCGGTCCCGCCAGGCCCGGTAGTCGAACGACTCGCGGGCCCGCGACCGGGCCGCCGCGCTCATCGCCGTCCACTCCTCGTCCCGCAGCCGCAGCGCCCGCTCGATCGCCGACCGGACATCGTCCGGGCCGTTGCCGTCGAGCACCAACCCCTCGACCCCGTCGTGCACGTAGGCGGCCAGGTCACTGGTGTGGTTGAGCAGCACCGGGCATCCGGCGGCGAGACTCTCCGGCACCTTGGACGGAAATCCGCTGGCGGCGTAACCGCCGGAGGGGCGGACCAGCATCGAGAAGTGCGACTCCGACAGCAGGGTCAGCACGGTCTCGCGCGGGACGCGACCGAGGAACCGCACGTCGGCCGAGACCGCGTCCAGCACCCCGACGTCCAGGTCCGAGTGGGCGGCGGCGTCCGCGGCGCTGACCCCGGCGATGGTGAGGCTGACCCGACGCTGGTGCTCCGGGGCGAGCCGGCTGACCCCCCGCAGGATCACGTCGAGCATGTCCTTGCGCCCGGGAGTGCCGGCGTAGAGCAGGCGCAGGCCGTCGCTGATCGCTGGTGGTTGCGGCGCCCGGAACTCGTCGCAGTCCACCTGCGGCGGCACCACCAGCACGTCCAGGCCGTGGCCCGTCAGGTAGTCGGCCAACGTGGTGGAGACCGCCGTGGCCCGGTCGACGAGCCGGGTCGCCAGGAACGTCGACCAGCGGTGCCGGACGAAGTACGGGGTGAGCCAGCCGCGGCGGAACTGGTGTCGGTCGTGGCGCTCGCTGGCGTCCACCACCACCGGGCAGCGCAGCACGAGGCGCAGGGTCGCCCAGTTGCCGAGGGTCAGCAGGGCCATCGGCAACAGCACGACGCTCACCTCGCCGCGCCCCACGCCGGCCCGGCGGACCGCCCGCAGCACCCGCAGCGGTCGGGCCAGCCGGGCCGACGCGCGGGTGAGGTGGTGCCGACCCCGGATCCGTAGGGTGACCAGGTCGATGCCGGCCACGCCGGACTGCCCGGCCGGGACAGCCACCTCGCAGGGCCAGTCGTTGACGACAAGCGTCTGCGTGCCGTCGGGCGCGGCGGACCGGGCGAGTTGCAACAGTCGGTTCGAGGTGGCGTCCCCGTGTGGGAAGGCGTACGCGCCCACCAGCAGGGGACGCGGCCGGCCGGCCCGCCCGGTCGATCCCGCGTCCAGCAGTGGTTGCCGGCCGATCACGGTCGTCTGGTCGTTCATCTCTCTCCTCGTGTCGAGAAGGCTGGCGGTCGGGGTCGCACCGGGCGGTGCGGGCGGGCCGACGCCCACCGTCGGTAGATCGTCAGGTGGGTGGCGGCCGCCGTGTCGATGGCGAAGACGCTGCGCGCGAACCGGTCCGCCGCCGCCGAGGCCGAGGTCTGCTCGGTGTACGCCGCCGCCGCGCACACCGCGCTCGCCCACCGCCGCGGCGCGGCATCGGTGTCGACGATGGTCACGCCGGGCAGGTGCTCGTCGATGAAACGCACCCCCGGCAGGTCGGCGGCCACCGTCCCGACGCCCAACGCGACGGGCTCCAGCACGCCCCCGGGCAGCCCTTCCAGGCAGGACGGGTGGATCACCACGTCGGCCTGGCTCAACAGCCCGCCCACGTCGTCACGCGGGCCCAGCAGGTGCACCCGGTCGGCGAGACCGGCGGCGGCCGCGGCCACCCGGACGCGCTCGTCGTCGGCGTCGTCGCCCGGCCCGACGAGGACGGCGTGCGCCTCCACTCCCCGGGCCCGCAGCTCGGCGAGGATCGGCGGCAGGAGCGAGCGCCGCTTCTCCGGCGAGGCCCGGCCGACGCTGACGCAGACCAGCTCGGCCGGGCGCGCGCCGATCAACTCGCGTAGGTCGTCCTGGCTGGGTAGGCGGAGCCGGTCCAGGTCGAGTCCGTTGAGGACCACCTGACAGCGGGGGTCGTCGCGCCAGCGCGAATCGTAGGCGAAGGTGAGCGAGCTGGGCGAGACGCCGAGGATGTCGGTGGCGGAGATCCGCAGCAACCGTCCACAGATCCAGCGGTAGACGCGTCGACGCAGGTTGCGGTGCTGGTTGTCGTCCCCCCGGAAGTGGGCGACGCGGCCACGCACACCGCACAGGGCGGCGAGCGCGAGCAGCACCCCGGAGAAGTTGGCGCAGTCGACGTGCACCACGTCCGGTCGCAGCCGCCGCAGCAGGCCCAGGAAGCGGGCCGCGAAGCGGAGGTCGAGCGGGATCGGGGTGACCGAGCCGCCGTGCCGGCCGACCACGCCGGCCAGCGGGCCGGGACCGATCCGGTCGCTGAGCGTCACCAGGTGCACCTGGACGCCGGCGGCGGAGAGCCGGGGCAGCAGTTCGGCGGTCCGCATCTCGGTGCCGCCGAAGTTCAGCTCACCGACGACCCGCAGCACCCGGCACTCCCCGGTCACGTCGGCTCTCCCCTGCGCAGCGCACGGCGGTACCCCACCAGCGCGGCCGGCCACATGGTGAGCACGTAGGCGAGGCAGGCCGCCACCGGCAGACCGGCGAGCCCGAACTCCCGCAGCGCCCAGACCTTGAGAGCGGTGGCCAGCAGCAGGAACGTGGCCCAGCCGACGAACTGTGGCCGGAGCAGCCCGATGCTGTTCTGCACCAGGATCAGCGGGGAGGTGACCGCGATCAGGAGGGACCAGCTCGCCAGCCCGATCAGGACGCTGACCGGGATTTCGGCGCGATCGATGCCGCCCACCCAGAGGTCGATCAGCCGGTGTCCGTAGCCGACCAGCACGACCCCGATCGTCCCCACGATCACGCCGTAGAGCAGCACCATGCGTCGCGTGTTGCGACGCACCCAGGCCACCTCGCCCCGGGCCAGAGCCGCGCCGTTGACCGGCCAGACCGTCATGCCGACCAGCCCCACGAAGATCGACAGGGCGCCGAACAGCTTTCCCACCACCGCGTAGTGCGCCGCCGTGGTGGGCCCGAGGACGTTAGCGACCAGCGGGCTGTCCACGTTCAGCGCGATCGCCGACATCGTGGTGAGTGCGAAGAACCGCAGACCCAGCCGGAGCAGACCGACGGCGGTGGCCCGGTGCACGAGTTTCGGGCCGGGCCGCGGCCCGCGATCCTGGAACCAGAAGTAGGTCACGCAGTTGAGCAGGTTGGTCACCGGCACGGCCAGCACCGCGCAGGCGATCACCGCCAGTGGTTCCCACCCGGCGGCGATGGTGCCGAGCACGGCCACCATGGCCGCCAGCGCCCCGGCCGACTGCCAGATGTTGCTCTGTACCACCTGGCCGCGGGCGTACTGGATCCGCTGGATCAGTGAGAGCGGAATGTTGACCACGAAGGCGCCGAAGCAGAGCAGGACCAGGGCGGACGCCTCCGCGGCGACACCCGGGTCACTGACGTTGAACAGCCCGGCCCAGGGCACCGCGGGGACCACCAGCACGAGACCCACCAGCAGCGCCACCGCGACCACGCCGAGGGTGGCGAACGCGCTGGAGACCTCCCGGGCCTGTTGCCGGGGGTCGTCGGCCAGGTGACTGAGCCGGGTGAGCAGCCCGTTGCCCAGCCCCAGATCGGCGAACCACGCCATCCCGGTGAGGGCGGTGACCGCCATCCACAGGCCGTACCGCTGGTCGCCGAGAAACCGGAAGCAGGCCGGGGTGATGACCAGGGGGGCGGCCAGGCCGATACCCTTCGCCACCATCGCGGCGGCGATGCCCACGGTGACCGTGCGGTCCCGATCCTTCGACGCCGCCGAGGTCGGCGCGCCGGGCGCGGCAGTGGTGCCAGCCGGTGGCGCGGCAGTCGCGACCGCCGCCGCCGGGCCCACCGACTCCGGTACGGCCCGACTCGCTGCCCGGGTCACCGAGGTGCGGCGGCTACGGCACGCTCGGCGTCCAACCGACCGGCCATCCACTCCACGGTCGCGCGCAGGCCCTCCGAACGGGCGACCGGTGCGACGTCCGGGAACAGCTGCCGCAGCGTGGCGTTGTCGGCCAGGGAGTGCGCCACGTCGCCGGTTCGCGGCGGCGCGTACTCGCGGGCGATCGGCCTGCCGCACAACCACTCAAGCTCGTCGAGGACCCGCAACAGGCTGGCCCGGGCGCCGAAGGCGAGGTTGACCGGGTGCGGGTGGTGCACCCGGCGGCGGAGCGCGTCGACGATGACGTCGCAGACCGTGCCGACGTAGGTGAAGTCGCGCGACTGCGTCCCGTCGCCGTGCACCACGGCGGGTTCGTCGCGCAGCGCGGCATGCACGAAACGGGGGATCACGGCCGCGTACGCGTGGTCGTGGCGCTGCCCCGGGCCGAACACGTTGAAGAAGCGGAAGGCCAACGTCGGCAGCCCGAACGACGCCTGGTGGGCCAGGGCGTACGCCTCGGTGGCGAGCTTGCTGGCCGCGTACGGGCTCATCGGGCGGGTCCAGGTCAGCTCGGTCTTGGGCAGCGCCGGGTTCATGCCGTACACCGACGAGGACGACGCGACGAGGACGTGCCCGACCCGGTGTCGCCGGGCCGCCTCCACCACCATCAGGGTGCCGGTCGCGTTCGCGTGGTGGGAGGCCAACGGGTCGCTCAGCGAGCGGGGGACACTGGGCAGCGCGGCCAGGTGGACCACCGCCTCGCAGCCTGCCATCGCGGCGTCCAGGGCGGCCGGGTCCAGGATTGAGCCCTCGATCAGCTCGACGTCCAGCCCGTCGAGGTTGGTCCGTAGCCCGACCGAGAAATCGTCGAGAACGGTGACCCCACGGATGGTGGGCTCGACCATCGCGGCGCGGGCCAGGTTGGACCCGATGAAACCGGCTCCGCCGGTGATCAAAATGCGCATAAAAACCCCCGTTTACGCCAGAACACCTGTTCATCGACTGAACACCGCCGGCGTGACGGCGACGGCGAAAAATTCACTCTGTCCGGGTGCTGACCGAAATGGGGCAACCCCGCTCCGAAGGCGCACAGTGAGGTTCGTCGTCAGCGTGTTCGCGGTGGAGGTGCCGACATGCCCGAGCTGATCGTCTACCGGTCCAATGCCCTGATGTCCGTCCGGTCGCGCTTCGACAGCACCCGTGACCTGGTCATGCCCGCCAACCTGGCGTACGCCGAGGCGATGGTCGGCATGTGGCACGCCGGTCTCCCCCAGGTCACCCTGGTGCCCTCGACCGCTACCGACGCCCAGGTGTGGCCGGTGATGTCCGCCGTCGGGACGAAGATCCATGACACCGCCGACGACAACTGCCCGATCAACACCGGCTGGTCGTACGTCGGCGGCAACCACGGCTACAACGTCGGCAACCAGATCGTCGTCACCAACCACGGCAAGACGACAGTCGACGTGGGCTCGCAGTGGACCGACGGAACACGCACCTTCACCCTGCTGGCCATCACCAACGCGAACAGCCTGCTCTTCGGCAACCCGTACACGATCGTCGACGGCATCGCGCAGGGCGCCCGGGTCACGCCGGCCGCGCCGCTCACCCACCTGTCGGGGGCGACCCACACGGCCACCGTGCCGATCACGGGTCTGACGCCCGACGTGCAGATCCGCCCGGCCACCCACTCCCACACGGTGGCTGTCGAGCTGGACGGACGACCGGTGCCGGACGGCCGGTCCACCGGGCAGGAGCTGACGATCCGGGAGTCCTACCTGATCCCGTCCTACCGGGGGATGATCGACACAGCCAGGGCGAACATCGGCACACCCATCGCCACGATCCTGTCGCGGATCCCGTCCCTGTGCCGCATCTCGAACGTCTACCGCTGGTCGCAGGGCGGCCTGCTGGTCGGGCAGACGGTAGCCGCGCTGGAGCGGTTCACCCTGAACGCCGGAGTGACCCAGTGCGGTCCGTTGACCCCGGTGGCCGGCGGTAGCCGCCGGCAGTTCATGCCGAACGTCGGCACGGCCGGCGGCCTGAACTGGTCGGTGTGGGCGAACATCGACACGCTCGCGGCTCTCACCGACTTCACCCCGGCGACCCTGACGAACCGGCTGATTCCGGCGAGCAGCATGACCCAGTGGGTGGTGAACAGCGGCCAGGTCCAGCAGTGGGGCATCGCCGTCGGGTTGCTGCCGGTCGCCGACGGCGTGCCCGAGATCCGGGCCCGCTACACCACGGCCAAGGGCTGGTTCATCACCTCCAGCCTGAAGAAGAACTATCCGCAGTTGGTGTGGGGTCGCACCATGGAGGCCGGCGAATCCGTGACCGGTACCGCCTACCGGCGCTACCTGGCGCCGCCCTCGGCGGCCACCGAGATCGTCGTGTCGGACTCCACAGACGACTTCGTGATGATCGAACGGGTCGAGGCGGTCGCCGAAGCCCAGATGGCGGCGCCGCAGCTGTTCCACCGGCTGCTGGTCCCGGCCGGCCCGACGAACCTCACCGTGCCGGACCGGGTCGCCGTCGGCGGGATCTCGTACAGCATGCCGGTCCCCACCGGGTACGGGATGTGGCGCGCGGAACCCGACCCGGCGTCGGTGGGGCCGCTCCCCGGGGTGACCGGCCCGCGCGGTAGCTACTTCCTCGTCCTCGCCGGCCCGACCGAGCCCGTCACCTACACCGGCAGCTACCAGTCGCTGCTGCTGCACCCGATGTACCTGGCGGAGCCCACCCCGGTCGACCGGGTGTGCGTCGAGGTCACCGCGACGGGAACCGGGACCATGCGGCACGGCGTGTACGCGCACGATCCGGCGACCGGACGGCCCGCCGTCCTCGGCCCGATCGCCGACTTCGGCAGCGTCGCCGTGACATCCGTCGGGATCAAGGAGTCGGTGTTGAGTGTCCCCGTGGTGCTGCCGGCCGGCTGGCACTGGTACGGGCACGTGTGGCAGACGAGCGGTGTCACCCCGACCACGTTGCGGGCCAGCAGCGCCGGCGCCGCCACCACCCTCAACCTCGGCACCAGTTCGGCGGCGATGACCGGGGACCGGTTCGGTTACGAGGTGACCGGGACGACCGGCGCGTTGGGGGCGATCACCATCGCCGGCGTCCACCAACTGCCGCCACCACGGGTCGCGTACCGGCGGGCCTGAGCTGTCGGTCGCGGCCGGCGGGCGGGGTCAGACGGTGGTGACCCCGTAGATCCTCTTCATCGCCTCGTGCTTCTCCGGGACGGGAAGGTGCCCGATGCCGAGCGACTTGGCCTGCAACCGTTCGAGGTACTCGTCGGTGGTCCGCAGCGGTCGCGCCGGGACACCGGCCGCCACCGTGTTGTCCGGGATGTCGCGCGTGACGATCGAGCCCGCCCCGATGACGCACCGGTTTCCGATGGTGACGCCGGCCAGGATCATCGACCGCATCCCGATGTAGACGTCGTCGCCGATCGTGATCGGGGCGGTCCAGTCCAGGTCGGGATGGTCCTTGCGCAGGATCAGGGTGCCGCCGTCGTGCGTGACGAACTGCACCTCGGAGGTGATGTAGACGTTGTTCCCGATGGTGATCAGCCACGGCTCCGAGCCGAACATCGCCCGGCTGACGCCGTAGAACCTGACCCGTCCGGTCAGGTTCACCCCCAGGGACCGCGCGAACGCCTCGGGGTCACGGGTGGCGGCCAGGTGGTCCCGGACTCGTCGGACCATCGTACGAACGCGACTGGGCACGTGCTGTCCTCGCTCATCGGGCCTACCGGGGTGGCGGACGACGGACCCACCCACGCGGGCCCCACCATTGCAACGAGGTAGCTCCAGCCCGAGTGACGGCGAGCCGGGTCAGGCGCAGAATCGCCGGGCGTGGTCCAGCACGTTGAGTTCCCGGAGCTGCTGTCGCCAGAGCTGGTACCGCCGGCCCGCGGTCTCCTTCGCCTCGGCGCGCTCCCCGGCCGAGCGGTCGGCCAGCCGGTCGAGGGTCTCGCTCAGCGCGGCCGCGGTTGCCGGCCGGACCACCGCTCCCCCGCCGTCGACGATCAACTCGCTGAACGGCGTCGCGTCGGAGCAGACCACCGGGCAGCCGGACGCCAGGCTCTCCAGGATGACGTGCCCGTAGTTCTCGCCCAGCGTGGGGAAGAGGAAGGCGTCGTATCGGCTGAAGGTCGCCATCACCTCGTCCGCCTCGAGTTCCCCGAGGTAGCGGACCCGGACGTGGTCGGGCATCGCGTCGATGAGGCGCCGGCAGCCCGCCCAGTACTGCTCGTCCTCCCGCGGACCGTAGATGTCGAACTCCAGCGGGTGCGTGGCGCCGGCGACCGCCTCCAACGCCCTGGTGAGGTTCTTCATCGGGGAGATCCGGCCGACGAACACCAACCGCAGCGGCCCGTCGTGGGCGACGGCCCGGGGCGCCGGCAGCTCCGGGATGGGGCACTCGTTGCCATTCACCATGATCTGCGCCCAGGGCATGGCGGCGCGGATCTGCTTCTCCTCCAGCCAACTGCACGCCTGCCAGCGCACGTCGAGCCGACGCAGCAGCGGGGCCCAGACCGCCAGGAAGAGCCGCTTCTTGCGCGACTTGATGGCGAGCGCGCCGGGCGAGAGCTCGCCGCGCGGGGCCAGCATGATGGCGCGGACGCGTACCAGTCGCAACGCCACCGCCAGGATCGGCAGCACCGAGAAGAGCGACCAGAGGCTGTTGACGTAGATCAGATCGACCGGGCGGGATCGGATGTGCCGCGCGAGTCGGACCCAATGCCGCAGCGCGAACGGGCCGAGGTAGAAAACGGCGCAGCCGTCGTCGCGCCGCACCAGTCGACCGGACAGGCCCGGGTAGGGTGCGGACGAGCAGAGGTCCCGGTCCCCGGTGACCAGTGTGACGTCGAGGTCGTCCGGCAGGGTGTCGAGGATGAACCGCAGGGAGCGGATCGGCCCGCCGCCGCGAAAGCCTGGCTCGAACACGCGAGCGGTGGCGAGCACCCGGTACCCGGGCGCGGTCGTGGATCGCGCCGTCCTCTGTGGTGTCTCGGCACGGTCGGGGAGACGCGTTCCTGCCAACTCATTCACCTTCGACTCACCTTCCAGACTGCTGTCCCGGCGTCGGCGCGGGCACGCCGGTGCCTGGAACACGCGAGGATTGACGGGAGCGCCGGCACTCGCCCGTCACCATCGGCGCCGGTAACCGGTTCAGATGACGGAGAGCGGCCAGCGTTCTCCGTAGCCGAGGGAGCCGCGGTTGACGACCGACGTAGTGATCGTAGGCGCGGGCGGGATGGGCCGTGAGGCATATGGGGTAATTCGGCTGTTGAACACCATTGCGAAGAATGCGCCGCCGTGGCGGATGCTGGGCTTCGTCGACGACTACCCCACCGAGTCCAATGTCGAGTCGGTACACCGCCTCGGCGTCGCCTTCCTCGGCCCGACCCGGTGGCTGGCCGCCCAACCCGCCAGCACCCACGTGGTGCTCGGTGTCGGGCATCCGAGGTTGCGTCGCGAGACCGACCAGACCATCGCCCGGTACGGCCTGCCGGCGGCCACAGTGGTGCATCCGGCCGCCGAGATCGGCCCCGACTGCGTCCACCAGCAGGGGTTGTTCGCCGCCGGTGGCGCCCGGGTGACCACGAACGTGCTGCTGGGGCGGCACGTGCACCTCAACCAGAACTGCACCGTTGGGCACGACAGCGTGCTCGGCGACTACGTCTCGGTCAATCCGCTCGCCGCGGTCTCCGGGTACTGCCGGCTGGAGGACGGCGTCCTGGTGGGCACCACCGCCGCGATCCTGCCGAAGCTGACCGTCGGCCGGGACGCCACAGTGGGCGCCGGCGCCTGCGTGACGCGCGATGTCCCCCCGGGTGTCGTGGTGACGGGCGTGCCGGCCCGGCCGGCGGCCGGCTCAGCGGCGGATGCCCGCCCAGTCGTGATGGCGGCGCACCGTCGACAGGATGAAGTCGACCACCCGGCGTGACGTGTCGGGGACCTGGTAGTCGAGCGGACAGGCGACCGAACCCTCGGCCACCTGCGCCACCACCACCCGGATGGCCTCGACGACCCCGTCGGGCTCCAGGCCGGTCATCACGATCGCCCCGCTGTCCATTGCCTCCGGACGCTCGATGGACTCGCGCAGGGTCACCGCCGGGAACCCGAGAATCGCGGCCTCCTCGCTGACCGTGCCGCTGTCGGAGAGGGTGCATCGGGCATGCCGTTGCAGGGTCACGTAGTCGAAGAAGCCGAACGGCTCGTGGAAGGCCACGCCGTCGAGGTGCAGGCCGTCGCCCGCCAGCGCCTCAAGCCGTTTGCGGGTACGCGGATGCGTGGAGACCAGCAGCGGCAGCCGCCACTCGTCGCGGACCACCCGCAGGCACTCCAGCAGCCGACGGAGCCGGTCCGGGTGGTCGACGTTCTCCTGCCGGTGGGCGCTGACGACGAAGTAGCCGCCCGGTTCGAGTTCGAGTTGGGCGAGCACGGTGGACCGCTCGATCTGCCGTCGGTAGTGGTCGAGCACCTCGCGCATGGGTGAGCCGGTGTGCAGGATGCGGCGCGGATGCAGCCCCTCGGCGAGCAGGTTGCGTCGAGCGTGTTCCGAGTAGACCAGGTTGAAGTCGGCGATGTGGTCGACCATGCACCGGTTGGTCTCCTCCGGCACGTTCAGGTCGAAGCAGCGGTTGCCGGCCTCCATGTGGTACACCGGCACGTTCATCCGCCGGGCCATCAGCGCCGAGATCGCGCTGTTGGTGTCACCGAGCACCAGCAACGCGTCCGGGCGCAGCTCGGCGATCGCCTTCTCGGTGCCGACCAGGACGGCGCCGAGGAGGCTGCCGAGCGATTGGGTGTCGGCGCGCAGGAAGAGATCCGGCGCTCGGACCCCCAGCTCGCTGAAGAAGACGTCGGAGAGGGACGGGTCCCGGTTCTGCCCCGTGTGCACCAACGTGTGGTCCACGGTCCGATCGAGTGCGTCGATCACCCGGGCCAGTCGGATGATCTCCGGCCTGGTTCCGACGACGGTCATCACGCGGGTCACTTGACGCCTCCTGGTGGCAGATGTGCGGGTCGTGGAAGGCGGGGCCGGGTACGGCTCACGGGGTCCGCCCCTGCGGCGGCACCCGGTACGCAGGGTCGCGGATCACCCGCCACGCCTGGTCGAGGACGCTGATCGGCGCCCGGCTCGCCCGCCAACGGCGGTAGGCCTCTCCCGCCTCGACCCGGGCCGCGTGCCGCTGCTCGGGGGTGGCGGTCGCCACCTGGGTGACGAGGGCACCCAACGCCGCCGCGGTCAGCTCGGTGAGGACCAGCCCGCCGCCGTCGCGCAGCACCGCCGTCCAGGGTGTCCGGTCGGAGCAGAGCACCGGGCAGCACGCGGAGAGGCTCTCTGCGATGGCGTTGCCGTAGTTCTCCCCCCGGGTCGGCATGACGAACGCGTCGTAGCGGAAGAAGGTCGCGCGGACCTGCTCGGGTGGCAGCTCACCCCGATAGCTGACGGTGACCGACTCGGGCAGCTCGGCCAGGTGCTCCCGGCAGCGTCGCCAGTACGCCTGGTCCTCCACCGGGCCGTAGATGTCCAGCCGCACCGGCACCGGCACCGGCACGAAGGCGAGCGAGGCCAGCACCAGGTCGAGGTTCTTCATGGGCGAGATCCGCCCGATGAAGACCAGCCGCGCGTGGTGGGTCGCGGGTGTCGCGACCGGCGACTCGTCCGGCTCGGGGCCCCGGCTGACCGCGACGACACCGATCCGCGCCCGGGGCAGCACCCGCTGGATGTCGTTGGCCTCGACCGGCGTGGTGGCGTGCCACAGCACCCGAGGGTCGAGCAGCATCCGCCGCCAGGCGGTCAGGAAGATCCGCTTACGGAGTCGGTGCACCTGGAGCGCGGCCGCGCCGAACTCACCCCGGGGGGCGACCAGGATGCGGCCCACCCGCAGCAGACCGAGCCGGGCCGCGGCCATCGGCAGGATGGAGAAGGTCGACCAGACGCTGTTGACGTACAGCAGGTCGTACCGGCCGACGCGTAGCGAGCGCCAGAGCGACCGCCAGTGCCCCGGCCGACGTACGCCGAGATAGAAGACGTTCGTCCGGCCGACCCGGGCCCAGCGACCGGAGAGCCCCGGATAGGGGTCGCGGCAACCGAGGTCGCGGTCACGGGTCAGCATTGACGTCTCAATGTCGTCACTGGCCAGGGCGAGCACCTCGGAAATGGACCGGACCGGCCCTCCAGCCCGCCAACCGGGAGCGAAATAGCCGGCGGTCACCAGGACGTGGAATTTGCTCTCGTCGACAGTCGCCGGCCTTTCTCGGGTGTCCGCCGCGGGGGTGGGATCGCCGGCCATCCTCGCTCCTCGCTCGTGCCACAGGATCGATTCGCCTAACGATCGGATGCTCGATCCGTGACTGAGCCCTCCTCCGAACTGAGCTGCCTCGACTGGGCTGCGCAGGGGCCGCGAAGAATAAATTCCGCCAGTTACATGAAACCGCAGGAGTGCCGACTCCGAGAGCGATATAAGGATTCGGCGGGGAAAACCGGCCCAGCAGGAGAGGGACTTCATGTCACGAACGGCACTCATATCCGGCATCACCGGTCAGGACGGCAGTTACCTGTCGGAGTTCCTGCTCGACAAGGGATACACGGTGCACGGCATCAAACGGCGGTCGTCCTCTTTCAACACCGAGCGGATCGACCACGTGGACGTCCATCCGCGCAGCGGTGACGCCCGACTCTTCCTCCACTACAGCGACCTCTCCGATCCCGCCTCGCTGACCGCGCTGATCCGCGACATCCGCCCCCACGAGATCTACAACCTGGGCGCGCAGAGCCACGTCCGGGTCTCCTTCGACATCCCCGGGTACACGGCGGACGTCACCGGGCTCGGGGCGCTGCGCATGATGGAGGCGGCCCGCTCCGCCGACGTCGGTTGCCGGTTCTATCAGGCGTCCTCGTCGGAGATGTTCGGCTCGAGCCCGCCGCCGCAACGCGAGGAAACCCCGTTCCACCCGCGCAGCCCGTACGCGTGCGCGAAGGCGTACGCCTACTGGTCGGCGGTGAACTACCGCGAGTCCTGGAACATGTTCTGCGCCAACGGCATCCTGTTCAACCACGAGAGCCCACGCCGGGGCGAGAACTTCGTGACCCGCAAGATCACTCGTGCGGTGGCGCGGATCGAGGCCGGCATCCAGGACAAGCTCTACCTGGGCAACCTGGACGCCGTTCGGGACTGGGGCTACGCACCGGAGTACGTCGAGGCGATGTGGCTCGCCCTCCAGCAGGACACCCCGGACGACTACGTGGTCGCCACCGGCGAGGGCCACACAGTGCGCGAGTTCGTCGAGGCCGCGTTCGACCGGGTCGGGTTGGACTGGCAGCGGTACGTAGAGCTGGACCCCGCCTACTTCCGCCCGGCGGAGGTCGACGCCCTCATCGGCGACTACTCGAAGGCCCGACGCAAGCTGGGCTGGGCCCCGAAGACGCTCTTCAGCGACCTGGTCCGGGTCATGGTCGACGCCGACCGGCAGCTCCTCGAGGACGAGCGGATGGGCCGACTGATCCGGGTGGACCGGTGAGGGTCGCGGTCGACGCCGCACCCATCCGCCCCGGTCACGCCGCGGGGCTCGAAGCCTTCACCTACGGCCTGCTGACCGGTATGGCCGCCGACGACTCCTGCGACCTGCGGGTGAACATCCTGCGGGGCACGCTGGCCGAGTGGCGGGACCAGGTGCCCGACGCGCGGATCGGCTGGACCGAGGTGGCGCAGCCGCTCCGTTCCGACAACCCCACCGGCCAACTGCTGCGCCGGTGGACGCCGCGGGCCGTGCGCAACTCCCGTACGGTCCGCACGGCCGTCAACGCCATCCGGCAACGGTCCGTCATGCGGCACACCGACGTCGACGTCACCCTGTTCCCGTTCCACTGTGCGCCGATCGGGTCGACCAGATCGGTCGTCGTCCTGCACGACCTGCGCCACCTGGGGGCCGAGTTCCACGCCCCCGGCTTCGCGGCGGTGATCCGGGAGAATGTGGCCCACGCGGCGGCGATCGTGGTGACCTGGCCCCATCCGTACCGGGAGACCCTGCGCCTCTTCCCGGAGGCCGCGGAGCGGACCGTGCTCATCCCCACCCCGGCGTTCCAACCCGCACCGGAGCAGGCGCACGTGCGGCCCGAACCGGGGCTGCTGGTCTATCCGTCGTCCACCGCGGAGCACAAGAACCACGCGACCCTGCTGGAGGCGATGGCGCTGCTGCCGGAGTGCCGCCTGATCTGTCCGGGGCCGCTGGTCGAGCCCGAGGCGAGCCGGTTGCTCGCCCGCGCCGCGCAACCCGACCTGCGCGGCCGGGTGTCCTTCCCCGGCTACGTCAGCCTGGACGAGCTGAACGCCATCTACGCCCGAGCGGACGCGGTGGTCGTACCCTCGCTCTGGGAGGCGGCCAGCGGCGCGCTGCTGGAGGCGTTCACCTGGGGTCTCCCGGTCGCCTGCGCCGACGTCGAGCCGCTGCTCGACCAGCTGGAGTTCAATCGCGCCGAGGCGGCGGTCTTCGAGGCGCGGGATCCGCGGTCCCTGGCCGAGGCGGTGCGGCACCTGCTGGGCGAGCGGGAACGTTACGTCGCCGCCTCGCGGCGGGCGAACGACCGGCTGGCCGGGCGTACCTGGGCGGCCACCGGGCGCGACTACCTGGACGTCCTGAGCTGGGCCGCGCGGGGCGGATCGGGTCCGGTGCCACGGTCCCCGTTCGTCGCCGAGGCCGCGAACGACGCCGTCGACAGCGGAGAGGTTGGAACATGAGCATCGCGGAGGACACCTATCCGGTGGCCCGACCGAGCCTCTCCAGTTTGGAGGAGCGGTACGTCCTCGACGCGCTGCGGAGCGGGTGGATCTCCTCACAGGGCCCGTACCTGCGTGACTTCGAGGAGCGTTTCGCCCGTCGCTGCGCCGCCGACACCGCCGTGACGACCAGCAACGGCACTGTCGCGCTGCACCTGGTCCTCGCGGCGGCCGGCATCGGGCCGGGGGACGAGGTGATCGTGCCCGCGCTGACCTACGTGGCGACGGCCAACGCCGTCGCGTACTGCGGCGCGCGCGCCATCTGTGTGGACGTCCTACCGGAGAGCTGGTGTGTCGACCCCGCCGGGGTACGCGCCGCGATCGGCCCGCATACCCGGGCGGTCATCGCCGTCGACCTGTACGGGCACCCGGCCGACTACACCGCGCTGCGCCAGCTCTGCGACCGGCACGGTCTGCTCCTGGTCGCCGACGCGGCCGAGTCGTTCGGCGCCACCCTCGACGGGCGGCCCACCGGATCGCTCGCCGACGTCACGACGTTCTCGTTCTTCGGCAACAAGGTGCTCACCTCCGGCGAGGGCGGCTGCGTGACCACCTCCGACGCGGCCCTGGCCGACCGGATGCGCCTGCTGCGTAACCAGGGCATGGATCCGCACCGGCGGTACTACTTCCCGGTGCTGGGCTACAACTACCGGATGACGAACCTGTGCGCCGCGGTGCTCTGCGCCCAACTGGAGCGGGCCGACGAGATCATCGCCCTCCGGGACCGGGTGATCGCCGGCTACGAGGAGCAGTTGGCCGACGAGCCGGCGCTGTCGGCGCAGCCGGTGGCCGCCGGAGTTCGCCGGGCGCCCTGGATGGCGGCCTTCCTCGTGGGGGCCGAGGGGGACGCGACGTCCCGGGACGCGCTGGCCCGGGCGCTCGCCCGGCTCGGCGTGGAGACCCGCCCGTTCTTCGTGCCGATCCCGGACCTACCCGCGCATCGTGATCCGGGCGCGGACTGTCCGGTGACCGAGGACCTGAGTCGGCGCGGCATCAACCTGCCCACGTACGCCGATCTGGCCGAACCGGCGGTCAAGGCCGTGGTGGAGCGCGTCCGCGCCGCCCTGGCCACCATCGCCTGACCCGCCACCCGACCCGTCACCCGACCCGCGCCGACCCCGTCGGCGCGGGTCCGGCGGTCAGACCGGTTGGACGACCGGTGGGCGCTCCACCGCCCGGTCGGACAGCAGCAGGAGATAGCTGCCGCCCCAGGCCACCGCGCTGAGCAGGGCCAGCACGACAAGCGCGCCGGCCGCCCCGGGCGCGCCGAACAGGACCGCCCCGGCGACGACCGCCGGCACACGGAGCCCGCCGAGCAGGATGCCGAGCACTATCGCCCGCCGGCTCGCCCGCTCGATCCGCAGCCCGGCGAAGCCGATCGTGGCCGGCACGGCGAGCAGGCTCTCCAGCGCGAGCAGTACCAGCAGGCTCCGGGCGACGGTCCAGTTGGCGCCGAGCAGTTCCTTCCCGACCGCGTCCGGCAGCAGGGCGACCACGATGGTCAACGGCAGAACGGCGGCGGCCACGAGCAGCGCGAGCCGGACAGCCGCCCGAGTCCGCACCGCGCGGGACTCGGCCCGGGTGCGGGCCAACTGCGGCAGGATCAGCGTGGCCGCGGTCGACAGCACCAGGTTGACCGGCCCCAGCAGCGTGCGCCCGGCGCTCAACGCGCCGACCACCGCCGTGCCGGCGACCAACGCCACAGCGGTCAGCGCCAGCTGCGCCGACCCGGTGGTCAGCAGGAACTGCGCACCGAACCCCGCCGCGACGCGGCTCTCGGCGCGGCCGACCCGCCAGCCGGGCACCAGCGCGTACCGGCGCCGGGCCGACACGACCACGCCGATCAGAGCGCCGCCGACGGCCCACAGGGCGAAGACGTACGGCGCGTCGATCACCCGGAGCAGGCCGGCCAGCGCGGCACACCCGGTGAGCACCGCCCAGGCGATCTCCTGGGCCATCGCCGCCGAGGGAGCGCCGATGCCGACGGCGACCGCCTTGGTGTAGTCGTAGAGCACCAACCCGGGCACGGCGAGGCCCGCGAACAGCAGGTAGGTCGAGCCGTACGCCACGCCGGCCGCGCCGACCAGGGAGCCACCGACGAGGCCGAGCAGGATCGCCCGCCGGGCGGCCGGCGCGACCCCGATCCCGGTGGCCAGCACGGTGTCGGTCACTGTGCTCCGCACCAACCCGGAGCCGACGATGTAGAACGAGAAGGCCAGGGCGAACTGACCCAGCCCGCCGACCGACTCCAGTCGGGTCACGGTGATCGCCAGCAGCAGGTTGCCGCCGCTGGAGAGCCCGCCGACGACCAGCGCGAGCAGCGCCCGGCGACCGGTGCGTGGACCGTCCGGAGCGTCGGCCCGGCCGACGGCGTGCCGGCCGACCGCGTGCCGGCCGACGGCGTGCCGGCCCACCCGTACGGTCACCGGATCGCGCCGCGGGCGGTGGGCAGTCGGCCGGTGCCCGCGTTCTTGCGGGCCCCGTGCAGGGGGCGGCGGGTGAGCCCCAGGAGGACGAAGACCGGCAGCGCCGCCACCACGTGCTGCAGAAAACTGATGGTGGAGTCCGGGTAGGTGTTGGACCAGAGCAGCGGGTCGAAGAGCACCAGGCAGAAGAGGCTCAGCCGGACCGGGCCGGGCGGCCCCCGCCAGCGCAGCAGCATTGCCGCCACCGCGGCCCAGAAGGCGTGCACGGCGACCACGCCGACCGGGCCGTCGAAGAACCAGATGTTGCCCAGCAGCAGGAAGGTGTAGGCCGACGTCGACCCACCGCCGATGTACAGGTTGATCCGCTGCCCGGTGGAGAGCACCGGCCGGTCCGGATCCAGCACCCGGGGCACCAGCCCGTACCGCAGGTAGTCGGTAACCCCGGGCTGACCCAGGTCGACCGGGACGTCGAAGCCCGCCACCACACTGAGCTGACTGTCCAACCGCAGTCGGTCCGTGGCGGTGACAGTGGTGTCCACCGCGACGCCGCGATCCTCCCGAATGTTGTTGCGGTGTTCGAACACGGCCGGCCAGGCGAGGAAGAGCACCACCGCACAGACCACCAGGTAACGCAGTCGGAAGACGCCGCAGAGCGCTCCGGTGGCAGCCATGAAGAACGCCAGCGCGACCAGCGGAGCGGTGACTGCCGTCAGCAGGGCAACGTAGAGCTCCGCGCCGACGAGGACGGCCAGCCAGCCGTACAGTTTCACCCGCGACAGCCGACCGCTCAGGTGGCTGGCCACCAGCAACGCGAAGCCCAGGGCTGTCCACCCCGAGAAGAGCGTGCTCACCATCGCGAGCGGCCCGTCGGTCAGGTCACCGGCGACCTGGTTGACGATGGTGCCGCGCCCGAGGTGGGCCCCGAGCACGTTGGCGGTGATGCTGGTCAGCGTGACCACGATTGCCACCGGGTAGAGCCGCGGGTACCGGGCGTGGGCGCGCCGGAAGCCCTCCCGCCAGCGCGGGTCGGGCCGCCCGAGCAGCCGCCCGACCGTTTCCACGGCGGCGCTGCCCAGCACCGCGAGCCCGACCAGGGAGACGATGAAGCCGGTCTCCGGATTCCGGTAGAAGACCGCTGTCGGCAGGATGAGCAGCGCGTACGGGGCGAGCACGACGACGGTCACCGGGTAGCAGCGGAGCACCCGACCGACGAGATCCCGGTGGGCAGCCGACGCCCTGTCCCTGGTTGGCCGATCCGTCCGCGCCTCGGTTCCACCGGTCGGCCCGCCGGGGTCGAGGGCAGCCCCGGGCCAGGTCATCGCGCGCGCCCCCTTTGGGATGTTGTTGGTCGCTCCTGACCCAACGAACCAACCGACCGGGCGAAACGCCCTTGCGTACGCGGTCGTCGCGGGTCGGCCCGTGCGGCCGCCCAAACTGTGATGAGCTGGGAACATGGATCGGTTCCGGCTCGGGCTGGTGCTCCATCCCACCCGGGACGTGTCCCCGGTGGTGGGCACGATCGTGGCCTGGGCCGCCGAGCACCACGCCGTCCTGGCGGTTCGCGAACAGGACCGGCACCGGGTGCCCGAGCCGGTCCGGGGGGTGCCGGAGGAGGAGCTGGCCGCCCGGTCGGACATGCTGATCGCCATCGGCGGGGACGGCACGATGCTGGGCGCGCTGCGGCTGGCCGTCCACGACCCGAAGCCGGTGCTCGGCGTACACCTGGGCAAGCTGGGGTTCCTCGTGGAGGTCGAACCGCCGGACCTGCCGGCGGCGCTGGCCCGACTGCTGACCGGGGAGTACACCATCGAGGCACACAGCTGCCTGGCCTGCACGGTGTGCGGCGACGACGTCGTCGCGTTCAACGACATCGCGCTGGTCCGCCATCCGGGGCAGGGCTTCGTCAGCGCGAACCTGAGCGTGGACGGGCAACAGTACGGCTACTACCGCTGTGACGCGGTGGTCGTGTGCACCCCGACCGGGTCGACCGCCTACAGCTACGCCGCCGGTGGACCCCTGATCTCGCCGGCGACGCGGGCCGTGGTGGTGACGCCGAGCGCTCCGATGGCCGGCATCTCCCGGTCGGTGGTGCTCTCGCCGGAGGAGACGGTGCGGCTGGACCTGCGGCCCGGGTCCGGGCCGGTCGCGGTGGAGGTGGACGGGCGGGTGATCCGCAACAGGTCGACGACGGGTGCGGTGGAGGTGCACTACCGCCACGGCGCCGGCCTGGTGGTCCGCCTCGATCCGCGCCGCCACCAGGAACGCAATCAGCTCAAGCTGGGGCTGCTGGATCTTCCCCTGTTGCCGGAGCAGCTTCGCGAGTTGCTTCCCGAGAGCCTGCGTCGCCAGCTCGGCCGCCGCGAGGAGCCTCGCCGGTAACGGCACTTTCGTCGGGCTTCCCGACACTGAATCAGACAAACGGTTATGGAAATGTGAAAACCGGATTCCGTGTCGCAAAATCCGTTAAGCAGTTAGGGGACGTGCGTGGCCCCCTGACCTGCCCTGGGTCACCCCCGGCCACGGACAGGACAGGGAGTCGTAGATGCCGCCGGAGATACAACGGGTTGAGCCAACGACATCACCAGCCACCGGCCGGGCCAGGGTGAGTCGTCGTCGGACCGCCGTCTTCCTCGCCGCCGACGCCCTCGGCTGGGTCGGCGGGTTCACGGTCGCGGGCTGGGCGAGGTACGAGTTAGCTCTCACCATCGACCAGGCGGTCAACGCGGTACTGCTCGGCGGCGGGGCCGCCGTGCTGCACGTCGGCGTCAGCGCGCTGCGTCGCATCCGTTCCGGTCGTCAACCCCTCGGCACCGTCGAGGAGGTTCGTGGCCTCGCCGGCACCACCGCCACCACCGCGGCGATCGTCCTCGTCGCCCTTCTCACGCTGGGCGAACGCCCGGTGCCGGCCAGCACCCCGGTGATCGGTGCCGCGCTGGCACTGCTGCTGATGCTCAGCTGCCGGCTCCTGCACCGCCACCGACGGGACCGTGCGATGCGACCGGACGCCCGCTCGGCCACCCCGGTGCTGCTCTTCGGCCTCGGCGAGGCCGGGCAGGGGCTGGTGCGCGCGATGCTCAGCGACCCGAAGGGCCGCTACCTGCCCGTCGGCGCGCTCGACGACGACCCGGGCAAACACGACCTCCGCATCGCCGGTGTCCCGGTGCTGGGCGGCCGGCAGCACCTCGTCGACGTGATCCGCCGCACCGGCGCCACCACAGTGATCTTCGCGGTGGCCAACGCCGACGCCACGCTGATCCGCGAGGTGCGGGAGGCGACGCTGCGCACCGGCGCAGCGTTCAAGGTCCTGCCACCGGTCCGGGATCTGGTGGATCACCGGATCACCGTCAGCGACGTGCGGGACGTCCAGATCAGCGACCTGCTCGGCCGACACCAGGTGGTCGGCGACCTGACCTTGGACGACAACGGGCTCACCGGTCGACGCGTTCTGGTCACCGGCGCCGGAGGCTCGATCGGCTCGGAGTTGTGCCGGCAGATCATGCGGGCCAACCCCGGTGAGCTGATGATGCTGGACCGGGACGAGTCGGCCCTGCACAGCCTCCAGATGTCGCTCACCGGACGTGCGCTGCTGGACGGCCCCGAACTCATCCTCGCCGACCTGCGGGACGACGAAGGTATCCGACGCATCATGCGGGAACGCCGCCCCGAGATCGTCTTCCACGCCGCCGCGCTGAAGCACCTGACCCTGCTGGAACGGCACCCGGGCGAGGCGGTCAAGACCAACGTCTGGGGAACGCTCAGCGTGCTGGACGCGTGCCGGGACGTCGCCCGTTTCGTCAACATCTCCACCGACAAGGCCGCCGACCCGATCAGCGTGCTCGGCTACTCGAAGCGCATCACCGAGATGCTGACCGCGCACGCTGCGGCGACCTACCCGGGCACCTTCCTGAGCGTCCGGTTCGGCAACGTCCTGAGCAGCCGGGGCTCGGTGGTTACTGCCTTCCAACGGCAGATCGAGGCGAGGCAGCCGCTGACAGTCACCGACCCCAACGTGACCCGGTACCTGATGACGGTGCAGGAGGCGGTGCACCTGGTCCTCCAGGCGGCCGCCATCGGCCGCGACGGGGAGGCCCTGGTGCTCGACATGGGCGAGCCGGTCCGGATCGACGACCTCGCCCGCCGCATGGTCGAGCGGTCGGCCACTCCGGTCCCGATCGTCTACACCGGGCTACGCCCGGGGGAGAAGCTGCACGAGGACCTGCTCGGTCAGGGCGAGGCCGACCACCGGCCACTGCACCCGCTGATCTCGCACGTGACCGTTCCGGCCCTGGACCCCCTCGAGGTCAGTGGACTGGATCCGTTCGACGAACCTGCCAAGGTCGTCGATCAGCTCGCCCGGCTCTGTGGCAGCCCGCACGGCTCGCTCCCCCAACGGCGCGGGGGCGTACCGCTGGCCCGCTGACCTCGCGGAAACGGGGCCGACGCCTTCTGGCGTCGGCCCCGCCGCGTTCGAGGTAGAAGCCCGACCGCTCAGCCGAGAACCTGCGTGACCAGGTCCTGGGCCTCCTGCTGGAGACGGCGGAGGTGCTCCGGGCCCTGGAAGGACTCGGCGTAGATCTTGTAGACGTCCTCGGTGCCGGACGGGCGGGCGGCGAACCAGCCGGACTCCGTGGTGACCTTCAGGCCGCCGATCGGTGCGCCGTTGCCGGGGGCGGTGGTCAGGGTCGCGGTGATCGGCTCACCGGCCAGCTCGGTGGCGTCGACCTGGTCCGGCGAGAGCTTGGCGAGCACGGCCTTCTGCTCCCGGGTGGCCGGGGCGTCGATCCGGGCGTACGCGGGCGCGCCGAACCGCTCGGCCAGCTCCGCCCAGTGCTCGCTCGGGCTGCGCCCGGTCGTGGCCAGGATCTCGGAGGCCAGCAGGCAGAGCAGGATGCCGTCCTTGTCGGTGGTCCAGGTGGAGCCGTCGCGGCGCAGGAACGACGCCCCGGCGCTCTCCTCACCGCCGAAGCCGACCGAACCGTCGAGCAGGCCGGGCACGAACCACTTGAAGCCGACCGGCACCTCCAGCAGCGGCCGGCCCAGGTCGGCGGCCACCCGGTCGATCATCGAGGAGGAGACCAGGGTCTTGCCCACCGCGGCGGCCGGACCCCAGTTGGCGCGGGTGCGGAACAGGTGCCCGATCGCCACCGCCAGGAAGTGGTTGGGATTCATCAGGCCGGCATCGGGGGTGACGATGCCGTGCCGGTCGGCGTCGGCGTCGTTGCCCGTGGAGATCTGGTAGTCGGCGCGGGCGGCGATCAGGGACGCCATCGCGTTCGGCGAGGAGCAGTCCATCCGGATCTTGCCGTCCCCGTCCAGGGTCATGAACCGCCAGGTCGGGTCGACCGTCGGGTTGACCACCGTCAGGTCCAGCCGGTGCCGCTCGGCGATCTCGCCCCAGTACGCCACGCTGGCCCCGCCGAGCGGGTCCGCGCCGATCCGCACCCCGGCGTCGCGGATGGCGTCGATGTCGATCGCCGCCGGCAGGTCGTCGACGTAGTGCGCGAGGAAGTCGTACTCCCCGGTGGTGTCGGCGGCCCGGGCCCGCGCGTAGGTGATCCGGCGGACGTCCTTGAGCCCGGCGGCGAGGATCACGTTGGCGCGGTCCTGGATCCAGCGGGTGACGTCGGTGTCGGCGGGCCCGCCGTTGGTGGGGTTGTACTTGAAGCCCCCGTCGTCGGGCGGGTTGTGTGACGGGGTGATGACGATGCCGTCGGCGAGCCCGCTGGTGCGGCCCCGGTTGTGGGTGAGGATCGCGTGCGACAGCGCCGGGGTGGGGGTGTAGCCGTCGCGGCTGTCGACCAGCACGGTGACCCCGTTGGCGGCGAGCACCTCCAGCGCGTCCACGGCGGCCGGCGCGGAGAGCGCGTGCGTGTCCCGGGCCAGGAACAGCGGGCCGTCGAGGCCCTGCTCCCGCCGGTAGTCGCAGAGCGCCTGGGTGACCGCGAGGATGTGGTCGGAGTTGAACGCGTTGCGCAGGCTGGAGCCCCGGTGGCCGGAGGTGCCGAAGGACACCTGCTGCGCCGGGTCCGCGGGGTCCGGATGCTCGGCGTAGTAGGCGGTCACCAGGCGCGGCACGTCGACCAGGTCGGCGGGCTCGGCGGGCTGGCCGGCACGGGGATGGGTCACGGGGTCTACCTCCTTGATAGTGCGACGGTCACAGCTCGACCCGCTGGCCCTTGCCGATCACCACGATGCCGTTGTCGGAGACGGTGTAACGCTGCCGGTCCTTCTCCAGGTCGACGCCGATCTCGGCGCCCTCGGGGACGAACACGTTCTTGTCCAGGATGGCCCGGCGAACCACCGCGTGCCGGCCGATCTCGACACCCTCCATCAGCACCGAGCCCTCGACGTGCGCCCAGGAGTGCACCCGCACCTTCGGCGACACGATCGAGTTCTCCACCAGCGAGCCGGAGATCACCACACCCGGCGAGACCATCGAGCCGACCGCGCGGCCGACCCGCTCACCCCACTGGTGGACGAACTTCGCGGGCGGCCACGGCGGCTGCTCCGTGTAGATCGGCCACTCGAAGTTGTAGAGGTTGAAGACGGGGTGCACGTTGATCAGATCCATGTGCGCGTCGTAGAACGAGTCGAGCGTCCCGACGTCGCGCCAGTAGCCGCGGTCCCGGTCGGTGCTGCCCGGCACCTCGTTGTCACGGAAGTCGTAGACGTTCGCCTCGCCCCGCTCGACGAGCATCGGGATGATGCTGCCGCCCATGTCGTGCTTGCTGGACTTGTCCGCCGCGTCCCGCTCGACCACCTCGCACAGAGCGCGGGTGGTGAAGACGTAGTTGCCCATCGAGGCGTAGATCTCGTCGGGCGCGTCCGGCAGGCCGACCGCGTCGGTGGGCTTCTCACGGAACGCACGGATCTTCCGGCCGTCCTCGCCGACCTCGATGACACCGAACTGGTCGGCCATCGAGAGGGGCTGACGGATGCCGGCGACGGTGACCGCCGCGCCGGAGGCGATGTGGTCCTCCACCATCTGCCGCGGGTCCATCCGGTAGATGTGGTCGGCGCCGAAGACGATCACGTAGTCGGGTTGCTCGTCGTTGATGAGGTTGAAGCTCTGGTAGATGGCGTCGGCCGAGCCGGCGAACCACCACGGACCACGACGCTGCTGCGCGGGCACCGGGGTGACGTAGTTGCCGAGCAGGGTGGACATCCGCCAGGTCTTGGTGATGTGTCGGTCGAGGGAGTGGGATTTGTACTGGGTCAGCACGACGATCTTGAGATAGCCGGCGTTGGCCAGGTTGGAGAGGACGAAATCGACCATGCGGTACATCCCGCCGAACGGGACGGCCGGCTTGGCCCGGTCCGTGGTGAGTGGCATCAGGCGCTTGCCCTCCCCACCCGCCAGGACGATCGCGAGCACCTTGGCAGCCATGCCCAGACGCTATCCACCCGCGTCGGACTTCACCACTCGTACGGGGAGTCTTCTGCACTAGGGTGCGGGGTCATGACGGAACCCACCCCGCTGCGCGTCGATCTGCTCACCCGCGAGTACCCACCGGAGGTCTACGGCGGCGCGGGCGTGCACGTCGAGTACCTGGCCCGGGAGTTGCGCCACCTCACCGACGTACGCGTGCACTGCTTCGGCCTGCCGCGCACCGAGCCGGGCGTCACGGCGTACGCCGATCCGCCCGGCCTGACCGGCGCGAACGCCGCGTTGCGGACGATGGGTGTGGACCTGGAGATGGCCGCCGGCACCGCCGGCACCGACGTGGTGCACAGCCACACGTGGTACGCGAACCTGGCCGGGCACACCGCGAAGCTGCTGCACGGGGTGCCGCACGTGCTGACCGCGCACAGCCTGGAGCCGCTGCGACCGTGGAAGGCCGAGCAGCTCGGCGGCGGGTACACGCTCTCCTCCTGGATCGAGCGCACCGCGATGGAGGCCGCCGACGCGGTGATCGCGGTCAGTGCGGGAATGCGCAACGACGTGCTCGCCGCCTACCCGCAGATCGACCCGGACCGGGTCCGGGTGGTCTACAACGGCATCGACACCGTGCAGTACGCACCGGACTCCGGCACCGACGTGCTGGAGCGGCTCGGCATCGATCCCGCGCTGCCCAGCGTGGTGTACGTGGGCAGGATCACCCGGCAGAAGGGCCTGCCGTACCTGTTGCGGGCGGCCCGGGAGCTGCCGGCCGACACCCAGCTCGTGCTGCTCGCCGGCGCACCCGACACGGCCGAGATCGCCGCCGAGGTGGAAGATCTGGTCGCCGAGCTGCGGGCCAACCGCTCCGGCGTGGTCTGGGTGGCCGAGATGCTGCCCAAGCCCGAGGTGATCCAGGTGCTCACCCACGCGACAGTCTTCGTCTGCCCCTCGGTGTACGAGCCGATGGGCATCGTCAACCTGGAGGCGATGGCCTGCGAGACGGCTGTGGTGGCGACCGCCACCGGCGGCATCCCCGAGGTGGTGGCCGACGACGAGACCGGCCTGCTGGTGCCGATCGAGCAGGCCACCGACGGGTCCGGGACTCCTCTGGCCCCGGACCGTTTCGTGGCCGACCTGGCGTCGGCGATCAACACGCTGCTCGCCGACCCGGCCCGCACCGAGCGGTTCGGCCTGGCCGGCCGTCGGCGCGCCGTTGAGCACTTCTCCTGGGACGCCATCGCCCGCCAGACCCTGGAGGTCTACCGCTCCGTCGGCGCGGCCTGAGGGAGCCGGCGAGATGCGGTACGACGAACTCGAAGCGGCGATCCTCCAGTTGGTCGTCGAGGCTGACGAGGCCAAGCTGCGCGTCTTCGGCCTGGAGACGGTCACCCGGCTGGTCCGGAGCGAACTGCTCGACACCGCCTCGGACGACGAACTGACCGAGGACGCGTGGGCGGCGCTGGCCAGCGCCCGCGAGAACGTCCGGACGGCCGACGCGACGGAGCTCCGCGCACGGTTGACGCGGATCGACGCGGGCATCCTCGCCGACGGCGACCTGGATCAGGGGATCCTGATCGTCCTCACCGCGCTCGAACACTGGACCACCTACCTGGAGGAGGACCGGCGCGAGGAGCTGTATGAGTTGGCCATCCGCTCCGTCGAGGAGGTCGACTTCCAGGTCTCGGCCGACCTCGACGACGTCCTCGCCACCCCGGAGATGACCGCCGAGTACGAGCGGATGAAACGCCTGCTCACCCCCGGCCTCAGATCGCCGTCCCCGGCGGCGACTTGAGCAACGACGTCGCTTCGGCGCAGTAACCACCACGCCCGTTCCGGAGCGCGCTGGCGGCGATGCGGATGAGGTCGATATTGACCCCCGCAGCGCCACTCGGATCGTGCACCTTCAGCTTCACGTCGAGGCTCACCGCTGTCTCACCCCAACCCTGCGCCTCAAGGTTGAGGTGGGCCACCTTCTGCGACGCGAGATGCGGCAGGTACCCGAGCGGGGCGACCTCGACGCTGTCAGCGCCCGACAGGGCGTTGAGCTTGGACTGCTTCTTGGTGTTGGGGCTTTCGACCAGGTTGCGGAAGTCTTCGGTGCCGCCCAGATTGACCTGGTAGGAGCTGACCAGGGTGAGGCCCCGCTCCGCCAGCAGCCGCAGCAGCGCGTTGTGCAGCACCGAGGTGCCGAACTGGCTGGCCAGGTCGTCGCCGAGCAGCGGTAGACCGGCTGCCTCGAACCTGTCGATCCAGCGTGGATCGCGCGCTACCGGGTCGGAGGTGGTGTTGATGAAGGCGACACCCGCCGTGTGAGCTGCCTCGGCGTACGCCTGGGCGGTCTCTGGCCGGCCGCTCGGCGCCGAGTAGAGCAGCACCTCCGCCCCTGCCAGCGCCGCTGCCACCCGCTGCACCTCGGTCGCGTCGACGAGGCCCTTCGTGACCGGCACACCCGCTTCGGGCAGGTCGCAGTCCAGCCGAGGGAAGTTGTTGGGCGCCAGAAAAATCGCCTCGGTCAGATCCCGGCCGATCTTCTCCGCGGAGGTGGCGAAAGCCGCCACGACGTCGATGTCCCCCACCCCGAGCCCGTCGATCATCGGCCGGCGAATGCCGACCAGGCTGCCGCTCTGGCGGTAGAGAGCAAGCCCCTGCACCAGTGCCGACGTGTTGTTGCCGACACCGACAACCGCGACCTTCACCCGTTCGATCATGGCGGGAGGCTACGTCACCTCCGCGCGTTTCGACGGGGTGGCGATCCGCTCCGACGGGACCACGAACGGTCTCCGGAAAGTGTCGTACAGGTGTTCTAGTCTCCTACTGTGATCGATGCGTTGGAGCAGGCCGAGGCCGCCGTGGCGGCCTGCTTCGACACGGCCGCCTGGGCTGCCAACGAGCGCGATCTCGTGGCGGCGCTGGATGCGACGCACCGCCTTGAGCAACGCCTGGCCGCGGTCAAGTTGACCCTCGTGCGCGAGCTGGACGGTCGAGGCACCGCGACCGCACAAGGCGCATCCTCGACGGCCGTGTGGCTGCGGGACCGGTTACGTCTCGGGGTTGGTGCCGCCCGCCGGCTGGTCGAGCTGGCCGCAGCGCTCGACACCGCCCCATCCGGGGTGCGTGACGCGTTGGTCGGCGGCGCGGTCGACGTGGAGCAGGTGCGGGTCATCTCCGGCACGGTCGAGACCGTGCACGCCGTCGCTGGCGCGGAGGCTGCCGACAAGGCCGTCGGTGTCCTCGTCGACTGGGCGGCGCAGTTCGACGCCGCCCTGTTGCGCAAGCTCGGCACCCGCATCCTCGACCACGTCGCCCCGGAGGTCGCCGACGCCGCCGTCGATGCGGCGCTGCGGGCGCAGGAGTCACGGGCCGCCCGCGACCGGCACGTCACCGTGAGCGAGCAGCCCGACGGTCGGCTGCGCCTCACCGGCGTTCTCGATGTTGAGGCTGCGGCCCTGCTGCGCGCCGCCATCGACCCCCTCACCGCACCCACCGGCCCCGACGACACCCGCACCCCGGGCCAACGCCGCCACGACGCCCTAGCCGACGTCTGCCGACTCGCCCTGCGCACCGGCGAGCTGCCCGAGCACGGCGGTGACCCCACGCAGGTCGTCATCACCACCGGCTACGACGCGTTGGCCCGGCAGTTGGGCGCCGGAGCCCTTGACACTGGCCTTCAGCTCACCCCCGAGGCCGTGCGTCGGCTCGCCTGCGACGCCGCCATCCTCCCCGCCGTCCTCGGCGGCGCCGGCCAACCCCTTGATGTCGGCCGGCAACGCCGACTCATCACCGGGCCGCTACGACGCGCCCTGGTGCTCCGGGACCGGGGCTGCGCGTTTCCCGGCTGCGACCGCCCACCCCGCTGGTGCGACGCCCACCACATCCGGCACTGGGCCGACGGCGGCGACACCAGCCTCGACAACGCGGTGCTCCTCTGCGGCCACCACCACCAACACGTCCACCGCGGTGACTGGACCGTCCACCTCGGCGGCGACGGCCACCCCGAGTTCGTGCCACCCGCCTGGCTCGACCCCGAACAGGTCCCCCGCCGCAACCACTACCACCGACGCAACTAACCAACGGCCCACCGTCAGCGCGTCAGGCGACGCCGAGAGTGGCGGCGAGCTGGGCCAGGCCGGTGGGCGCATCGGCGGACCGCCACACGACGGCAACCAGCTTCCGCACCGCCGGCCGGTCGTGCACCTCACCGTGCGCGGTGCGTTCGGCGTCGAGCAGCGCGCGGCCGGCCCGGAGCATGTCGCCACCCCAGATGTACACGCGCGCCACATCAAGCAGGTACGCGGCCCGGTGCTCGGGTGACAGCCACCGCCACCCGTCGGTGGCGAGCAGCCGCTCATGCCGGACCGTCGCCACCGCGACATCTCCGAGCGCCGCCTCGACGACCACCCGGGCTGCCTCCACCGCCGCCGACCCGAAGTCAGTACACCCAGCGGAGCCACCACCGCGGTCGACGGTGCGGGCCAGCTCTGCGGCCCGGTCGAGGGACTGATGGGCGTTGCGCGCTCCTCCCCCGCGCGCGGCGGCGAGGGCGGCCTGGATCAACAACGTCCCGCGCAGCGATGCGGCATCCGGGGAATTGGCACCGGCCGCCTCGATCCCGTGCGCGGCTCGGAGTGCGACGTCCGCGGCCGAGCGCCGACGCTCCCGGGACCGCAGGGCCTGACTCAACGGCACGGTGGCGACACCGGAGAGCCGGGGATCGTTGGTGGCGAAGGCGACGGCGATCCCACGGTCGGCCGCCAGCCACGCCAGCTCTCCCTGGTCGACCTTCACCAGCGCCAGGGCGATGAGCGCGTACACCGACACCAGCAGTGTGTCGCCCGCCCCGCCGGCGCGGGCGGCCTGCGTCGCACGCGCGGCGTCGAGCAGGCTGGGTAGCAGGGCGAGTAGCGCCGGGTACCGGGCATGCCGGTAGCTCTGGTCGGCGTGGTCCAGACGGGCTCGCAGCTCCTCGGCGGAGGGCGTCTGGGTCGAGCCCGGCAGGTGGTATCGGGCCAACGCCGCCCGGATCCCGTCCACCCCGGCCGCGACGGGCTGCGGACGGGCTGAGCGGGTGGCCAGCAGGACCTCCACGTCGATGCGGAGCGTATCGGCGATCTCGCGGAGGTTGGACACCCGCTCCAACCGGCGTACCCCACGCTCGACCTTGTCCACCCAACTCTTCGACTTGCCGAGCCGGTCGGCGAACTGCTGCTGCGTCATGTTGCGCCGCACCCGCCACTGCGCGACCCGGCGACCCACCGGCAGCTCGTTCACCGCAGGCCCGTCGCGCTCACCGCACGATCCCGACCACAAACAACAGGAGTACGACCACCGCGATCACGAGTCCGTAGGTGTACTGCCGCCGGGTGAGCGGTGCCCGCGTCGGGTGCGGCGGACAGGGCACCCGGTCTCCGTCCGGCTGCGGAGGCCGGCCGCCGGCAACCGGGTACACCGGCGGCAACGGCCCATCCGAAGAACGCTCGTCCAACTGTGCCTCCTCGAACATGGCGGAAGGGGTGGTAACGACGCAGGTCAGGGCGGAGCGACACGGGGGAACCGCCCCGCCCTGCCAGGAGGAACTCCGCTGCTGACGAGAGATCCCCTGCCCTCAACTTAGAAGGCACTGCCTTCACAGTCAACAGAGCATGCACGGTGAGTTACCCACAGTGCGAAGATCGGTGCGCTGACGAGAGGTGGCGCCACCATGCCGCAAGCACCGCTGTACGAGCAGATCATCGATGACGTTGCTGCTTCGATTCAGGCCGGCACGTTGCAGCCGGGCGACAAGCTGCCCTCCATCGCCGAGATGCGAGAGCAGTACCAGTCGAGCGCCTGGCCGGTGCGTTACGCCCTGCGGATCTTGGAGGAGCGAGGCTGGATCGTCACTCGCCAAGGCAAGGGCTCGTTCGTGGCGCCAAACCCGCCCGCCTGAGCCTGAGGACATACCCCGACTTCGTTGATCGTTGTCAGGTGAGCAGTTCGACACGCCGAGGGTGATGCTGCTGAGGTGCCACGGATCGTCGCCGCTCGCCTGAAACCACAGGCTCCTCGTGAAGATCCGCGCAACTCCGGGGAAACTGCTGCGTCGGCGCGCGTTGAGGCGGCAGTTTCCCCGAAAGCGTGCGGATCTTGGCTTGCGCTCCGGGAGCGGGGCGGGGCGGGGCGGTCAGTCGACCGGCGTGATCAGCGTCAGGGTTGGGAAGTACGTGCGGTATCGCGCCCCATCACGGGTCAGCAGGTGGTACCGGCACACGGCGGCATGCGCGCCGATGTAGAAATCGGCTACCGGCGACCGCTTCGTGCCACCCAGTTTGCGGTACCGCGCGTAGGCCTTGCCGGCGAGGAAGCCGGCCAGGTACGGAAGCTCCTCGCGCAGAAAGTCCCCTGCCGGCAATGCCTCGTCCAACTCCTCGATGCGGGCGAAACGGACCGACACCTCGGCGTACACGATGGGGTTGATCACCAGGTTGCCCGCGTCGCGGGCCTCGGCGAGGGCGGCGCCGGACCACTCCGCCCACTTGGCGTCGTCGGTCAGGATGTCCAGCAGCACATTGGTGTCGACCAGGGTCGTCACCGCGTCGGATGCACGCGACGGCACCGCGCGGAACCGTTCACTCGCCACGCAGCAACTCCATCAACTCTTCGGTGGACATGTGCTCGGTCTCCTTGGCGCTGCCCCGACCGCGCATGTGGCGGACGAGTCGCTGACCCCGGGTGTCGGAGCCGTGTACGCGCACGATGCGCAGGGCCCCGCCCTCCTCCACCACGTCGACCTCGTCGCCCTCGTGCAGGTTGTAACGGGCTCGCAGCGCGGCCGGGATGGTCACCTGGCCCTTGCTGTTCAACCGCATGCTCTGTACCTCCGTCACGTAATACGAACGATACGTGACACCCACCGTTACGCGGTGCGTCCGATGAACCGCGCGGGGGGCTGAGCGGGGTGCTTGGCCGCGCGCGAAGGGATCTCGCACAGTAGGTTGGCGGGGTGACAGGACGGTTCCCGATCGAAGACGTCTCCCCCGTCGTCTCGTGCGGGCGATACCCGGCGAAGGCAGTCGTCGACGAGCCGGTCCCGGTGTCGGCGCGCGCCTACCGGGAGGGGCACGACGCGCTGGGCTGCAACGTGGTGTGGGCTGGCCCGGACGGCGTGCAGCGGCCGTTCACCCGGATGCGCCCCGGCGAACCGGGCCAGGACCGCTGGCACGCCACCATCGCGCCGGACGCGGTCGGCGAATGGACCTTCGCCGTCGAGGCGTTCCAGGACCCGTACCTGACCTGGCAGAACGCGGTGACCAAGAAGATCGCCGCCGGGCAGGGTCCGGAGGACCTGGCCAACGACCTGGCCGAGGGCGCGCGAGTGCTGGCCGCCGCCCGGGAGCTGGTGCCGGCCGCCGACCGGCCCCGGGTCGCCGACGCGCTCACCGCGCTGGTCGACACCGACCTGCCGTTGCCGCAGCGGGTCGACCCGGCGCTGGCCCTGGCCGACCTGCTCTGGGAGCACCCGGTGCGGGAGCTGGTGACCGCCGGTGAGGCGTACACCCTCTGGGTTGACCGCAAGCGGGCGCTCTTCTCGGCCTGGTACGAGTTCTTCCCGCGCTCCGAAGGAGCGGCGGGTGGGCGCTCCGGCACCTTCCCCACCGCCACCGAGCGGCTGCCGGGTGTGGCGGCGATGGGCTTCGACGTGCTCTACCTGCCGCCGATCCACCCGATCGGCCGGATCAACCGCAAGGGCCGCAACAACGCGCTCACCGCCGGGCCGACCGACGTGGGCTCGCCGTGGGCGATCGGCGCCGCCGAGGGCGGCCACGACACGATCCACCCCGACCTGGGTACGCCGGCGGACTTCCACGCCTTCATCCAGGCGGCCGCGGCGCAGGGCCTGGAGGTGGCGATGGACCTGGCGTTGCAGTGCGCGCCGGACCACCCGTGGGTCACCGAGCACCCGGAGTGGTTCACCACCCGGGCCGACGGCAGCATCGCGTACGCGGAGAACCCGCCGAAGAAGTACCAGGACATCTACCCGGTCAACTTCGACAACGACCCCGACGGCATCCGCGCCGAGGTGCTGCGCGTGGTGCTGCACTGGGTGGGCGAGGGCATCCGGATCTTCCGGGTGGACAACCCGCACACCAAGCCGTTCGACTTCTGGCACTGGCTGATCGCCGAGGTCAAGAAGGTCGACCCGGACGTGCTGTTCCTGGCCGAGGCGTTCACCCGGCCGGCCATCATGCACGGGCTCGGCAAGATCGGCTTCACGCAGTCGTACACCTATTTCACCTGGCGCACGACGGCCGCCGAGATGCGGGAGTACTGCGAGGAGCTGGTCGCGTCGGCCGACCACATGCGGCCGAACTTCTGGCCGAACACGCCGGACATCCTGCACTCCTCGTTGCAGCACGGCGGCCCGCCGATGTTCAAGATCCGGGCGGTGCTGGCCGCGCTGCTCTCCCCCTCCTGGGGCCTGTACGCGGGCTACGAGCTGTTCGAGCACGTGGCCCGCCCCGGCGCGGAGGAGTACCTGGACAACGAGAAGTACGAGCTGCGCCCCCGCGACTGGGCCGGCGCCGAGGCGCAGGGCCGCTCGCTGGCACCGTTCCTGGCCACCCTCAACCGGGTCCGCCGCGACAACCCGGCCCTGCACCAGCTGCGTAACCTGCGCTTCCACGAGATCGACAACCCCGCCCTGCTGTGCTGGTCGAAACACGACCCGGACACCGGCAACACCGTCATCGTGATCTGCTCGTTCGACCCACGTGTGGTGCAGTGGGGCAACACGACGCTCGACATGCCGGAGCTCGGGTTCGACTGGCACGAGCGGTTCACCGTGTACGACGAGCTGACCGGCACCAGCTACGACTGGGGTCAGCGCAACGCGGTGCGGCTCGACCCGTACCTGCAACCGGCGCATGTGCTGACCGTCCGCCGTCCGACCCCGCCCGCCGCGCCGGCACCCGCGGGCGCCGAGCTGGCGGACCTCACCGTCGCCGACGTCCCGGACGACCTGTCCGGCGGCACCGCGCCGACGAGCCCGGCAGCGACGAGCCCGGCACCGACGAACCCGGCACCGACGGCCGGCGCTGGCACGACGGCGGCTGCGCGCCGGCCTGCGGCCCGCCCGTCCCCGCCCCGCTCCGCGGCCGCCCGCTCGGCCGCGGCCCGCTCGGCGAAGCCCCGCCCGTCCGCCTCCGCACCGACCGACGCCGCCCCGAAGGACGACCGATGGACCAGCTGATCACCGGCGTGACGCACGACCCGCACGCGCTGCTCGGCGCACACCCCGCCGACGGATGGACGACGATCCGCACGATGCGCCGGGGCGCGGGCGACGTGCTGCTGCTCGTCGGCGACGAACGGCACCCGATGAAGCGGGTGCACGACGTGGGCGTCTTCGAGACCCACATCGAGGGCACCGTGCTCGACTACCGGGTGGAGGTCGACGGCACCGTCCACGACGACCCGTACCGCTACCCGCCCACGCTCGGCGAGCTGGACCTGCACCTGATCGGCGAGGGCCGGCACGAGCGGCTGTGGGACGCGCTCGGCGCCCGGGTCTTCGACGAGGGTGTGGCGTTCAGCGTCTGGGCGCCCAGCGCGCGCGGAGTGCGGGTGGTCGGCGACTTCACCGGCTGGGGTCCGGACGACGGCTGGCCGATGCGGTCGCTCGGCTTCAGCGGCGTCTGGGAGCTGTTCGTCCCCAACGCCCGGGTCGGGGCCCGCTACAAGTACCGGGTGCTCGGCGCCGACGGTAAGTGGCGGGACAAGGCCGACCCCTTGGCGGCGTACGCCGAGGTGCCGCCCGCCACCGCGTCGGTGGTGCACCACTCGACCTACCGGTGGAACGACGCGGACTGGCTGGCCCGCCGGGCCGAGCGCCAGCCGCACCAGGAGCCGATGAGCGTGTACGAGGTGCACCTCGGCTCCTGGCGGCCCGGCCTGGGCTACCGCGAGCTGGCCGATCAGCTCACCGCGTACGTCACCGAGCTGGGCTTCACGCACGTCGAGTTCCTGCCGGTGATGGAGCACCCGTTCGGCGGTTCCTGGGGCTACCAGGTGACCGGCTACTACGCGCCGACGTCCCGCTTCGGTGACCCGGACGAGTTCCGCCACCTCGTCGACTCCCTGCACGCCGCCGGCATCGGCGTGATCCTGGACTGGGTGCCCGCGCACTTCCCCAAGGACGAGTGGGCCCTGGCCCGCTTCGACGGCACCCCGCTCTACGAGCACCCCGACCCGCGGCGCGGCGAGCACCCCGACTGGGGCACGTACGTCTTCGACTTCGGCCGCAACGAGGTGCGCAACTTCCTGGTCGCCAACGCGCTCTACTGGTGCGACCAGTTCCACGTCGACGGGCTACGGGTCGACGCGGTCGCCTCGATGCTCTATCTGGACTACTCCCGCGACGAGGGCCAGTGGGCCCCCAACCAGTACGGCGGTCGGGAGAACCTGGAGGCCATCGCGCTCATGCAGGAGGTGAACGCGACGGTCTACAAGCACCACGCCGGGGTCGTGATGATCGCCGAGGAGTCCACCGCCTGGCCGGGCGTCACCCGACCCACCGCGGACGGCGGGCTGGGCTTCGGGTTCAAGTGGAACATGGGCTGGATGCACGACACCCTGCTCTACACCTCGAAGGACCCGATCTACCGCCAGCACCACCACCACCAGCTGACGTTCTCCCTGGCGTACGCCTGGAGCGAGAACTACGTGCTGCCGATCAGCCACGACGAGGTCGTGCACGGCAAGGGCTCCCTGGCCGGCAAGATGCCCGGCGACACCTGGCAGCGGCTGGCCAACGTCCGGGCGCTGCTCGCGTACATGTGGGCGCACCCGGGCAAGCAGCTGCTGTTCATGGGCTCCGAGCTGGCCGACGACCGGGAGTGGAGCGAGGAGCGCGGCCTCGACTGGTACCTGCTGCACGACCCGGCCCGCGCCGGCGTGCAGCGGCTCGTCGGCGACCTCAACCGGGTCTACCGGGACACCCCGGCGCTGTGGGCGCAGGACACCGAACCGGCCGGGTTCCGCTGGATCGCCGGAGACGACGTCGCCAACAACACCGTGTCGTTCGTCCGGATCGCCCCGGACGGTTCGACGCTGGTGTGCGTGGCGAACTTTTCCGCGTCTCCGCTGCACGACTACCGGATCGGCCTGCCGGCTGGCGGCACCTGGGCGGAGGTGCTCAACACCGACGCCCACCATTACGGCGGGTCGGGCGTGGGCAACCTGGGCGAGGTGCACGCCGAGGACGTGCCCTGGCACGGCATGGTCGCGTCAGCGGCCCTCCAGGTCCCCCCGCTGGGCGTCGTCTGGCTCCGCCAGAGCTGAGCACCGCCCCCAGCCTCATAATCACTTAATGCTGACCAGTTGCCAGAAGGCTCCTGGAACTGGTCAGCATCAAGTGATCAAGGCGCAGCTTGTTTCCAGAGCCGGCTCGACCTGTCTCACCATCTTCGGAAGTTGCAGATGTCTCTGACAAGGTGCTGCATCATAAGCCAGGTGCGAACCGGATCGACAAGCCCGGACTTCCCCACAGCCATCCTCGTGGTGTCTCGGGCAAGCAGGATCGCCGCAAACCATCCGGTGATCACCACAATTCCGCCCATGACTAACAGGATCACGGCCAACGGTTCGACTGTGGTTTCCAGGTCATCGAACCCTGCCAGCAACGTCAAGATGATCAACAACGGAAAGATGACGAGGGCAAGCCGGAAGCTCCGCACCGCCAGTCGCCACCTTGCTGTCTGCGTGATAGCCGTCAACTCTTCCACGTCATCAGCCTCCTGACCAGACAAGAGGGTGGAAGCCTCCGGCGCAGCCGATTTTCAGCGGCTCTACTACAGATCGCATGGAGGAAGAGCAACGCAGGGCTCGATTCCACGAGATGGACGTCCACCTGCATCTCCTTGCGAGAAGCAGCTGCCGGAACGATCGTCGTGGTGCCAACAATCTCCGCTGAGGGCAACCTCTCCCCAATTGACCCGGACCAGGCCGGCAACTGCGTGTATGGAAGCAACTCGCCCCGATCGACGCCGACCACCGCCAGCGCCTGCTTCAGACACGACAAGTCAACGGCACCTCTGCAGACAAGGCTCCTATTCAGGTTGTCCGGACTGTCCCAGAAGCTGGCTGCCTGTCGCGCACATTCGGGCAGGGGAAGATCGTATGCCGCCAGGACTTGCGCGGCCGTCTCGTCAGACCTGCCGCTGGGGTCATTCGATCCATTGCCCGCACATCCCGACAGCATGATCACAGCCATCACCACCGCTAAGGAAACTGCGCGCCGCGCCATGTCAATGCCGCCAAACACTGTCGGTAATCGCCCTACTGCACGGCGACCCTTACGATCCACGCCTCGCCACGTACCGATGCTGAATAGCGCTCGAGGTCAATCCGAACCACCACGTTCGATCAAGAGGAAAAGACCTCACCGTCCGCCAAGCCAACCGGCGATTCCAGCCGTTGACACGCGACATCGGGATAAGGGCCTATCGGCCGCAGCACCATCCACCCCGCTTCCCCGGCGCAGGATAGGCGGGTCGCCATGGACCATAGCGAAGCCTGGCAACCCACCGCCGCCCGCCGGAGCGGCGTCGGATCTGGCGGGCGGCCTCGGGGGGTCCGCGCCGAGACCCGGATGACTATCCCACCCGCGCAGGTCGCCACACTCGGTGCCGTCTGGCTCTGCCCCCGACAGGGAGGGCCTTGCGGCGGATTGGCGCAGCCTTGTACTAGCGTTGATGCTGTGAGCAATCGTCCTACGAGGTACGAGCCAATGACGATGGCACACCTGGGCGTCCTGCTCGTCGGGGCCGACGACACCAGGCGGTGGCGGCTGGTAGCGGAGTTCCTGGAGGAGTACGGCTGGGAACCTTCCGAGCATCGTGCTGACCTACTGATCCAGGAGCCGGCCCCGACAGGTGACGACCACTGGGACGTATTCCTCGCGGCACTGACGGAGTACCTTGCCGCCCGGGACGGGCGCGGCGCACCCGCCTGGGTCGAGACGCGGTCGCTGCGGCGATTCTGGTTCCCCTTCAACACCCGCGCTGCCCGCGTCGACGCCGTGGTGCACGCGCCTGCGGCGTTCCGGCGACGTGGGGTGTTCATCTCCCCAGAGGAGCTGAAGGTCGCGTGAGCGCCGACGACCCACTGCTCGACCGCACTGCCATCGAGGACGCCTTCCGCAGGCTCGGTGACCGGCTGGCCAGGCGGGGCGTGGTCGCCGACCTGTACATCTTCGGCGGGGCTGCCATGGCACTCGCTTACGACGCCCGTCGGGCAACCAGGGACATCGATGCCGTGTTTCAGCCACACGGCATCGTGCTCGACGAAGCGCGGGCTGTCGCCGATGAACTCGGGCTGCCGCAGTGGTGGCTGAACGAGCAGGCAAGCGTGTACGTCGCCGCTGGCGGGGATCCGGAGGCACCACGCGTCTTCGATCATCCGGGCTTGCGGGTTTCGGCGGCGTCCCCGGAGCACCTGCTCGCCATGAAAGTCCTCGCCGCACGACGTCGGGATGCCGAAGACATCCGCTTCCTGGTGGACCACCTCGGCCTCACGAGCCCCGAGGAGGCCCTGGGTCTCTGCGCCGAGATCTTCCCGGAGGAAGAGGTGCCGGGTCGGGCGAGACTGGTTCTGGAGGACGTGTTCGAAGGCCGCTAGGTCGGCAACGAATGCCTCAGACCAGGCCGGCGTCGCGCAGCAGTTGCCACAGGCCGGCGCCGTCCGGGGCGGACAGCCACTTCTGCCCCACCGGCCCCGACGAGGGGCGGCCGGCCGGGGCGGGCAGGCTACCGGCCAGCACCGACTGCGTCGGGGACAGCCTGCGGATCGCCACCCCGGCGACGTTCTCCGGGTGGGCGGCGGCGAACTCCCGGTAGATCTCCTGGTCGTGCTGGCCGTCGTCGCCGACCAGCAGCCAGCGCACGTCGGGGAACTCCTTGGCCAGCCGGGCCAGGGTGGAGCGCTTGTGCTCCATGCCGCTGCGGAACCAGCGGTCGGCGGTCGGACCCCAGTCGGTGAGCAGCAGCGGCCCGGCCGGGTAGAGGTGCCGGGACAGGAACCGGGTAAGCGTCGGCGCCACGTTCCACGCGCCGGTGGACAGGTAGAAGACCGGGGCGCCGGGATGCGCGGTGACCAGTCGCTCGTAGAGCACCGCCATGCCGGGCACCGCGTTGCGGGCGTGCTCGTCGAGGACGAACGTGTTCCACGCGGCGAGCAGCGGCCGGGGCAGCGCCGTCACCATCACCGTGTCGTCGATGTCGGAGAGGATGCCGAACTTCACGTCCGGGTCGATGATGCGCACCGGCGCGTCGACCGGCTCGGCGTCCGCCACGCTGAGCCGGACGGTGCCCCACCCGGGCGGCAGGTCGGCCTCGACGAGCGTGTCGACGAAACCGCTGCGGTCGGCCTGGGCCTCGTGCCGCACCCCGCCGGCCTCGATCTGCACCGTGACGTGCTTGGCGGGCAGGGTGGCGAAGCTGCGCCAGCCCCGGACCTTGTCCAGCCGACCCCGCTGGCGGGTGTCCGGACGACCCAGCAGCACCCGGCACATCACCCGCACCCAGCCCGGACGGCCGTAGCCGGTGTAGGCGACGATGTTCATCCGCCAGCCGGTGCGCCGCAACCGACGCTCCACGAGCTGGTGCACGGCGTCCTCGATCCGCGCGGCCCGGTGCAGGTTCGGCACGGCCAGTTGGCCGGCGGGTGTGGGTGGCACGCGCCAACCCTGCCACACGTCGACGGTCACGGCCACGCGAGCCGGTCCGGACTGGGCGGAACCACCCCGACCGGCTCGTGGTCCGTGAAACACTCCGGTCGGGACGACGACGGGGGCGTGGTCGTGTCGCATCCAGAGCAGCACCGCGGGCGGTGGCGTCCGCGACTCGACCGGCCGGCGCTCGTCGCGCTGCTGTTCGGTCTGGTCGGTGTCGGGTACCGGCTGGTCCTCACGCTGTACACCGTGCCGGTGTCGAACAGCGACGAGGCGACCTTCGGGCTGGCCGCCCTGCACATCGGGCAGGGCCGGGAACACCCCGTCTTCCTCTACGGCCAGCACTACATGGGCATGCTGGAGTCGTACCTGGCCGCGCCGCTGCTCGCCGTGGCCGGGCCGAGCTGGCCGGTGCTGCGGCTGCCGATGCTCGCCCTGTACGCGGTCTTCCTCTACCTCGTGTACCGGCTCACCCGCCGGCTCTACACGCCGTGGTTCGCCGTCCTCGTCGTCGGCCTGCTGGCGCTGGGCCCGGAGCGGGTGGTGCGCGACCAGCTCACCGTGGTCGGCGGCCGGCCGGAGGTGAAACCGGCGGTGCTGCTGATGCTGCTGATCACGGTGGGGCTGGCCGCCGGGACGGTGCGCCACCGTCGACTCGCCGTCGCCCTGTTCGGGCTGCTGGTCGGGCTGGCCGCCTGGTCGGACTGGCTGATCCTGCCGTACCTGGCGGTGGCCGTGGTGGCCCTGGTCTGGGCGGTGCGGCGGGAACTGCTCGGCTGGTCCGGACTGCTGCTGGTGGCAGGTTTCGTGGCCGGGACCGCGCCGATGATCGTCGACAACCTGCGCGCCGGGCCGGGTGAGGACTCGCTGACGGTGTTCCGGGAGGTCAGCACCAAGGCCGGCCCGCTGCCGCCGTGGACCGACCGGATCCGGGGCGGCCTGCTGGAGGGGGTGCCGTTGGCGCACGGGCTCTGCCCGGTCGACGGCTGCGGCCGGTGGCAGCAGTGGTTCGGCGTGTTGTACCCGGTGCTGCTGGTGGCCGCCGCGGCGCTCGCGCTCCTCGCGTACCGCCGGGCCGTCAGCATGCCGCGCGACAGGCAGGCCGCGGGGCCCGGCACGCGGGTCGCCGGCACGCCGCGTGGCGCGCGGGTCGGGCCGGTGGTGCAGCTCGCGCTTGTCGTCGGCGCGGCGTTGACCCTGCTGTCGTACGTGCGCAGCCCGCTCGCCGCGACGAGTCCCCTGGCCAACGCCCGCTACCTGTCGGTGCTGCAACTGTCGCTGCCGGCGGTGCTGTGGCCGCTCTGGGTGGCGGCCCTGGCCTGCTGGCGGGGCACGGTGGGCGTGCTCGGCCGGTTGGCCGGCGCGCTCGCCACCGCCGTGCTGGCGGCGTTGGCCGCGACGACGCTGGTGGTCACCGTGCTCTTCGCGACCACCGGCGCCGCCGCGTCGCGGACCGAGGAGCGTCAGGCCCGGGAGCTGGCCGCCGCGCTGCGCGCCGACGGGCCGCACGAGGTGTACGGGGACTACTGGACCTGCAACCGGCTGATCTTCAACACCGATGAGACGGTGGTCTGCGGGGTGCTCGACGGGGACCTGTCCCCCGGGCAGAACCGCTACCGCCCGTACTGGCGGCAGGTTGGGCGGGCCGCCCGGCCGGGTTACGTGGTGGAGATCGACTCGCCGATGGACCGGCGGCTGCGCCGGCTGCTCGCCGACCGGCCCGACGCCGCACCGGTGCGCGAGGTGGGCGGCTATCGCGTGTACCACCCCGACACCCCGGTGCGGCCCTGGCGCTAGCGGCGGGTCGTACGCTGGCCGGGCTGCCGCTTCACCCGCCCGAGGAGACCCGATGCTCATCCTGCTGCCGCCCTCGGAGGGGAAGGCCGACGCCGGCACCGGACGGCGGTGGACCCCCGACAAGCTCTCGCTGCCGGAGCTGAACCCCGCCCGTGAGCGGGTGCTCGACGCGCTCGTCGCGCTCAGCGCCGGGCCGGACGAGGAGGCCGCGCGGACGGCGCTCGGGCTCAGCGACGGCCAGCGGGGCGAGTTGCGCCGCAACGCCCGGCTGCGCGCGGCGGCCACCGCGCCGGCCGAGCGGCTCTACACCGGGGTGCTCTACGAGGCGCTGGAGCTGGCCACGCTGCCGTCGGCGGCGCTGCGGGCGGCCCGCCGGTCGATCCTGATCAGCTCCGGCCTGTGGGGGGCGGTGCGTCTCGCCGACCGGATCCCGCCGTACCGCTGCCCGATCGGCGCCCGCCTGCCGGGCGTCGGGGCGCTGTCGGCGTACTGGCGCGGGGAGCTGGCGCCGGTCCTGGCCGAGGCGGCCGGTCGGGGCCCGGTGCTGGACCTGCGCTCCGGCGCGTACGCCGCCACCTGGACGCCGCGCGGCGCGCTGGCCGAGCGGACGGTGACCGTGCGGGTGCTGCACGAGCGGGAGGTCGACGGTGTGCCGGTCCGCTCGGTCGTGAGCCACTTCAACAAGGCGACCAAGGGGCGGCTGGTGCGTGACCTGCTGGTCGCCGGGGCCCGACCGCGCACCGCCGCGGAGCTGATCGGCACGCTGCGGGAGCTGAAGCACACAGTGGTGGAGGAACCCACCGCTCCCGGTCGGGTCCGGCAGGTGGACCTGGTGGTCACCGACCTGTAGCGGCGCGGGAGCCGCAAATTTTCCTCAAGGCTGGGCGGAAGGCGTTCCGCAACGGCCGCTCGGGGGCCACGGTAGGGGAACCCAGACTCCGACAAGGGAGCCTCCGTTGGCCCGCGATCCCGCCCTGCTCGACCGGCCCCGTTCGCCGGCGACGCCACCCCCGCTGGACTGGCTGACCCTGGGCGACGCGTTCGAGGCCGCCTGCCTGCTGCGCTGCACGGCGCCACCGGCCGGCGCCCGGTCGGGCGCCCCGCTGCCCTCGCACGCGCCGGGGGTCGAGTTCAACCGGGAGGACGCCGCGCAGCGGATGCGGCAGTTGCTCGCCCGCCTCGACATCCCGGTCACCCAGGAGGTGGCCGTCGGCGGCCTGCGCCGCCGCTACGAGCTGCACCGGCTCTGGGTGCCACCGGAGCACCGCAAGGCGTACGCCCGGATGGTGGATGCCGGTTGGTGGCAGGGGCGTCGGGAGCTGCTGGGCGGTCCCGTGCCGGGCGCCTCGCCGGCCCGCCGCCGGTGGATGTCCCGGCTCGCGGCGGCGGCGTGGCGCTCGGCGCTGCTGGCCGGCGGGCGGCACGTGCGGCGGCACATCCTCGGTGTGCGGCTCACCGACCGGGAGTTGGCCGCCGTGCTGATCCGCAGTGCGGCCGTGCTCGACGTGCCGGCCGTGCTCCGCCCGGGCACCGGCTGTTTCCTGGTCAGCGTGGCCGACGGGCCGGACCGGGCGCGCATCCTGCGCAGCGCGTCGATGGAGCCGGCCCGCGGCGCGGTGCCCGAGCCGGCCCGCCACCCGGTCTGCTGAGCGGAGCCCGCGCCGCACCCACGGCGGCATCGACGGGTACGGGCTTGCGCGCGTCCGCCGGAGCGCGCACAGTGCACCGCGTGAGTCGTACCTCGTCGGGTCGGGCCGGTTCGCGCCGCGCGGGGGCGGCGGCGCTGGTGCTGGTCGCGGCCCTCACCGCCGCCGGCTGCCGGGACGACCCGGCCGAGCCGGTGGCGATCCGGATCGCCACCGGCAGCCCCACCGCCGTCTACTACGCGTTCGGGCAGTCCCTCGCGACCATCCTCAACCGGGAACTGCCCGGGGTACGGGCCAGCGTGGTGATCACCGCCGCCTCGGCGGAGAACGTCCGCCTGGTCGGCTCCGGAGCAGCCGAGCTGGGCTTCACCCAGGCCGACGTGCTGCCCGCCAGCCCGACGCAGAGCCCGACGGTGGACGCGGTGGCGCGGGTGTACGACGACCAGCTGCACCTGGTCACGACCGACGGCGGGCCGGTCCGCACGATCGGCGACCTGCGCGGCCGACGGGTCTCCGTGGGCGCGCCCGGCTCCGGCACCGAGATCACCGCCACCCGGCTGCTGGAGGTGGCCCGGCTCGGTGGCGACGCGGTACGCCGGGAACGGCTCGGTCTGGACGATTCGGTGGCGGCCCTGCGCTCGGGGCGTATCGACGCGTTCTTCTTTTCCGGCGGTCTGCCGGTGCGGGGCATCGAGGAGCTGGCCGGGCGCAGCGCCACCCGGATCGTGGACCTCGGTGAGTGGACGGAGCCGCTGCGCGCCCGCTACGGCCAGGTCTACGTCTCCCGGGACATCCCCCGCTCGGTGTACGGCATGAACCCGGTGACCACTGTCGCCGACCCGAACTACCTCATCGTGCGGGCAGACCTGCCGGAGCCGCTGGTGCGGGAGGTGACCCGGCTGCTGATGGAGCGGCGGGCCGAGCTGGGCGCGGCGCACCCGGCGGCGGGACGGATGAGCCCCCGCTCGGCGATCGCCACCGCGCCGCTGCCGCTGCACCCCGGTGCCGCCGCCTGGTACCGGGCCGCCAAACCCTGACTGTCGCCGGCCGCGCCGAGAGGCGCCCGCCGCCCTGGTCGGGCCGCTACCGGGCCCGGGCGGGCCGCAGGTCGACGGACGGGTCCTCGTCCGCCGGCTCCCCCGCCGGCTCGGGCTCGGGCTCGGGAGCCGGGAACCACAGGCCGGCGACCAGCCCGCGCGGCTCGGCCGGCCGCATGGTGAGCCGGCCGTCGGAGGCGTCGACCAGCACAGCGGCGATGGTCAGGCCGAGCCCGGCGCCGTCGACGTTCTGCGCGTCCGGCGCTCGCCAGAACCGCTCGGTGGCCTGGCCGAGCTGACTCTCGGTCATCCCCGGGCCGGTGTCGCGCACCTCCAGGGCCACCCCGTCGTCACGGCGGGCCACGGTCACCGTCACCGCCCCGCCGGCCCCGCTGAACTTCACCGCGTTGTCGATCAGCGCGTCCAGCGCCTGGTCGACGGCGGTCGGCACGGTCCGCGCGTACGCCGGGGCGTCGCTGGTGGCCAGCCGCAGCGCGATCGACCGGTGCCGGGCCAACGGCGCCCACGCGGCCACCCGGGACGCGGCCACGGCGGCGGTGTCCACGGTGACCCGCTCGTTCTCCTCCCGTTCGGCCCGGGCCAGGGTGAGCAGCGCGTCGAGCACCAGCGCCAACCGGTCGGTCTCCTCCAGCGCCAACCGGTGCTCGGAGCGCCCGTCCGCGTCGGTGAGGCTGGGACCCAGCTCCTCCACCCGCAGCCGCAGCGCGGTGAGCGGGTTGCGCAGCTGGTGGCTGGCGTGTGCGACGAACGCACGCTGTCGGTCCATCACATCGGAGACCACGTCGGCCATGTGGTTGAAACTGGCCGCGAGTCGACGCAGCTCCGGCGGGCCGAGCCGGTGCTGCACGCGCGCGCCCCGGTCGCCCTCGGCGATCTCGTGGGTGACCGCGTCCAGCTCGGTCACCGGGCGCAGCACCCAACCGGCCAGCCCGAACGCGGTGAGCACACAGGCCAGCACGACGAGCAGGCCGGCCAGGGTGAGCAGCAGCCACCAGGTGCTCACGGCCCGGCGGATCTCGTCGGCGGGGGTCACGATCACCACCGCGCCGAGGACCTCACCGCCGTCGTTGATGGGCACCGCCACCACCACCGGCCCGGCCGACCACGGCCAGACCGACTCGGGCGCGCTGGCCTGCTGCCCGGAGAGCGCGACGTCCAGCACGGTGGCGGTCCCCGTGGACTGCCAGCTCGCCGAGTCGACGACGATGCCCCGGTCCCGGTCGACGACCGCCGCGCCGATTCCGTACAGCTCGTCGTAGCTGCGCAGCTCCGCCCCGATCGGGCCGGGCTCGCCGCCGCGCAACGCCGGCCCGGCCAGCGAGGCGAACCGGGTGGCGTCGGCGAGCCGGTCGGCGCGCACCCGCTCGGTCTCCCGGCTGGCCAGGGTGACGGCGAGCGGGCTCTCCAACGCGATGAGGACGAGCACCATCAGCAGCAGATAACTGATCACCAGTCGACGGCGCACGGCGGCCCCTCACGCATCGCGCAGCCGGTAGCCGACCCCGCGGACGGTCTCCACCAGGCGCGCGTCGCCCAGCTTGCCGCGCAACGACCCGACGTGCACCTCGACGGTGTGCCGGTCGGCCCAGGTGGTGCCCCAGGCGTCGAGCAGGATGCGGTCGCGGGGCACCGCCACCCCCGGCTGGCGGGCCAACGACAGCAGCACGTCGAACTCCTTGCGGGTCAGCGTGACCGCGCGCCCCGCCACCGTCACCGTGCGGGCGGCCACGTCGATGCGTACCGCCCCCGCCTCGATCAGGTGCCGCTCGGGCGCCGCGTTCCCGGCCCGGCGCAGCACCGCCTCGATCCGGGCCTGCAGCTCCACCATCGAGAACGGTTTGACCACGTAGTCGTCCGCGCCGAGGCGCAGCCCGAGCACCCGGTCGCGTTCCTCACCCCGCGCGGTCACCGCGATGATGCCGAGCTGGCTGCTGCGTCGGCGCAGCTCCCGACACACGTCGGTGCCGTCCCCGTCGGGCAGGGTCAGATCGAGCAGCACCAGGTCGCAAGGGGCGGCGGAGAGCGCCGCGGCGACGGTGGCCGCGTGCTCGACCTGGTAGCCGCGGCGGGTCAGTGCGGAGGAGAGCGCGGCGGCCACCCGCCGGTCGTCCTCCACCAGCAGGATCCGCACCGTGCCCCCATTCGTCGCAGCCGTCCTGCGAATGGTGGCAGAAGCGTGCCGCGAGCGGGAGGGCCGCCTCCCGGTCCGACTCGCTACAGACCGAAGACGTCGTCGGCGACCGCGTCGCGGACGCCGTCGGCGAAGCCCCGGAATCCGGGGTCGTCGTGCCGGGCCGGCACGCTGGTGACGTTGACCCCGCTGGCCTGGGTCACGGCGTCGACCAGGGGCGGGAAGTCGATCTCGGCGTCGTCGAAGGCGTCGTCGTCCGCCTCGGCCAGGTTGATCACATGCTGTACGTCGTCGGACGGGGTGTCCGGGTCCTCGGCCCACTCACCGCCGGCCCGGTAGCACTCGTCGTACAACCCGCGCTGGCTGTCGGTCCAGTCGTCGTCGTAGCTCGCCATCGTCCACCCCTTTCCGGCCGCTCCACCTGAGCATGCCGGGCGGCGACGGGCGTCGGCGGCGGTACGGCCGAAACGCGCACCGGCCGACGTTCTCGCAGCGCGACATCGGCGACGTAGTCTGCGGAGGTGATCTACAAGCTGTTGCCGACCGTCGAGTGGGACGACGCGCAGGCCGCCGGCGCCGTCGCCGGCTCGGCCGTGGACCGGCAGGACGGGTTCATCCACCTCTCCGCCGCCGACCAGGTGGTGGAGACGGCCCGCCGGCACTTCGCCGGCGCCACCGGCCTCACCCTGCTGGGCGTGGACGCCGACCGGCTGGGCGACGCCCTGCGCTGGGAACCGTCGCGGGGCGGGCAGCTCTTCCCGCACCTGTACGGACCGCTGCCGCTGACCGCTGTGGTGACGGCCCGGGCGTTGCCCGCCGACACACCGGTCGCCGACGCGGTCGCCGCCCTGCTCGACTGACGCGACCGCACCAACCCCCGCTCCGCTGACGCGACCGTGCCACCCTGGCTCCGCTGACGCGACCGCGCCCGGTCCGACGGATGTCGGGCCGGGCGCGGGACGTCGTACGCGCGGGTCAGCGGCAGAGGCGGGAGATCTCCTCGGCGAACCGGTCCATGGGGTTGGCCTCGGCCGGCCCCAGCAGGTAGGTCTTCAGGTCGCGGCGTGCCTCGGTCATCGGGTCGTCGCCAGCCCGGGTGACCGCCACGATCTTCTCCAGCTCGCCACAGTCGGCGGAGAGCAGGTACGCGGCCCGCGCGGTCGGGTACTCGCGGCGGAACTCGTCCTCCGGCAGGCCGGCCGGGTTGGCCACCACGTACGGCCGCTGGCTCTGCACGAAGTCGGAGACCACACTGGACACGTCGCTGATCAGCAAATCGGTCTGGTTGAAGCAGTCGAACAGCGCCGGCGTACGGCCGGTCACCACGAGGTGCGCGGTGCCGTCCAGGGACGCGGCGTTGGGGTTGCCGCCGGCGGCCTTGATTGCCTCGACGATCCGGTCGTGCACGGCCTTGGCCGCCTTGGACCGCGACCCGGTCAGCGGGTGCGGCTTGTAGACCAGGCGCACCCGGGGGTTGGTGGCCAGCAGGCCCTTGACGATCCGCTCACCCATCAGCACCAGCGAGGTGTGGTACGGGTCGTCGTCGAGCCAACCCTCCCAGGTGGGCGCGTAGAGCACGGTGAACGGCCGGTCCACCGACTCGGCGCCGAAGGTGTGCACCCCGGCCAGCTGCGGCCGGCCGATCTCGACGATGTCCGCGTCGAGCACGCCCACCCCGGCGCGGGCGTACCGCTCCCGGCCGGCCAGGCCCGCGACCCAGACCTCGTCGTACACCTTGCTGTAGGGGTTGACGCTGGCCTGCTTGTCGCTGTCGCCGTGCCCGACGAAGACGTGCTTCATGCCGGGTTCGCGCAGCATGTGGATGTTCGCGCCGACGTTCGCGGCGTAGAGGGCCGCGCGGACGCTGCCGAGTTCGAGGTTCATGAAGTCCACCCCGGCCGGTACGCAGATCACCGGCAGCCGGGTGTCGGCCAGCTCGTTGAACGCCTCCCGGCTGCGCATCAGCACCACCGCGCGCTGGTTCAGCGCCTCGGTCGGCGCGAGCCACATGTTGGCCTGGTAGACGTCCTTGGCCGGTCCGGCGAAGTAGAGCGCCACCTCGGGCCGGTACGTGTCGAGCCAGCGCTGCACGGCGGGCAGCAACGGGCCCTGCCCGGAGCCCCGGCCGCGCAGCCAGGTCACCGCGATGATCGCGCCCACCACCGCTGTCGCCGCCACCGTCACCGTGGCGGCCACGAGGAACGGCATCGAATCGTGCTGCACCGCGGCGGCCACCGCGGCCGGCACCAGCAGCACGTTGAGCAGGGGCATCCGCTCGCCCGCGACCGCCGCCGCCCAGGCCGGCGGCCGAGGGGCCGAGCGCAGCGGGCCCAGCTCGATGTTGCGCACCAGGGCCGACAGCGGGTTACGACGGTCGATCATGGTGGAGAGCGCGCCGGCGAACACCGAGACGACCCACACCGCCGCCGGCAGGATCAGCAGCAGGCTCAGCTCGGTGCCGTCGAGGGTGACCTCCGCGGCGACCAGCAGCACGGCCGCCAGGTCCCGGGTCAACTGCCGGTACGACCAGTGCAGGCCGACCTTCTCCAGCAACAGCTGCGACTGCGGGGACCAGCGGGCGACGGCGAACTCGCCGAGCACCGCCGCCAGTCCGGCGACTGCGAACAGGCCGACCCAACCGAAAACGCCGGCGACGAGCATGACCAGGTAGGACAACACCAGCAGCGCGCCCTGCGCAGCGACGCCGATGCGTCCCGATAACGTGCCGAACAAAGGTACAGCTCCCTATGCGAGTGGTGACCGGCTGGGCCCTCGACGGCGACGCCGGACGGGGCGGGTGACGGACGACGCCGGCCAGCGCGCCGATGTGGTTTCGCAGCCTCTCGCGCCGCTGCCGGGCCGACCCGGTCCACACACGCCACGTTCGATGTCCGAGCTCCAGGATTGCAGTGTGCCACGGGCGCGCCGACCCGCTGTCACGGCAGCGGGCCGCTTACGCGTGACTGCGACCTTAACGTCGCGGGACGCGTAGGCATCACCCGGGTGTCGGGCACCATTTGGGGCACCGGGCCGATTGATTGCTGGCGGCGAGCCGCGCGAGCCGGGCCTCGGGGCGTCACGCCACGGCCCGAACGCGGTGGGCGTCCGGGCCGTGGTGTCCGACTGTTCGGTCAGCTCAGCCGCCGGTGGTCGGCGTCGCGCCGGCCGTGGTGCGGTAGCAGTACATCCCACCGGGGGACTTGCGCGACGCGAACCGTTCCAGTCCCAGGTACCGGGCGGCGTCGGCCACTGTCGTGTTGGTCTTCCACACGCAGACCACACTCACCCCCACCCTGCGCATGGCACCGTCCACCTCGTAGATCGAGACTGGCTGGCCGTCGGCGAAGCGCGCCAGCAGCAGCCGGTCCTGGGCGAACTCCGTCTCCGGGCCATAGTCGGTGAGGTACAGGTCACGGGGTAGCACCACCCGGACTTCCGCAGTGACCTGAGGGAGCGCGCGCATGATGGTCGACGGCGCGAGCACCAGACCCTCCGGTCGATCCAGATTCTTGATCCAGAAGGAGACGTCCTTGCGGGTCTCCGGCATCCGCCAGGTCGGCTTTGACTGCACCAGGTCGCCAGCCCACATCGGCTTGCCCTGCGTGTAGAAGGCGAAGACCAGGACGACGGGCAGCGCGAAGGCGAGGACCCGGTTGACTTGGGCAAGCCCGGGTAGGCGGATGACCGCCAGAACACCGACGAGCGCCGGCACGGGCAGGATCCACGGCACCCGCCACAGCACCGCCGTCAGGCCGCTCAGGTCACCACCAAACTTCAGCAGGCCGGGGACCATCAGCGCCGTCACGGCCAGCGCGGCGCCGGCGGCGAGCTGCTGCGGCGCACCACGACGGAGCAGCAGAGGCGACCACCACACGGCGAGCCCACCGATGACACCGAGCACGCCGAGCCACAGGGTCAGCTCGTAGATGGTCCGCAAGGGCAGCAGTGGGGCGTACGTCGCGGCAGCCTCCTCGACACCACCACGCAGGACCTGGACGAGCACGCCGGACAGCAGCGGGTAGAGCGAGGCGGCCGCGAAGCACAAAACCGCATCCCGGACGCGCCGCGTGGCGAGCAGCACCACGCCGGCCGCTGCGGCGAGCAGGGGCAGCAGGATGACGGCGGTGGTGGTGTATCCGACGCTGGCCACCGAGAGCAGCGCGAGCAGAACGAGCGCGCGACGGGAACGGTGCTCCAGGTAGTCGGTGAGGTACACCCACGCAAGCGGGATCAGGGCGTGGACGAAGACGCTCTTGCCCTGGGTCAGCCGGGGCAGGTGGTAGGTGTTCAGGGCGTCGGCGTAGTAGGCGACGAGCAGGATGTAGGCGACCGCCACGCCGAACACGACGAGCGGCCGTCGCGGCGCCCACCGCTGCACGAGTCGCCACAACGCGAGGATCGCGAAGACGGCCAGCACGGGCAGCAGGAGGTACCACGTCGCCGACGCGGCGTGCACGTGCAGGACCCGGGCCAGCGCCCCGATGAAAACCTCGAAGGACGGCAGCGGCGGATTCGCTGAGCCGCCGGGCAGAACGCCCTCGGTAAACAGGAAATCCCGGAACGGGATCTCGTCGCGCTCGGCGACCCAGACGGACTTGCCGACGTAGAAGACGTCGTCGAGCGACACCCGGCCGATGAGGGTGGCGAAGTACGCGGCGGCCAGTGAGACGGCAAGAACCACGTACGCCTGGGCCGGCGTGGTCCGGGCCTCCCGGACGGCCGGCGTGGAGTCCGCGGCGGCCGCGCCGCCACGGCCGGACAGGGCAAGCCAGGCGGAGACGACCGAGACCAAGCCCAACACAGCGGCCAGCCACCAGCTCAGCGTGCCGGTGCCGACGGCCGCGAACAGCGCCGCGGCGACTGCGGTGCCGACCGGCAGGGCGTAGCGACGCAGCAGGGACACCCGGTCGACAGCCGCGCTCCCCTCGGTCGGCGTCGCCGCCGCGTCGTCGCGCCCCACGACCGGGTTCCGCCGCCGGAACCGCCACGCCACGTAGGCGGCGGCCGGCAGCAGCACGACCCAGGCGAGGAAGACGATCGACGGACGCAGGTTGAGGCCAAGGTTGAGGTGATAGAGCAGCGTCCAGATGGCGAAGCCGACCACGGCCGCGTCGGTGAACACGACGGGCGTGGCGGCCACCACGGCATTGAGGCGGCCGGTGAGGCCGCGACGTCGACCAGGCCGGCCGCTGCCGCCGCCCACCCGGGCATCCGCACCAGGGGAAGTCCTTCGGTCGGCTGGCGCTGGCGCCACAACAGCGTCTTCGACTTTCGTCACGGGGCGTCCTTGTCGTCCGGCGGCGGATGTGAGGGCGAAAAACGGATGTCGGCTTGGTGACGGCCGGGTGTCAAGGGGGCAGCCTAGCGGAGGCAGGCGCCAGGCTCGGCCCCCGGCGCAGGTGGTGTCGCGGGCCGGTCAGCCAGAGATCGGCGCCACCCTCGGCAGCGGTACGGAGTTGGTCGCGCCGAGCCCGGCGGCCACGGATTCGACCAGGTTGTCCAGATAGCTGTCGGTCAGCGGCAGCCGGGCGATGGCGAGCCGCCAGTAGAGCGGGCCGACGATGAGGTCGACGGCGGCGTCCGGGTCGGTGTCGGCGGGCAGCTCGCCGCGCTGCACGGCGCGGGTGACCAGGCGGCCGCCGATCTCCTGCTGGCGGGCGTGCAGCACCTGACGCAGGGTCTCCTCGATGGCCGGGTTGCGGGCGGCCTCGGCCAGCAGGTCCGGGATGATCTGCGAGGCCAGGGGGTGGCGCAGCGCGTGCGCCACCGCCTGGAACAGCAGCGCGAGGTCGCCGCGCAGAGTGCCGGTGTCCAGCACCGGCAGCTTGCCGTGCGCCGCGGCGGCGACGATCTCCACCACCAGGTCCAGCTTCGAACTCCACCGTCGGTAGATCGCCGTCTTGCTGACGCCGGCCCGGCGGGCCACCGCCTCGATGGAGAGCCGGCCGTAGCCGACCGCGGCGAGCTCCTGCATGAGCGCCCGCCGGATGGCCGTGGTGATCTCGTCGCGCAGCACCGCAGCGCCGGCCGGGACACGCCTCTTCTCGGTCGTCACCATGGACTCTTCTCGCAGGTCACGCCCACTACAGTAGCGCAACGACGCTACGGTTGCGTCCCGACGTGTTTCGGACTACTGTCCACGCAGCGGCGAGGCGGCGCCCCGCGCACCCTTCCCACTAGGATTCCATCGTCGCGAGCAACCCGTCTGCACGAAAGATCGGAGCGCCATTTCCATGGCCACCACCGCGCTGGTCGACCCCGACACGGGCCTGACCCAGGCGCAGCTGGCCGCTCGGCACGGGCTACGGGTCGCCGGTGAGCGACCCACCCTCGCCGAGTACAGCCGCCGACTCTGGGCCTACCGGCACTTCATCGCCGCGTACGCCAACGCCAAGCTGGTCGCCTCGTACAGCAACGCCAAGCTGGGCCAGCTCTGGCAGGTGCTCACCCCGCTGACCAACGCCGCGGTCTACTACCTGATCTTCGGGGTGGTGCTGGGACAGAACGACCGGATCCCGAACTTCATCGGCTACCTGACCACCGGCCTGTTCATCTTCAACTTCACCCAGAGCGCGGTGCTGGCGGGCACCCAGTCGATCAGCGGAAATCTCGGGCTGATCCGGGCCCTGCACTTCCCTCGGGCCAGCCTGCCGCTGTCCACCACGGTGACCCAGTTCCAGCAACTGCTCGCCTCGATGGTGGTGCTGATCGGGATCGTGCTGGTCACCGGCGAGTCGATCACCTGGAAATGGCTGGTGCTGGTGCCGGCCCTGCTGCTCCAAGCGGTGTTCAACGCCGGCGTGGTGCTGATCGTCGCCCGGCTGGGCTCCAAGGCGAGCGACCTCAAGCAGGTCATGCCGTTCCTCATGCGTACCTGGATGTACGGCTCCGGCGTGCTCTACAGCGTCAGCCTCTTCGCGCGGCTGCCCGGCTGGGCGGCGACGCTGGTCCAGTTCAACCCGCTGCTGGTCTACATCGAGCTGGCGCGCTACGCGCTGCTGGACGAGCCGCCGATGCTCAACGAGTCGCTGACCCAGCTCTGGCTGGTCGCCGCCGGGTGGGCGCTGGTGGCCGGCATCGGTGGCTACATCTACTTCTGGCGCGGCGAACAGGAGTACGGCCGTGGTTGATTCCCTGCGGGCCGCCGACGAGGCGACCGTGTCCCTGCCCGTGCTGGCGCAGGAGCGGATCCCCACCGTGGTGGTGGACGACGCACACATCATCTACCGGGTCCACCAGGGTGCCACCGGTGGCACCACTCCGGTGGCCGCGCTGCGCCGGCTGGTCAAGCGCACCAACGCGCCGAACGTCCGGGAGGTGCACGCGGTCAAGGGCGTCTCGTTCACCGCGTACCGGGGCGAGGCGATCGGGCTGATCGGCAGCAACGGCTCCGGCAAGTCCACCATCCTGCGGGCCATCGCCGGCCTGCTGCCGGTCAACCGGGGCGCGATCCACACCCAGGGGCAGCCGTCGCTGCTCGGCGTGAACGCCGCGCTGCTCAACGACCTCTCCGGCGAGCGCAACGTCGTCCTGGGCTGCCTGGCGATGGGCATGCACCCCGACGAGGTGGCCAAGCAGGCCGCGGGCATCATCGACTTCTCCGGGATCAACGAGCGGGGCGACTTCGCCAGCCTGCCGATGCGCACGTACTCCTCCGGGATGGCGGCCCGCCTGCGGTTCTCCATCGCCGCCGCCAAGAGGCACGACGTGCTGCTCATCGACGAGGCGCTCGCCACCGGCGACAAGGGCTTCCGCAAGCGCAGCGAGCAGCGGGTACGCGAGCTGCGCGAGGGCGCCGGCACGGTGTTCCTGGTCAGCCACCAGCTCTCGTCCGTGCGTGACACCTGCGAACGGACGATCTGGCTGGAATCGGGCGTTCTCCGGATGGACGGCCCCACCGACGAGGTCATCCGCGCATACGAGGCGTACGCGAACAGCAAGTAGAGTGCCGGCCAACCTCCGGCATCGACACGGCACCAGGACCGCGTCGCCCGCATTGGGGCGGCGCGGTCCGCGCGTTAAGGTTCATTCCGTCGCCGCTCGGGCGGAACCTTCCGTTAACGCAATTCTGAGAGTGAGGATCCGGCAATGACGCAGGACCAGACCACTGGCCCGGACGCCGCAACGGAGACCCCCGCACCGTGGCGGCCCTCGCGGACAGTGGCCGTGGTGCTGGCCGGCGGCACCGGGACCCGGCTGGGCCTCGGCATCCCCAAGCAGCTGCTGAAGATCGCCGGTAAGCCGATCATCGAGCACACCCTGGCCGTCTTCGAGGCCGCTCCGGAGATCGACGAGATCATCGTGCTGATGGCCACCGGCCACGTCGAGGACGCCCGGCAGATCGTCGAGAAGGCCGGCCTGCGCAAGGTCACGAAGGTGATCGAGGGTGGCGACACCCGCAACGCGACCACCCGGATCGCGCTGGACGCGGTCGGCCCGGCCGACTGCAACATCCTCTTCCACGACGCGGTGCGCCCGCTGCTCAGCGGCCGGATCGTCCGCGAGTGCGTGAACGCGCTGTGGACCTACGACGCCGTCGACGTCGCCATCCCCTCCGCCGACACGATCATCCAGGTGGACGAGAACGACTGCATCACCGACATCCCGGTGCGCTCCCGGCTGCGCCGGGGACAGACCCCGCAGGCGTTCCGCTCCCCCACCATCCGCGAGGCGTACCGGATCGCCGAGGGTGACCCCGACTTCGCGGCCACCGACGACTGCGGCGTGGTCCTGCGCTACCTGCCGGGCACCCCGATCAAGGTGATCGACGGCTCGGACGAGAACATCAAGGTCACCCACCCGGTCGACGTGCACCTGGCGGACAAGCTCTTCCAGCTCGCCGCGGCGCAGGCGCCCCGGCTGACCGACCACCGCAGCTACAGCGAGGAGCTGACCGGCCGCACCATCGTGGTGTTCGGCGGCAGCTACGGCATCGGCCACGAGCTGACCGAGCTGGCCCGGCGCTACGGCGCGCAGGTCTTCCCGTTCAGCCGCTCCACCACTGGCACCCACGTGGAGCGCGCCGAGGACGTCGAGGCCGCGCTGACGACCGCCTTCGAGGCCACCGGCCGGATCGACCACGTGGTCGTCACCGCCGGGATCCTGGAGAAGGGCGCCCTGGCCGAGATGGACGAAGAGACGATGGACCGGCTGTTGCAGGTCAACTTCGTCGGCCCGGTGACCATAGCCCGCCAGGCCCTCCCGTACCTCCAGCAGACCAAGGGCCAGCTGCTGCTCTACACCTCCAGCTCGTACACCCGGGGTCGGGCTCGCTACGCGCTCTACTCGGCCACCAAGGCCGCCCTGGTCAACCTGACCCAGGCGCTCGCCGACGAGTGGGCCGACGTGGGCGTCCGCGTCAACTGCATCAACCCGGAGCGGACCGCGACCCCGATGCGGACCCGGGCGTTCGGCGAGGAGCCGGAGCACACCCTGCTCGCGGCGGAGGCCGTCGCCCAGTCGTCGCTGGACGTGCTGATCTCCGACCTGACCGGTCAGGTCATCGACGTACGCCGGGCGCCCGGTAACGGTCCGTCGGTGCCGGCCCAGTCGGCGCGGGCCGAGGCGGCGGCGGCCGTGACCTCCGCGAGCTGACGCGGGCGACGGAACTCCGACGGCGGCGAACGGAACGACATGCGTGGTGACCTGGTCCGAAAGCTGCTTGCCCGGTGCCTGAGCGTCGGTCTGGCGGTGCTGGCGTTCGTCGTGGTGGCGCTGACCGGCGCCACCGGGTGGGGGCTGGCGCTGGCCGTCGCGGCGCTGGCCGCGGCGGCCGCCGAGCAGCGGATCCGGCCCGGCGCTGACCTGGTCGCCGAGACGGCGCTGATCGCCGCGGCGGTCCTGGTCGGCTACACCCGGCGACTCGACGACGGGTTCGACCCGGCGCTGGCCGCCACGGCGCTGGTCCTGCTGGGGCTGGTGCTCCTGGTGGGGCCGCTGCGGACCGCCGGCAACCTGGAGGTCCGGGCGGCCAACCTGCCGGTACGGGCCTGGACCCCGCTGATCGCCGACCGGCTCGGCGTCGCCCTGTTGGGGCTGCTCGCGGCAGTGGCCCTCGCCGCCGCGCTGACCCTGCCCGCCGCCGTGGCGCTCGTCGTCAGCCTGCTGGTGGGCGCCGGCGCCGGGGCGGTCGCGCTGGACCTGGCCCGGCGGCGGTTCCGGCCCACCGGCGGCGGTGGGCCGGTGGCCCGCGCGCTGCGCCGGCACCAGCCGGAGTTCCTGCTCTACTTCTCCGCGCCGCCCGGCTCGGAATACCAGGTCACCATGTGGCTGCCGTACCTGGAGCGGATCGGCAGGCCGTTTTTGGTCCTGGTGCGCGAGCCGGAGTTCCTGGCGCCCATCGCCGCGGCCACCGACGCGCCGGTGGTCTACTGCCCCACCCTGCGGGCGATCGACGAGGCGCTGGTGCCGAGCCTGCGGGTGGCGTTCTACGTCAACCACGGGGCGAAGAACAGCCACTGCGTCCGGTTCACCCAGCTCACCCACATCCAGCTGCACCACGGCGACAGCGACAAGGCGCCGAGCGCCAACCCGGTCTCGGGGATCTTCGACCGGATCTTCGTGGCCGGTCCGGCGGCGATCGACCGGTACGCCCGTGCAGGGGTGCGGATCCCGGCGGACAAGTTCGTGGTGGTGGGCCGCCCGCAGGTCGAGTCGATCGACGTACGCCGGGAGCCGGCGCGCGGCCTCGCGAGCCCGACGGTGCTCTACACCCCGACCTGGACCGGGCACCACGCCGACGCCGACTACTGCTCGCTGCCGGTGGCCGAGGAGCTGCTGCGACGGCTGCTGGAGCGCGGTGCCACGGTGATCCTGCGGGCCCACCCGTACACGGCGCAGAACCCGGCGTCGGCACGCCAGTTGGGCCGGCTGACCGAGCTGCTGGCCGCCGACCGGGCCCGCAGCGGACGGCAGCACGTCTTCGGCGCGGCGGCCCGCGAGCTGAGCCTGACCGACTGCGTCAACCGCTCGGACGCGCTGGTCTCCGACGTGTCCGGCGTGATCTCGGACTACCTCTACTCCGGCAAGCCGTACGCCGTGACCGACATGGGCGACGAGGGCGACCGGTTCACCCACCGTTTCCCGTTGGCCGGGTCGGGTTACGTGCTGCGGCGCGACATGTCGAATGTGGACGCCGCGCTCACCGCGCTGCTGGACACCGACCCGCTGGCCGAGGAGCGCTGGGCCACCCGCCGCCGCTACCTGGGTGACTTCCCCGCCGAGTCGTACGCCGAGGCTTTCCTGACGGCCGCGCGCCGAGAGCTGGCGCCGGCGGAGAACCTGGCCACGTCAGCACCGGTCTAGCAGCTCAGCGGTAGGCGTCCAGCAGCGCCAGCACGGCGGCCGGGTCCTCCAGGTGCGCGTTGTGGCCGAGACCGGGCAGCGTGGCGACCGGCACGCCGTACTCCTTGAGCTGCGCGTCGGTGACCATCGGGTCGTGCTCGCCGCGCGCCAGCACCACCGGCACGTCGGTCGCCGCCAGCAGCGCGGTCAGGTCGGGCTCGCCGACGGCGAACGCGCTCGTGTCCATCGCGAGCCGCCACCGGCCGTCGACCTGGCGCAGGCCGGCGTCCACCATCGGGTGGTCCGGGGAGACCAGGCCGGTGAGGCCGGCGACCCGCAGGTAGCGGCGGGCGGCCTCAGTGCGGCTGGCGAACCAACCGAGCGGGCGGGCGGCGAGCTCCGCGGCCCGGGCCAGCTCGGCGGGTGACCAGACCGCCTTGATGCCCAACCCGACCACCGCGTCCACCGGCAGCCCGGCGTCGCGGGCCGCCAGCGCCAGGCCGACCACCCCACCCAGCGAGTGGCCGAGCACCACGATGCGGTCGTCGAAGGCCAGGCCCTGCGCGATCCGCTGGGCCAGACCCTCGAAGGAGTACGACGACAGCGGGGCCGACCAGCCGTGCCCGGCGAGATCCGGCGCCAACCACCGCCCTGGCCAGTGCTGCTCCAGCAGTGGCGCCCAGGGCAGCCACACGTCGCCCGTCGCTCCCATGCCGTGCAGCAGCAGCAGGACCGGCCCGCGACCGGCGTGACCAACCGATTCGTCCACCACGGCCGCAGTCTCCCACGGTTCGTGGCCCGGTACGAGAGCCGTCATCGGCATCGACGCGAGACGCCGCGGGCGCCGGCCCCTCGTGGGGGACGGCGCCCGCGGCGTCGTGGGCGTCAGCGCCTGGGTCAGGCGGAGTAGCCCCGGGTGGCGATCCAGTTGGCCAGGTCGATCGTGGTGATCCAGTACGCCGGGTCGGCCGCGTTCGCCGAGTCGGCGATCCGCACGGTCCGGCCGTTGTCCTTGTAGCCCACGACGGCGATGTAGTGCCCACCGCCGTAGGAGTGCCAGCCGCCATTGGTGTCGGTGGCGTCGCCGACGACGTTGGCCACCACGCCCCGGCCGTCGGTGATGGCCTTGACGACGTCGGCCTGGAGGCGGTCCATCTGCGCCGGGCTGGGCGTGCCCGCGAACATCCGGGTCTGGTACGGGGAACCCTTCACCTCGGCGTTGAGCACCCGGGTGGTGTCCTCGGCCGAGTTGGTGCCCATCTCGGTGGTGCCCAGCTCGGCGCCGAGCTCCTCCTGCGTACGGTCGATGCCGGTGGCGCTGAGGGCGTTGCGGGTGGCCGCCGGGCCGCAGTTGTAGTACGTGTTCTGCGCCTCGTAGTCGTAGTCGAGCACCTTGGTCGCGGGCGGCTTCGGCGGCGTCGGCTTACGGGTGAGGTCCGGGTTGCTCGTGGCCTTCGCGGCGGGCGACGCGGCGCTGGTGGCCGGGGCGGCAGTGCTCGGCACGGCCGAGGGGGACGCGACGCGCGCCTGGTCGCGGGACGCGATGGTGTCGCTGCGCATCTCGGCGACTGTGGTCGCGGTGTGCTCGCTGGCCGGGGCGCCGTCGGTGCCGGCGAGCAGGGCGCCGGTCGTGGTGGCGATCGCGAGGGCCGCGGCGGAGGCCGCGACGATCTGGTACGGGCGCTCGGTCGCGAGGCGACGGAGCTGACGCTGCAGGGTGTGCTTCACGGGGTCCTCCACGGTTCGGGGGGTGAGCGGCACACCGGGCTCGGCCGGTATCCGGGCAGGCGCCAGCGCGCGAACCGTGGTCCGCGGATGGTGAACCGCTCAGGGGAACGCCCGGCGCGGCCGGGCGGGAAAGGCGGCGACCCGGGGGGTCAGCTCACCGTCACAAGGCGGATGAGCGGGGGCGCCGCGACGCCGTGGAGGCGGGGGAACAACCGAGGGGTGGAAAGGTGCTGCACGAGGATGGAACTCCTTCCGTCACCGCCTACCGGGTTAGCTGACGGATTCGGGCGGGAAGATCGCCCTACCGCGGGCCGTGGCTCGCGGATTCACCCCGGACTTACTGTGGGTCCCCGGTTCGTAGATCACGATTGAGCGGGTCGGCACGGCGTCGCCTCCTGCGATCGGTTACCGCACCGGACAGCACGACAGTACTGGCCAGTGCGGACCCTGCCAAGCCACGCCCACCTGCGTAAACATCGTTTGGCGCACCAATTTCTGCGCGTATTGCCGCTGACGTGACTCGATGGGACAACCGGTTCCGGAGGCGCCGACGGGCGACAACCGGACAGGCTGCCGGCAACGCCGCCGCAATCGCGCGAACATTGGCCGCCGATGGTGCCGGTCGCCCGATTTCCATCGTCCGTGACGGGCCTCACATAACAGATCGGGCTCAACCGACCCGGGCCGGACGCCAGCGTGTCACGACTGCCGAACGCGACGCCCGGGTCGTCGTACGGCGCGACGGCAGCGGGTTCGGCCGCAACCGGACCGCCGCCGCGTACGCCTCCTCGGCGAGCGTGCGTGCCGACTCGGCGGCCAGCTCCGCGTCCCGCCAGGCCGACCGCTCCCGCTCGTCGGCGGCCCGGTGGTCGGCCAGCCTCGCGTCACGGATCGCCCGGGTGAGCAGCACCTCCTGCTCGACCGGGTGCCGGCGGGGATCCCAGCCGCGCCGGTGCCCGAACACGTCACCGAGCTGAGTCATGGTCAACTCGCCGCGCCAGTGCGCCGCCATCGCGGCACGGTGCAGGTAGCGCTCCCGGGCCGCGTACTCGGCCGGGGTGTGCGGGGTACGTGGGGTCGGCAGCGCCCCGGCGGTGGCGAACCGACGGGCTGCGGTGTCCGCCTCGTCGTACCGGGACCAGGCGGCCTGCGCCTCTTCCTGAGTGATCAGCCAGTCAGCGCGTCGTCGCCGGGCCGTCTGCGCCGCGCGGGCCGCGGCCACGGCCACCTCTTCGGCGTAGCGGCGCAGGTCGGCGAGTTCGGCGGCGGCCACCTCCTGGGCGGTGGGCGGCGGCATCGGCTCGGAGGCGGTCGAGTCCGGCTCGGGACGGGCGACCAGCACGGCGAGAACGGTCAGCGCCAGCAGGAACAGGGCCGACCAGATGGCGGCGGCCTGGGGCACCTCGGTCAGGAACTGGTAGAAGACGACGGTCTCCATGGTCGGCACCTCGGGAGAATGCGCGTTGCGACGGGGAAGCCGCACGAGGGTCGGTGACCCGCGGGTCGGCTGGTACGGACTGGTGTGTCGACAGGTGCGGTGGCGGGACGCTCGATCGGGGCCTCGGCGCTGCGGCGGGGCGGCTCAGCAGCCGGTGCGGTGGCCAGTGGCCGGCGCGGAGGTCAGTGACCCGGTGCGGGTCAGGAGCCGGTGCGCGGTCAGTGACCCGCCGTGATTCGGTGCTCCGGTGGGGCCCGGGGAGCGCGGGCGGCCGGATTGTTGGCGCGGGGTGACCGCTCGGAGACCGCCCGCGCCGGCGTCACACCGGTCGACGTGGCGACCAGGGTGCGCGAAGTGCCGTGCAGCGCGGGCTGCGGGTCGGCGGACCACGCCGAGCCGGCCTCGTCAACGGCGGCGGACTCGTCAACGGCGGCGCTGTCGCGGGTGGCGCTGTCGCGGGCGGCGGTCTGGTCGTCGTCGACGATGGACGTCGCGGGCCCGGTGCTGGTCACGGCGGCGGGTCGGTCGGGCGACGCGGGCGGCTCGACTGCGGACGTCGCCGAGGCGGCTGGCGTTGGCGACCCCGGAAGGGCCGTGGTCGCGCCGAGCGCGAGGGCGGCGATGACGGCGAGGCTGGTCAGCACCCGTGTCGCCCAGCGCGCCACCCACCACAGGGGACAGGTGAGCGCGACCGGAAGCACGTCCCCACGCTACCGCCGACGACGACCGTGCGCATCGACGCCGGGCGTGTCGGCTCACGCCGCGCCGACCGCGTCCGGCCTGGGCGGATGGGTCAGCGCGAGTCGGCGTACGTCGATCGTTCGTCGGTCCGGCCTGCGCCGGGGGCCCGGTCGTCGGTGTCGCCGGTGCGCTGTGGAGGGACGGCCGACGGCCGCTTCGGGCGGCGCGGCGCGAGCCGGCGCATCATCGGGGTCTCGACGTAGCGGTGCAGCAGCCCGGCGAGCACCAGATTCACCAGCAGGAACCCGAGCACCACCGCAGGGCCGCGCCAGCCCCGGAAGCCGGTCCCCCAGTCGCCGCTGAGCCGCAGCACGCTCGTCATGACCAGCACGTGCACCAGGTAGAAGGCGAAGGAGACCTCACCGAGCCAGACCAGCGGGCGGGAGCGCCACGGCGAGCGCCGGCCCCGCACGTCCGCGTCGGCGGCAGCGGTGATCACCAGCAGGTACGCGATGGCGAGCAGCGTGGTCCACCACTGAGCGGGGATCCACTGCGCGGCGGTCACCCAGGTGACCACGAAGATCGCGGTGGCCGCCGTCAGCCGCGGCCCGCGCCAGAGGCCGCGCAGCATCAGTTCCGCCGCCACCGCGCCCAGCCAGAACTCCAGCGACCGCACCGGCGGGAAGACCTGGGTGAACCACCAGCGGCTGACCTCGGGCACCAGGTGCTGCGCCGGCCAGAGCGCGAGGATCAGCAGCGGCAGCGCGATGATCAGCGTCCAGAGCACCGACGGCCGGGCGCGGCGCAGCAGGGGCAGCGCCAGCGGCAGGCACAGGTAGAAGAAGAACTCGCAGGACAGCGACCAGCTCACCGTGTTGATGCTGTAGAACCAGCCCGGCCGGGGGTCCCACGCCTGCAACAGCAGCACGTTCTCCAGGGCGGCCGCCGGCAGGACGGGGTCGGCGAACCACCAGGCGACCAGCAGCGCGGCCGCCCACAGCACCAGGTGGTTCGGATAGATCTTCGCGACCCGCCGCCGCCAGAAGGCTGCCCGGGAGTCGCCCGGGCGGGCCGACCAGACCAGCACGAAGCCGCTGAGGATGAAGAAGAACTGCACCCCGGACAGGCCGAGGGTGAACAGCCCGTCGACCACCGCCTTGTAGTCCGGCTCGGCGATGATCCGCATCGTCCCGGCGTGAAAGCCGAAGACGAGCAACGCGGCGATCCACCGCAACCCGGTCAGTGAGGGCAGCCGGGCCACAGCGGGCGCGGGCGGCGCGGCCGGCGCGTCGGTGGTGCTCGTCATGCCGGGGTCCCGACGCTTCGCAGGGTCACCAGCACGTACGTCTCCTCCTCGGCGCGCGGCGTCGGACGGCGCGACGGCGACGCCCGCGACGGCCCGACAGGACCGCACCGAGGCACCCTACCGGGTCACTCCCGGGTGAACCGGGCGGCCGTTGTTAACCTTCCGCTTCGCGGGTGTTCAGGGATTCCACCTTCCTTCGCCACGTGCGGTTCCGGGGCTGGCCACCCGCGTCGTCAAAGGTGGCGACGTGGTCAATGAGCCGACGCACGCGCCGCTGCTGAGCATCGTCGTGCCCGTCTACGGCGTCGAGGCGTACCTGTACCAGTGCCTCGAGTCGATCCGGGCGGACATCCCAGCGGGTGAGTCGGACGCGGTCGAGCTGATCGCCGTCGACGACGCCTCCCCGGACGGCTGCGGTGCGATGCTGCGGTCCTACGTCGCCGGCCACGACGGCGTGCGCGTCGTACACCTGAGCAAGAACGTGGGTCTGGGCCTGGCCCGCAACGCGGGCCTCGACGTGGCCACCGGCCGGTACGTCTGGTTCGTCGACAGCGACGACTGGCTGCCGCCGGGCACGATCGGCGCGGTGCTGGACCGGCTGCGCGAGCACCAGCCCGACGTGCTGATGCTGGACCACCTGCGGGTGCACGAGGACGGCCGGCGGGAGGTCGACGCGAGCAGCCACCTGCTGCGCGGGGTACCGGGCGTGGCCCGCCTGGCCGACCAGCCGCAGCTGCTGCGGGTGCAGCACACCGCGTGGAACAAGGTGGTACGCCGAGCCTTCCTCGACGAGCTGGAGCTGCGCTTCTTCCCCGGCTGGTACGAGGACATCCCGTTCAGCCACCCCCTGCTGATCGGCGCGGAGAAGATCTCCGTGCTGGACCGGGTCTGCTACCTGTACCGGCAGGGCCGCCAGGGCGCCATCACTTCCACCCGCAGCGGCCGGCACTTCGACGCGTTCAGCCAGTACGAGCGGCTGATGGACTGGGTCAACCGCCGGTACCCGGACGAGGGCCTGCAGGCCGAGCTGTTCCAGCTGATGATCAACCACTACCTGGTGGTGGTCGGCAACGACGACCGGCTGCACCCGCACCTGCGGCGGGCCTTCTTCCACCGGGTCGCCGAGCACTACCGCCGCTACCTGCCCACCGGCGGCTACCCGATGCCCTCGGGCGTGACCGGGCTCAAGCACCGCCTGGTGGGGCGCGGTGACTGGCTGGCGTACTCGGCGCTGCGGCAGGCGCACCGGGTCGCGGGTCGGTTGCGCCGGCCCGGCCCGGCCGGTGGTGCCGACGCTAGCACCGGGTCGCCGCCGGCCGACGACGACCCTTCCCGACCGGCGGTGCCCGCGAGCACGTCGGACGCCGGGCACACGGCCGCCGAGGTCACCCCGGACCGGTCGGACGCGCTGGCCGGCGGCCGCCTGTCGTGACCCGTCGCACCGCACCGCACGCCGGGAGCCACGTCGGCTCCCGGCGCCGGAGTTTTCCAGGTCGTCCGCCCGTCGGGTGGACGACGACAGCACCACCGCACCCCGGTGCGGGCGTCCCTGAGCAGAGGTCGGAATGACGGCGACAATCAAGATCGGACCGCACGCGGTCGGTGCCGGGGAGCGACCCTTCGTGGTCGCCGAGATGTCCGGTAACCACAACGGCGACCTGGACCGGGCGCTGGCCATCGTCGACGCGGTGGCCGAGAGCGGGGCGCACGCGCTCAAGCTCCAGACGTACCGGCCGGACACGATCACGATCGACGTCGACAGCCCGGCGTTCCGCATCTCCAGCGGCCACGAGCTGTGGGGCGGGGAGAACCTGTACCGCCTCTACGAGCGGGCGCACACTCCGTACGAGTGGCACGCCCCGATCTTCGCCCGGGCCCGCGAGCGGGGGCTGACGGTCTTCTCGTCACCGTTCGACGCGACCGCCGTGGAACTGCTGGAGTCGCTGGACGCGCCGGCGTACAAGATCGCTTCGTCGGAGCTGGTGGACCTGCCGCTGATCCGGCTGGTGGCCAGCACCGGCAAGCCGATGGTGATCTCGACCGGGATGGCGACGGTGGCCGAGATCGACGCCGCCGTGCGGACCGCCCGCGACGGTGGCGCGGCGGGCATCGTCCTGCTGGCCTGCACCGCGTCCTACCCGGCGCCGCCCGCCGACAGCAACCTGCGCCGCCTGCCGGTGCTGGCCGGCGCGTTCGACGTCCCGGTCGGGCTCTCCGACCACACGCCCGGGATCGGCGTGGCGGTCGCCTCGGTGGCGCTGGGCGCCTGCTTCATCGAGAAGCACGTGACCCTGGACCGGGCCGACGGCGGCGTCGACTCGGACTTCTCGCTGAACCCGGCGGAGCTGACGGCGCTGGTCGCCGAGTCGGGCCGCGCGTACGCGGCGCTGGGCGGCACCGCGATCGGCCCGACCCCGGCGGAGCAGGAGGGGCTGCGGTTCCGCCGTTCGCTGTTCGTGGTGGAGGACGTCCGGGCTGGCGACCCGGTGACCGCACGGAACGTCCGGTCGATCCGGCCGGCCGGTGGGCTGGCCCCGGTGGAGATCGACCGGGTGCTGGGCCGCACCTTCGCCACCGACGTTCCGCGCGGTACCCCGCTCAGCTGGGACCTGATCTGACCGACCCGGCCCGGCTCAGCTCAACCGTGTGGCTGGGCTGAGCTGGCTCCGGTCGAGCCGGGCTGGCAGGACTGAGCTGGCTTGCAGGACTGATGCCGGCGAAGCTGGGCTGACAGCGGCGGGGCCTGGGCTGACAGCGGCGGGGCCTGGGCTGACAGCCGCGGGCCTGGGCTGATGCCGGCGGGGTTGGGCCAGGCCGGCCGGCGCCGGGCTGCGCCACACATGGCGTGCGGCCACGATCCGCCGGGCACGACCCTGTTTGCGTCCTGTCGAGCTGCCCCAAAGGTGGGGCATGGCGTGTGCTCCCGGTACTGCCCCATATTCGGGGCAGCTCGACAGGCACCACCGACACCTGCGGCAGCACCGCCGCACACCGACAGCCGCGCGGCAGCACCGGCAAAACACCAAACGGCCGCGACGCCACCGACGCACGCCGACACCTGCGACGCCACCGGCAAAACACCAACAGCCGCGACGCCACCGACACAGGCCGACAGCTGCGGCGTTCCGAGCGTCAGTCGCGGTCGGTTGGTCCGGCGTAGTGGCGGGGGGCGAAGCCGACGGTGACCACCAGCTCGGCGACGCGCAGGGTGCGCCAGAGGATGGTGCCGTCCACCGGAGTGCCCAGGCCGTGCCGGCGCCACCAGGTCGCGATCGGCACGTCGGCCAACTTGCAGCAGCACTCGGCCCGGGTCCACCGGGCCCAGAAGTCACCCGCGCCGAAGCGCCGGGCCAGTGCCGGGGGCACCGGGGCGTCGGCGCGCTCCGCGTCGATGGCCGCGCGCCAGCCCGGCACGAGCGGGCCGTACCAGCCGACGCAGCGTCCGTCGTCGAGATGACTGCGGGTCGTCGCGTCGGCCAGCTCGGCGGCCGTACCGATCCGTAGATGCCGTTCGGCGCTGGCGAGCAGTCCCGGCACCGGGCGTGCCGTCCCGGACGACGGCGGCGGCGCGGCCGGGCCAGCGTCGACCGGGCCAGCGTCGACCGGGCCAGCGTCGACCAGGCCGGGCGCCGGCGGCAGTACCGGCCGCAGGTCAGATGGAGGCGGCACCGTCTACCACGATGACCTGGCCGTTGATGTTGGTGTGCTCACGCAGCAGCATCCGCACCACCGGTACGACCTCCACCGGCTCGGTCAGGTGGCCGGACGGGGTGCGGCGCACGATCTGGTCGAGCTGCGTCGGGCCGAGCACGGCGGACATCTCCGAGGCGAAGAAGCCGGGCGCGACCGCGTTGACCAGCATCCGGCCACCGAGCTCCCGGGCGAGCGAGCGGGTGGCGGCGTCCATGCCGCCCTTGGTGGCCGAGTACGCGACCAGGCCCGGAAAGCCGCGCTGCGCGCAGATCGAGGTGATGTTGACGATCCGCCCCCGCAGGCCCTTGCCGAGCATCCGGCGGATCACCAACCGGGTCAGTTGCAGGGGCGCGGTCAGGTTGGTCTCGATGATCCGGGCGATGTCGTCGGTGGCGGTGTGCACGTGCAGGGAGTCTTGCCCGACGGCGGCGTTGTTGACGATGCCGTCGATCGGGCCGAGACGCTGCTCCACCTCGCGGACGAAGCCCTGGGCGGCACGCAGGTCGGTGACGTCGACCGAGCCGACGTGCACCCGGTCGGGGTGCTCGGCGGCGAGCTTCTCCAGCTCCGGGGTGACGGTACGGGCGAACGCGGCCACCCGTACGCCCGCGTCGAGCAGGTCGGTGACGATGGCCAGGCCCAGCCCTCGGGAACCGCCGGAGACGAGGACCACTGAGCTGGGGGGAACGAGCTGGGTGTCGGCGGGGTCAGACATCGCTCTTCAGGGTCTCCTTGACGGGAATCTCGGACAGCACGCGGATCCTGCGGGGTACCGCGTGCTCGGGCAGCCGGTCGGCACACCAGCGGACCAGCGCCGCCTCGTCCGGCACGCTGACGGAAGGGTCGGCCGGGTTGGCGAGGCCGTCGGCGACGGCCGGGGTGAGGACCACGTCGGCGACCACCATCCGCCCGAGCACGGGGGCCCGGCGGCCGGTGACCCGGGCCCACGCCACGTTCGGATGCCCGGTCAGCACGCCGCGGACCACACCGGCGGAGACCTTGCTGCCGCCGACGTTGATCTCGTCGGAGTCCAGTCGGCCGGTGATCAGCACCCGCCCGTCGACCACCTGCACCCGGTCCCCGGTGCGGACCGGGCCGGCCAACCCGGCCCCGTGGTACGGCGAGGTGACGACCAGCTCGTCGTCGTGGACGGAGAGGGTGGGTCGGCCCGCGGTTTCCCGGTCCAGCCACTCGACCGGGAACCCGGCCCGCCCGTCGTGCACCACGATGGACGCTCCGACCTCGGAGGACGCGTAGATCCAGGAGATCCGGGCGGCGGGAAAGACGTCCCGCAGCTGGTCCAGGATCGCCTGGTCCACCGGCTCCCCGCCCAGGGTGAGCTGGCGCAGCGGCACCCGGGCCAGCGCGGCGGCGTCCCGGTAGAGGGTGCGCCGCCAGAAGGTCGGCGTGCCGGACGCGGCGTCGACCCCGTGCGCGGCGGCGACCGCCGGCCAGTCGTCCAGCTCGTCCGGCTCGACCACCACCAGGTGCTGACCGGGCCGGGTCAGCGACAGGGTCACCACCTGCCACCAGGCGTACGTGCCGGGGGCGTAGGGGCACAGCCAGGTCCGGTCGGGCTGGTCGGCCCGCACGGTGGTCAGCGTGTCGAGGGTGTGGCCGACCCGCTTGGGGCGGCCCGTCGACCCGGAGGTGAGCAGCCACAGCCGGCCGGGCTCGGCGGCCCGAGGGTGGGTCGGCATGCTCGGATGCGCGCCGTCGTCGTCGAGGACGGCGACGGTGAACCCGGCGTCCAGCAGCTCGGCGCGCATCGTCGCGTCGACCCGACTCGCGGTGCTGAGCAGCAGCTCGGTGCCGTGCACGGCGTGCTGCCGCGCGGCGGCGAGCGCGTGCCCGGCGGAGTGCGCCAGCACCGCGGCGGGGTCGGGCAGCGTCGGCGTCGGCAACGTCCGCCAGGTCAGCGGGGCGCCGCCGACGACGAGGCGGTTGTCGACGCCGGCCGGCTCTGAGCCCGCGGCGGCCGGACGGGGTGTCGCGACGGTCACTGCTGCTGGAGCTCGACGAGGAAGTCGAGGACGTCGCCGACGGTGGCGATGCGGCGCAGGCCAGGGGCGTCGAAGTTGAGCTCCTCCCCCGTCTCGTCCTCCACCCGCAGGGCCAGCTCGGAGAAGTCCAGTGACCGGAATCCGATGTCCCGCAGCTGCGCCGCGTCGTCGGCGGGCAGCTCCTTGTCCTGGTTCTTCAGCACTTGAGCCATGAGGTCGCGGATCTGCGCGCGACTCAATTCGTTCATACGCCGGAGTCTACAACCCAGCGAATGGATAACTGCTTTCCCGGTAGGCCCGGGTAAGGTGCTCCGACCGGACGTGAACAGACAGGAAAGCGAGAGCACGTGCTGCGCGAAGCGACGGCGGACGACGTTCATCTGATGTTGTCCTGGCGTAATCAGGAAACCAACCGTCAGGTCAGCAAGACCAGCCACGAAATCACCGCCGAGGAGCACGCCCGGTGGTGGTCGGCGGTGCGCGACGACCCGACGCGGCGGGTGCTGGTGTACGTCCGCGACGACAGGCCCTGCGGCGTGGTCACCTTCTTCGACCTGCGGCTGGACGGCCCTCGTACCGGCGCGTGGGGCTTCTATCTGGACGCTGACGGGCTGGCCGAGCGGGGCGAGACGCTGCCGGCCTGGCTCGGGGTCATGTCCGAGGCCGTGGAGTACGCCTTCGACGGGCTGCACCTGGCGCGGCTCGACGGGGAGGTGCTGGAACACAACACCGTGGTGCGGCAGATGAACCGGCGTTTCCGATTCGTCGAGGGCACACCGCGACAGGAACTGTCCGGGGGTCGGGAAATCACCGTCATCCCGATTTCGTTGGCGCGCGAGGACCGCCGCCAGCGCTGATTGTCGGCGCAATTTCCGGACCGGCCCGACACTATTAACCGCCCGTCCGCCCGGTGGACATCCGCCGTTCACGAAACCCGATGTCCACCGGGGCGGAAGGGGTCCACGGGTCAGATTCGGCGCCAGGCCGCCCAGTGCTGCTGCGCGTTGCCGCCGAGCCGGACGAAGCCGTACTTCGCGCCGTCCCAGTCGTCCGGTTGGCCGGGCGCCCAGCGGGTGAACACCACCTGCGCGGCCGCGGGCGGCTGCTCGCGGAACCACCGCACATCGGTCCAGGTCACCTGGTGGCTGAGATTGAACCGCAGGATGTAGTGCACGCCGGTGGAGGCCCAGACGCGCTCGCCGGGGCGTACCCCGACGTCGGCGACCCGGGGGGTCGGCGCGGTGCTCGCCGCCATCGGCCGCACCAGCCGCTGGTCGATCACCTGCATGGTGACGAGGTTGACCACGACCAGGGCGCCGAGCACCGGCAACCGCAGCCGGGGCACCCGGACCGCGGCCACGAGCAGCACGCACGCGCCGATGCCGAGCAGCGACCCGACCACCGGGCGCATCTCCCGCCAGCCGCCGGTCAACGCCATCAGGTCCGGTGCCCCGAAGCCGCCGTAGCGCAGCGAGTGCCCCCGGCTGGCCACGTACGCGAGGCGGACGGCGACCAACGCGCCACCGGCGACCAGCAGGCCCACCGCGACCGCCGCCCGACGCCGCACCACCCGACGCTCCGCGGTGAGCAGCACGCCGAGCCCGACCAGGAGCCAGAACGGGGCCAGCATCTGCACGTAGCGGCCGTAGATCGCGTCCAGCGGCTTGCCGGTGATCCCGGCGAGGATCACCGACGCGCCGCCGGCCACCCCGACAGTGACCACCAGCGCCACACCCATCGTCCAACGGATGGCGTCGCCGTGGCGCGGGCGCCACAGTTCCCGGACGGCGGCGGCCCAGGCGACCCCGGCCAGGCCGAACGTGATCACCACGAGGTACCAGAGCTGGGTGGTGACGGCCGCCGCGACGCGGACCACCCCCTGCCCCGAGGCGACCGCGGCGACCGTGCCACCGCCCGGGGTGCTGCCCAACAGGTAGACCTTGTCGCCGAGGACGTGGATGCCGGCCTCGTTGACCAGCGCCATGGCCAACACCGGCAGCAGCGCCGCGAGCACCGCGACGGCGGTGATCCGGCGGCGGACGAACAGCAGCAGGACCAGCCCGGCGTGCACCGCCACGATCACCAGGCCGCGCGAGTGCAGCAGGTGGAACGCGCCCACCAGCAGGCCGACGGTGGCCGCGGCGAGCGGGCCGGGACGCTCGATCCAACGGTGTACGGCGAGCAGCCAGGCGACCACCAGCGGCGCCATCACCGTGTCGATCATGGCGACACCGGCGTAGAAGGCGGTGGCCGGCAGCGTGGCCGCCACCACCGCCGCGAGCAGCGCGGACGCGCGGGGCAGTCGGAGCACCCGCCGGCCGAGCAGGTACGCCAGTGGCAGCAGCGCCGAGTTGACCATCGCGTTGATCAGCTGGACCAGCCGGTAGCTGTCGGTGAAGTCCCGGTCGCCGAGGAACGCGGGCGAGATCAGCATCGGGTAGCCGACGCGGCGGAGCAGGTCGTTCTCGCTGCTGAACCCGCCCGGTCCACCAGCGAGGGCGCGGGCGGTGTTCAGATAGCTGTCCTCGTCGGTGTGGGCGATCGGCAGTGCGATGTGCCGCGACAGCCACATCCGCCAGGCGACGCTGAGCACCCAGCCGACGAACAGCAGCAGCGGCATCAGCCACCGGCGCGCGGGTGTCGCGGGCGGTGTCCCGGTCGGGACCGCGGGCCGTTCCATCACGTCGCTGCCGGATGTCATCAACGCCTCCTGAACTGCCGGCCGTGCCGGTAGGCGTGCCCACCGGTGGGCACGCCTACCGGCCGGTGACGCTCGGGGATGACCCGCTCGCACCGAGGCGGTGCGGATGTCGGGTGAACGCGGGAAACGACGGCGCGCAGAGGCTGCGGGTCGCTCGCGCGGCCACTGTAGCGGCCGTTTCCGGCCTGGTCAGCCCGCTTTCCGGACGGTTGGAAATGTTCGCCCGCGCGCTGCTCGCCATTCACGACGGCAGGGGCAGCGGTTAACCCGCGAGCGCCGAGGCGTTAACCCGCCGGGGTTAGCGTCTCACCCCGGTCGGCCGGCCGAGGGCCGCCGGTTCATCCACGATCACGGGAGCACCAAATTGAGTGAGTTGAATGGATCGTCCATTCTGATCACCGGGGGAACGGGTTCCTTCGGCAGGACCTTCCTCCGGCACATCCTCACCGAGGCCGACCCCGCCCGGGTGGTGGTCTTCTCCCGCGACGAGCTCAAGCAGTACGAGCTGCGCCAGCAGCTCGGCGACGACCCGCGCCTGCGCTGGTTCATCGGCGACATCCGGGACCGGCACCGCCTCACCCGGGCGATGCACGGCGTGGACCACGTGGTGCACGCCGCCGCGCTCAAGCAGGTGGACACGGCGGAGTACAACCCGTCGGAGTTCATCGCCACCAACATCACCGGCTCGCAGCACGTGGTCGACGCCGCGATCGAGGCCGGCGTCAAGAAGGTCATCGCGCTCTCCACGGACAAGGCGTCCAGCCCGATCAACCTGTACGGCGCCACCAAGCTGGTCGGCGACAAGCTGTTCGTCTCGGCCAACCACTACGCCGCGCACCACCCGACCCGGTTCGCGGTCGTCCGCTACGGCAACGTGGTCGGCAGCCGCGGTTCGGTCGTCCCGCTGTTTCACCGGCTGGCCGCCGAGGGCAAGAGCCTGCCGATCACCGACAAGCGGATGACCCGGTTCTGGATCACCCTGGAGCAGGCCGTCCAGTTCGTCATGGACTCGTTCGACCAGATGCAGGGCGGCGAGCTGTTCGTGCCGCGCATTCCCAGCATGCGCATCCTCGACCTGGTCGAGGCCGTCGCGCCGGACGCCACCACCCACGAGATCGGCATCCGGCCCGGCGAGAAGCTGCACGAGGAGATGATCGCCCCGGACGACAGCCGGCGGACGCTGCGCGCCAAGGACCGTTACATCGTCCAGCCGACCATCGCCGGCTGGGGCTACCAGCCGCCGGTCGACTGCGAGCCCGTGCCGGACGGCTTCGCCTACCAGTCGGACACCAACGACGAGTGGCTCAGCGTGCAGCAGCTACGCGAGATGCTCGGCCTCACCGCATGACAGCGATGCTCCCGTACGGCCGACAGTCGATCAGCGAGGACGACATCGCGGCCGTCGCCGACGTGCTGCGCGGCGACTGGCTCACCACCGGGCCGCAGGTCGACGCGTTCGAGGCCGACCTCGCCAGGTGGACCGGCGGGGTCGGCGTCGCCAGCGTCTCCAACGGCACCGCGGCGCTGCACGTGGCGTACGCGGCCGCCGGGGTGGGACCGGGCGACGAGGTGGTGGTCCCGCCGATGACGTTCGTGGCGACCGCCAGCAGCGCCGTCGCCCTCGGCGCGACGATCGTGTTCGCCGACGTCGAGGACGAGACGTTCTGCCTGGACCCGGCCGCGGCCGCCGCGGCGGTCACCTCGCGTACCAAGGTCGTCTCCGCTGTCGACTACGCCGGCCACCCGGCCGACTACGACGCCCTGCGCACGTCGGTCGAGGGCTCGGACGCGTTGCTGCTCGCCGACGCGGCGCACTCGATCGGCGGGACATACCACGGCCGTCCGGTGGGCTCGCTCGCCGACCTGACCACGTTCTCGTTCTTCCCCACGAAGAACCTGACCACCGCCGAGGGCGGCGCGGTCGCCGCGCTGGATCCGCGCATCCTCAAGCGGGCCCGCCGGTTCCGCGGCGTGGGCGTCGTCCGCGACCGCGCCGAGCTGCGCTTCGCCGACGAGGGTGGCTGGCACCAGGAGGTGCACGAGTTCGGGCTGAACTACCGCCTGCCGGACGTGCTGTGCGCCCTGGGCCGCAGCCAGCTCCGCCGGCTCGCCGCGTTCAAGGCCCGCCGGAGCGCACTGGTCGCCCGCTACGACGAGGCGCTGGCCGACCTGGACGGCGTGCTGCTGCCGACCCGCAAGTCGTGGGCCGACCCGGCCTGGCACCTCTACCCGATCCGGGTGCTCGACGGGCGTCGCCGCGAGGTGTACGACCGGATGCGGGCCGCCGGGATCGGCGTGCAGGTCAACTACCTGCCCGTGCACTGGCACCCCGCCTTCGCCGACCTGGGCTACCGGCGCGGATCGTGCCCGGTGGCCGAGTCGTTCTACACCCAGCAGCTGTCGCTGCCGCTGTACCCGGGACTCAGCGACGCCGACCAGGACCGCGTCATCGACGCGCTGGCCGTGGCCCTGCGGGCCGGCTCGGTGCGTACCGCCGCCTGATGGGAACCTGATGCACCACGCGAACCACTTCTACGGCCACGCCCACGTGCTGGCCCGCTACGCCGGCCTCGGCGACCGGCATCCCCCGCGGATCAACGGGTACGTGCAGCACGGCTGGAACATCGGCGACGGTCTGGCCCCGGGCCACCCGTACGCCGAGGGCACTCCGAGCCTGCTCTGGTCCGAGCAGACCCGCCGCCGGGCCTGGTCGGTGGGGCGGCGCAACGTCGTCGTGATCGGCGCCCCGTTCACCTACCTGCTGGCCATGCGGCCGGAGAACCCGCCGGCGCAGGAGCGGGAGGGCACCATCTGGTACCCGTTCCACGGCTGGGAGGGCCAGCACGTCAAGGGCGACCACCGGGAGCTGATCGCCCGCATCCGCGACACCGAGCCCGGCCCGGTCACGGTGTGCCTCTACTGGCACGAGTACGGCATGCGCCACGTCCGCCGGCTCTACGAACGCGCCGGGTTCCGGGTGATCTGCCACGGCTACCGGGGGCACTGGTGGAAGGACACCGACCCGGAGTTCCTCGACAAGCAGCTGACCGAGCTGCGCCGGCACCGGCGGGTGGCATCCAACCGGCTGACCAGCGCGATCTTCTACGGCATCGCGGCCGGCTGCGAACCGGCGGTCTACGGCGACCCGATGATCCTGTCCAACGAGGACCCGACCTTCGGCGGCACCGCCCGCATCCGGCGGCAGTGGCCGGAACTGCACGGCGCGAAGGTCGACCTGCCCACCGCGGTCTCGATCGCCCGCGCGGAGCTGGGCACCGACCACCGCTGCACACCGCCCGAGCTGCGGGAGCTGCTCGGCTGGGCGAACCTTCCGGAAGAAGAAGAGGACGACAGTGACGACTGAGACGGCACCCGCCGGCCGGATCACCCTGCCGGGCGGCGAGATGCTGGCCTGGTCCGACCTGCCCAAGGAGCGGTTGGCCGACGGAGGGCCCCTCGCCGCGCTGGCCGCCCGGATCGTGCCGCCCGGCGCCCGGGTCCTGCTGGCCGGCCCGCACGACCCGGCGCTGCTCGTCCGGCTCGCCCACGCCGAGGTGACCTGCCTGCTGCGCAGCCACCCGGACGCGGTGGCGCTGGCTCAGCGGGCCGCCCGCGTGGTCGTGGGCGGCCCGGCCGGGCTGCCCGACGACGAGACGTACGACGTGGTGATCGCCGCCGCCGGACTGGACCCGGTGGAGTCGGTGGAGGGCACCCGGCTGGGCTGGGACGGCGTGCTCGCACGACTGGTCGCGGCGGTACGCCCCGGCGGCGCGCTGCTGCTGCGCCTGGACAACCCGCTCGGGCTGCACCGGCTGGTCGCCACCACCCCCTGGTACGCCGCCCGCGACGACTCCGCCTGGGTGATCGGTGGCGTGCTGGACCAGGCGCACCCCGCCAACCGGGACCAACTGCGCGAGCGGCTCACCGGCGCCGGGCTGCGCTCGGTCGCCTGCTGGGCCGCGTACCCCGACGGCGCGACCGCGACGGCGCTGCTCGACGCCGACCAGCTCGACCGGGGCGCGGGCTGCGGGCTGTTCGACGCGGTGCTGCACGGCGCCTGCGCCGGGGCCTTCGGCACCGCGACCGTGCTCCAGGACCCGGCCCGGCTGGCGGTGGACGCCCTGCACGCCGGGCGTGCCGCCGATCTCGCGCCGGCCTGGCTGATGCTGGCCCGTCGGCCGGGTGGGCCCACGGACGCCACCGTCGACGGGGACCTGCCGGTGGCGCTGGCGCAGACCGGGCAGTCCGGCCAGCCCGGGATCGGTGTGCTGGAGGTGCTCGACGGCCCGTCGGGCTGGCGGTGGGGCCACAGCGCCGGCACTGGCGCCGGCACGAGCACGCCGGCCGCGCCGTTCGCCAGCCGCGAAGCCGCGTACCGGGACCCGGCCGCACTGTCCGGGCCGGTGCCGACCGGGCGGCTGCTGCACACTGTGCTGCTCGACGCCGCGCTGCGCCGCGACCTGGCGACGCTGCGCACGCTGCTGCACGGGTACGCGGGCTGGCTCGCCGGCCAGGCCGACGCCGACGGCCGACTCGCCGGCGCGGCGGCGCTGGCCAGCACCGACAACATGGTGGTCAGCGGGGAACGCTACGCGGTGCTCGACCCGAGCTGGCGGGCCACCGACACGCTGCCCGGCGACGTGGTGCTGGCCCGCGGCCTGTGGCGCTTCGCGGCGGCCCTGCTCACCGGCGGGTACGCCCACCCGTGGTCGTCCACTCTCGACGTCGCGGGCCTGACCGTGGTGCTCGGCGGGCTCGCCGGCCACGACCTGGACCGGGCGACCGTGGCCGAGGCGGTGCAGGCCGAGGCGGCGATCGCGGCCACGCTGCACGGCCTGGACGCCAACGGCCGCGCGACCCTCGCCGCCGAGCTGCAGGCCGTCGAGCCGACCGACCCGCCGGTCGGCGCGCGCAGCTACCAGCAGCTGCGTGAGGCGTGGCTGCGGCAACGCGAGGAGATCAGCCGGCTCGCCGCCCTGACCCGATGGACCGACGAGCTGCTCACCTCCCGGGAGCGGGCGCTGCGCCGGGCCGAGGCGAAGATCGGCCTGCTCAGCGGGTCCATCAGCTACCGCGTCGGCCGGCTCGCCATCACCCCGGCCCGGCTGGCCAAGCGGGGTGCGCGTGCCGCCAAGCGGCGAGCTCGGGCGGCGCTCGCGCCGAGGCAGGAGGAGCAGCAGTGACCGGCGACGACAACGCGTCCGCGACGGCGAGCCGACCGGACCCGACGGCCGACACGGGAGCGGCCGTCGGGCCCCGGATCGTCGGGATCGTGCAGGCCCGGATGGGCTCGTCGCGGCTACCCGGCAAGGTGCTCCGCCCGCTCGCCGGGCGGTCCGTGCTGGGTCGCGTCGTACGCGCCGCCCGCGACAGCGGCGTCCTCGCCGACCTGGTGGTCGCGACGAGCACGGACGCCGTCGACGACGCGGTGGTCGACGAGTGCCGGCGGCTCGGCGTGCCGTGTCACCGCGGGCCGGTCGACGACGTGCTGGGCCGGTTCGTGGGCGCGCTCGCCGCACACCCCGGCGACGCGGTCATGCGGTTCACCGCCGACTGTCCCCTGCTCGACCCGGAGATCATCACGCTGGTCGCCTCGGTGTACCGGGCCGTGCCCGGCCTGGACTACGCGAGCACGTCGATCGCCCGGACCCTGCCCCGCGGGCTGGACGTCGAGATCATCCGCGCGGAGACCCTGCGGACCCTCGACCGGCTCGCCACCGGTCACCACCGGGTGCACGTCACCTCGTACGCGTACACCCATCCGGATGTGTTCCGGGTGCTCGGGGTGACCCTCACCCCGGACCGTTCGGCGCTGCGGCTGACCCTCGACACCGAGCAGGACTGGGCGCTGGTGAGCGCCGTCGCCGACCATTTCGGCGACGTCAGCGTGCCGCTGGCCAAGCTCGCCGACTGGCTCGACGGGCAGCCGCGGCTGCGCGCGCTCAACGCCGACGTACGCCAGAAGCGGCTGGAGGAGTCCTGAGCACGCTACGGGTCGGACTGCGCTGCGACGCCGGGCCGCGGCGCGGCGTCGGGCACCTCGTCCGCTGCCTGGCGCTCGCCGAGGAGTTCCTGGCCCGGGGCGCCCACGTCGCGGTGTTCGGCACTGTGGAACGGCTCGGCTGGGCCACCGCCGAACTGGCCGCGCGCGGCATCGGACTGCACCCCGGCCCCGAGTCGCCGGCCGAGCTGGTCGAGGCGGCCCGACGACACGACCTCGACGTGGTGGTCGTCGACTCCTACGAGTTGGACCCGGCCGGCGTGGGTGCCCTGCGCGCGGCCGGCGTGTTCACCCTCGCCGTCATCGACGGGGACAGCAGGGGCCAGGACGCCGACCTCTACCTCGACCAGAATTTCGGGGCCCAGCTTCCGGCGCTGCCCGGGCGGTTGCTCGCCGGCAGCGGGTACGCCCTGCTGCGCGACTCGGTCGTGACCGCCCGTCCGGCGAGGCCCCGGCCCGCCACGGCGGTCAGCAGGCCCCGGGTGCTGGCCTTCTTCGGCGGCACCGACGCGGTCGGCGCGGCCCCGGTGCTGACCCGGGTGCTGCTGGCCACCGGACACCCGATGGACCTCACGGTCGTCGTCGGCCGACCCGAGATCGAGGCCGAACTGGAGACGATCACCCCCGGGCGGGGGCAGATCGTCCGTCCCGTTCCGCCCACCGGCTCGCTGCCGGCCCTGATCACCGGAGCGGACCTGGTGGTCAGCGCCGCTGGCACCTCCACCTGGGAACTGTGCTGCCTCGGCGCACCCGCCGCGCTGGTCTGCGTGGTCGACAACCAACGCGAGTCGTACACCCGGGTGGTCCAGCACGGTCTGGCCGCCGGCCTCGGCGAACTTCCGGAGCTGACCGGCGCCGGGGTGCCCGGGCGGGCCGCCCGGGCGACGGCGGCGCGGACCCTCAACGGGCTGCTCAGCTCGCCGCAGCGCCGCGCGGCGCTGGCCGCGCGGGCCTGGTCCACGGTGGACGGCCGGGGCCGGGCGCGGGTCGTGGACGCGGTGTTCGACGCTGTACGCCCGGCCGCCGTCGCGGACTGACGACGCGCGTTCTCCCGCTTATGATCCGTCGACCAGGCGAACGGGGGACGCACGTGATCAGAGCGGTCTTCTTCGATGTTGGCGGGACGATTCTCGACGAGTCCCGCGAGTTCGCGGGCTGGGCGGACTGGTTCGGCGTTCCACGGCACACGCTCTCGGCGGTCCTCGGTGCCGTGATCGCCCGTGGCCAGGACTACCAGGAGACGTTCCGGGCCTTCCGGCCCGACTTCGACCTCGCCGCCGAGCTGGAACGTCGCGCCGCCGCCGGCGAACCCGAGTGGTTCGGCGAGGAGGATCTCTACCCCGACGCGCGCGGCTGCCTGACCTCGCTCAAGGAGCAGGGCCTGTTCGTCGGCCTGGCCGGCAACCAACCCGCCTCCGCCGAGGCGCTCCTGCACGCCCTCGACCTTCCCGTGGACCTGATCGGCACCTCAACCGGTTGGGGCGTGGCGAAACCGTCACCGGCCTTCTTCGACCGGGTCGTCCGGGCGGGCGGTGGCGACGCGTCGTCGATCCTGTACGTCGGCGACCGGCCCGACAACGACGTACGCCCGGCCGTCGAGGCCGGCATGAAGACGTGCCTGATCCGGCGCGGCCCGTGGGGGCACATCCTCGACACGCCGGCCGCGGCCGAGCAGTGCCTGTTCCGCATCGACGCGCTGGACGACCTTCCGGACCTGGTGGCGAAGCACAACGCCGCGGCCACGGCGTAGCACGGGTGTACGAAAGTGCTGCTAGGGTGGCTGCATGACGCAGGCCGCCTACCAGCCGTCGATGCTCGACCTGACCGACGCGGAGCCGACCCTGGGGCCACTGCCCGGCCAGCTCCGGCGGCACCAGCTCAGCCGGGGCGCCTGGGTCGACCACCTCCCCGGCTGGGTGCGCGGTTCCGACGCGGTCCTGGACACCCTGCTCGCCGAGGTGCCGTGGCGCGCGGAGCGACGCACCATGTACGACAGCGAGGTCGACGTGCCCCGCCTGCTCTGCTGGTACGGCGTCGACCGGCAACTGCCGCACCCCGTGCTCACCTCGGCGCGGGCGGCGCTGACCCGGCACTACGCGCCCGAGCTGGGCGAGCCGTTCGTCACCGCCGGCATGTGTCTCTACCGCTCCGGCCGGGACAGCGTCGCCTGGCACGGCGACACCATCGGCCGCTCCGCGCACAGCGACACCATCGTCGCGATCGTCTCGTTCGGGTCACCTCGGCCGCTGCTGCTGCGCCCGCGCGGCGGTGGCGACAGCCTGCGGTTCCCGGTGGGCCACGGCGACCTGATCGTGATGGGCGGCTCCTGCCAGCGCACCTGGGAACACGCCATCCCCAAGACCACCCGCCCGGTAGGCCCGAGGGTGAGCGTCCAGTTCCGCCCGTTCAACGTCGCCTAACCCCACCCCACCCCACCCCCACCCCCGGCGTTGATCATGAAGTTGTTGCCACCGCCATCGGCGTGTCGCGGCAATAACTTCATGATCAACGAGTGTGGGGGTGGGGGGTGGGGTTAGTCGCGTTCGATGAGGTGGCCTACCACCGTTGGGCCCAGCATCACGGCGAAGCCGCTGCCGTCGCGGCGGGGGTCGGCTGCCGGCAGCTCCACCGGTTCGCCGGTGCCGGTCGCGCCGACCGGGCGCGGCCCCACCCAGGCGACGGCCACGTCGGTCTCGTCCTTGAGGAAGCGGTGCGCGCGGACGCCGCCGGTCGCCCGGCCCTTCGCGGGGTACGCCTTGAACGGCGTCACCTTGACCGTCGCCCCGGTGGACGTGACGACCATCGGCTCGCCGTGCCCCGCGTCGTCGGTGCGTACCGCGCCGAAGAACACCACCCGGGCCCCGGCCGGCAGGTTGATGCCGGCCATCCCGCCGCCCTTGAGGCCCTGCGGACGCACCAGCCCGGCGGCGAAACGCAGCAACGACGCCTCCGAGGTGACGAAGGTGAGCGTCTCGGCGCCGTCGGTCAGCCAGGTCGCCCCGACCACCTCGTCACCGTCGCGCAGGCCGATCACGTCGAACTCGTCGGACCGCACCGGCCACTCCGGCGCGCACACCTTCACCACGCCCTGTCGGGTGCCCAGCGCCAGCCCCGGTGAGGTGTCCGCCGCACCGCCGAGCGGCGCCAGACCGACCACGGTCTCCCCCGCCTCCAGCGGCACCAGCTCGGCGGCGGACATGCCGCCGCGCAGCGACACCGTGCCGGCCTGCTCGGGCAGCACCGGCAGCGGCAGTACGTCGATCTTGAAGGCGCGACCCGCGCTGGTGACCAGCAGCACCCGACCACGGGCGGTGGAGTGCACGATCGCGCGTACCGTGTCGTGCTTGACCCGGCCGTTGCGCCGGCGCCCCTCGGCGCTCTCCTCCGACTCGGCCGCGGTCCGGGCGACCAGCCCGGTCGCGGAGAGGATGACCTGGCACGGGTCGTCGGCAACCTCCAGCGGGCCGGCCGGCGCGGACGCCGCGAGCACCTCCTTGAGGTCGCCGTCGACGAGCGTCGTCCGCCGTTCGGTGCCGAACTGCTTGACCACGGCCGCCAGCTCGTCGGAGACCAGCTTCTTGAGCACCCGCTCGTCGTCCAGGATCGTGGACAGCTCGGTGATCTCGGCGCGCAGCCGCTCCTGCTCCGCCTCCAGCTCGATCCGGTCGTACTTGGTCAGGCGGCGCAGCGGAGTGTCCAGGATGTAGGTCGCCTGGATGTCGGAGAGGCCGAACTGACTCATCAGCCCGTCCTTGGCAGCCTGCGCGTCGTCGCTGCCGCGGATCAACCGGACCACCCGGTCGATGTCCAGCAGAGCGATCAGCAGGCCGTCGACCAGGTGCAACCGCTCCTCGCGCTTACGGCGGCGGTACGAGCTGCGCCGGGTGACCACGTCGTACCGGTGGGCCAGGAAGACCTCCAGCAGCGCCTTCAACCCGAGGGTACGGGGCTGGCCGTCGACCAGCACCAGGTTGTTGACACCGAAGGACTGCTCCAGCGGGGTCAACCGGTAGAGGTCGGCGAGCAGCGCCTGCGGGTTGACCCCCACCTTGCACTCGACGACCAACCGGGTGCCGCTCTCCCGGTCGGTGAGGTCCTTGACGTCCGCGATGCCGGTCAGCCGCTTGGTCTTGGTGACCTCGTTGGTGATCGCCGCGATGACCTTCTCCGCGCCGACGCCGTAGGGCAACTCGACGACGGTGATCGCCTGGCGGCCCCGGCTGCCCTCGATCGGGCCGATCTCCACCTTGCCGCGCATCCGCACCACGCCGCGCCCCGTCTCGTACGCGCGGCGCACCTCGTCCAGGCCGAGCAGCACGCCTCCGGTGGGCAGGTCGGGGCCGGGAACGAACTCCATGAGTTTGTCCAGGGTGGCGTCCGGGTGGTTGATCAGCCAGCGGGCCGCCGAGACGACCTCGGCGAGGTTGTGCGGGATCATGTTGGTGGCCATCCCGACCGCGATCCCGGACGCGCCGTTGACCAGCAGATTGGGGAAGGCGGCCGGCAGCACGGTGGGCTGCGTCAACGACCCGTCGTAGTTGGGCTCGACGTCGACGGTGTCCTCGCCCAGCTCCCCGACGAGCAGCATCGCCTCGCGGGACATCCGCGCTTCTGTATATCTTGAGGCAGCCGGACCGTCGTCTTGGGATCCAAAGTTGCCGTGGCCGTCGATGAGCGGCACGTTGAGCGAGAAGTCCTGCGCGAGGCGGACCATCGCGTCGTAGATCGCCGTGTCACCGTGGGGGTGGTACTTACCCATGCAGTTGTGCACCACGTAGCCCTCAGCAACGAAGGCGTGTTCGTCACTGCCCACCTGGATGTCGTACGTGACGTCGGGCGGCACCACCTCGACCGAGGTGACCCGCAGAAAAGCACTACCGACCAGCGCATCCAGCCGAGCGGCGAGCGGCGAGCCGAGCCGGTGGAGTTTCTGGACCCAGCCGTCCCGGGCCGCCCGCTCCAACTGGAACGACCGCTCGGCGAGCGGATTGCCGTTGCGGTCCTTGCCATACCGCACCTTCGGGCCGCCGCTTGCCGAGAGCGAGGCACGAAACGCCTGTCCGGCCTGATCCCGAAACCATCCGCCACCCTGATGCGCTGCGGTGAGCTCCGCCATCACCGGGCCGTACGGCAACCGGTCATTGCCTTGTTTGCCGCTATACCGATAGTCGATGTTCGCAACCCGTTGCAGGCCATCGTGCTTGTAGCCGATTCGCACCCACGGCAGGAACATCCGGGCGAGATCAGCGGCGTCACGTCCGGATACGGAGAGCCCGTGAAGCGGGTGTCCATCAGAATGACGACCGCTGGTCCAGTAGTGCCCGTGTAGACCTAGGTCGGCGAGCATGGCGTATATCTGCCGCACCAGTAGCTTGCTGGTGCTGACGAAAACCATCTCTCGGAACCGCTTGCGGACGTAGCCGTCGCCATCGAAGAAGCCAGCGAGGAACGGCGCCCACGCCGATCGGTTGCCCAGGATGTCGCGCGGCACGTGCTTGTCACGGCTGAGCGGCTCAGTAACCTCCAACAGCCCTTGGTTACGGCTGAAAGTCAAAATGTGCTGGTCGCGATGACGGGGGTTGGCAGCCTCACGCTTTCCGCGGGAGACGTTCAATCCACTGGCGATAGCCCAGCCATGAGCGACATCAAGCGGCTCGATGTCACACATGTGGATGCGGACCCGGCCGTCCGCTGTGCGGTTCCGGTCGACCGGGAAACCCTCGGCTACCAGCAGCCCGCGCACGTAGTCGTAGACGTCGCCAGGATGCGGCGACACCTCAGTACGGCGGCTCCCATAGGCCAGCGCAAGGCGTCCCGCAAGGTCCCGAGCCTCGACCCACTGCACGGAGAGGTCATCCGCGACCACCCGGAAACGTTGGCCCGGGGTGACGAGCATCGTGTGCCCATTGCTCCAGGTGACGCGAACGAGGTCAGAATTCGGATTACGAAAGACGGTGGTAACCGGGACCGACGCGCCCTCGCCGTCCAGCACGAGGTCTCCGACCTCGATCTCCTCGATTGGCCGCAGGCCATCGGGCGTGGAGACCAGTGTGCCGGCGACGAAGCAGTCGCCGACGATGCGTGCGGACTTCACATGCCCTCGGTCGGGGCGGTAGCCCTGCTCGTACATCGACCAGAGGATGCGCCGGTGCACGGGCTTGAGGCCGTCGCGCGCGTCGGGCAGGGCGCGGGAGTGGATGACCGAGAACGCGTACTCCAGGTAGGAGTCGGAGACCTCGGTGACCAGCGGGTTGTCGAAGACCCGCGCGCCGGCCTGGTCGAACGAGGAGAGGTCGACCTTGTTTTCCTTACGGCGTGCCATGACTCAGCTTTCCCCTCGGACGGCAGCGGCGCTCATGCCGTCGCTCCGCTTCGCTGCGCGACGCCCTGAGGCACCGTCGCACTGTTCCGAATATTCGCTCGCTGCCGCTCGCTCATGCGTCGATCGCATCGCGGTCGACGCGGTCGGCCGAGTCGATGAGCCAGTTGCGGCGCGGCTCGACCTTCTCCCCCATCAGCAGTTCGAGGATGCGCTCGGCGGCGTCCACGTCGTCCAGGGTGATCCGGCGGACGGCGCGGGTGGCGGGGTTCATCGTGGTGTCCCACAGCTCGTCGGCGTCCATCTCACCGAGGCCCTTGAAGCGTGGGATGGGCGTGACGATCTGCTTGCCGGCCTTCTCCAGCTTGCGAACCGTCGCCTCCATCTCGGCCTGGGTGTAGGTGTAGACGGTCTGCGGGTTGCGCCCCTTGGTGGTGATCTTGTGCAGGGGCGGCATGGCGGCGTAGAGCCGACCGGCCTCGATCAACGGCCGCATGTACCGGGCGAAGAGGGTGATCAGCAGCGTACGGATGTGCGCGCCGTCCACGTCGGCGTCGGCCATGATCAGCACCCGGCCGTAGCGCAGCGCGGCGAGGTCGAACGTCCGCCCCGAGCCGGCCCCGAGCACCTGGACGATGGCGGCGCACTCGGCATTGTCCAGAACCTGCTGGAGGTTGGCCTTCTGCACGTTGAGGATCTTGCCCCGGATCGGCAGCAGCGCCTGGTACTCCGAGGAGCGGGCCATGCGGCTCGTGCCGAGGGCGCTGTCGCCCTCCACGATGAACAGCTCGCTGCGGTCGATCCCGGTGGCACGGCAGTCGACCAGCTTCGGCGGCATGGACGCGCCCTCCAGGGCGGTCTTGCGCCGGGCGGCGTCCTTCTGCTGCTTCTGGGTGAGCCGCACCCGCGCCGCGTCGACGATCTTCTGCAGGACGACGCGCGCCTCGGCCTTGGTGCGCCGGTCCTCCAGCCAGGCCTTGACGTGCGCGTCGACCAGGGTCTGGATGACCTTGGTGATGCCGGTCGTGGACAGCTCGTCCTTGGTCTGCGAGGTGAACTGCGGCTCGGGGATCCGCACGTGCACCACGGCGGTCATCCCCTCCAGGACGTCGTCCAGGGTGGGCGGCTCCTCCTTGGCCTTGAGCAGGCCGCGGGTGTTGCGGACGGCGTCGGCGAGGGTGCGGACGAGGGCCCGCTCAAAGCCCTTGCGGTGGGTGCCGCCGTGGGCGTTGCGAATGGTGTTGGTGAAGCATTCGACGGTGCGCTCGTAGCCGGTGCCCCACCGGAACGCCACCTCGACCTCGGCGCGACGCTGCACGTTGGACTGCATGACGCCGTTGGCGTCGGCAGCGTTCTCCCGGTACGTCCCCTCGCCGTTGACCAGGAGCATGCCGGAGACCGGCCGGTCGCCGGCCGGTGCGAGGAACTCGACCATGTCGCTGAGCCCGTTGGGGTAGTGGAACCGCTCCTCGGCGGGGGCCTCGCCGGTCAGGTCGCGCAGCAGGTACGTCACGCCGGGGACCAGGAACGCGGTGTTGCGCAGCTTCATCCGGACGGCGTCGACGTCGAGCGCTGCGCCGGTCTCGAAGTAGCGGGCGTCGTGCCACCAGCGGATCGAGGTGCCGGTGCGCTGGCCGCGCTTCATCGCGCCGACCACCTGCAGGCCGGGGCCTGCGGTGAAGGGCGCGTCCGGCCCGTCGCCGTCGAAGATCCCCGGAACGCCGTGCCGGAACGACATCGCGTGGACCTTGCCGGCTCGGCGGACGGTCACGTCGAAGCGGCGGGACAGCGCGTTGACCGCCGAGGCGCCGACGCCGTGCAGGCCGCCGGAGGTCTTGTAGCCGGAGCCGCCGAACTTGCCGCCCGCGTGCAGCCGGGTCAGCACCAGCTCGACGCCGGAGATGCCGGACTTGGCGTGCACGTCGGTGGGGATGCCGCGGCCGTCGTCGTCGACCTGCACCGAGCCGTCGGCGTGCAGGATCACCTCGACGGTGGTGGCGTGACCGGCGACACCCTCGTCGGTGGAGTTGTCGAGGATCTCGTTGACGAGGTGACCCACGCCACGGCTGTCGGTGGAACCGATGTACATGCCGGGCCGCTTGCGGACGGCGTCCAGCCCCTCAAGGTGGGTGAGGTCATCGGCCCCGTACAGGGTGTCAGGCTCTGCGGTCAACTGGTCGTACTCCCCGGTCTCGGCGGTGTGGTGCCGCGTCCGAACTGTCGGTCGGCCGGCGCGCGCCGCAGCGAGCCTAACCGGCAGATGCGACACGACGACGGCACCCCGCAGTCGAGGCCCGCATCCTCGTTGCGGATGCGGGCCTCGACGCGGTGTGGTGTTGTCCGGTTTCGGCGCCTCAGCCGCGCCGTGACCGGTTGGTGGTCGGCCGCCCTACGGCGTCGGCACCTGGATAACAAGCGAGCCGTAGCCGACGTTCCCGACGCTGTCCACCGCGGCGACGTACAGCGTGTTGGTGCCGTAGGCCGGCGTGGCCAGGGTCACCGAGACGGTCTTGCCGGTCCAGCCGAGGCTGGTGCCCGCCTCCGCCTCCTCGGTGGGCGGGCTGCTCCAGCCCGTAGCGGAAGCTGACCACGTCCAGGTCCGGCGAGCGCAGCGAGGTGCCGTATACGGCACAGCGGTGATCACGGGACCACGCACGGATACCGTCGACGGTAGGCTCACCTACCCGACCAGCCGTCGGAAGGTGATCGTGGTGGACGAGCCGACACGCGACGCCCTGCGACGGTCCCTCGGCACGCGGGCCCGGCGGTGGTTGCTCGTGGGCACCCTGGTGGTGGGGCTGTTCTGCGCCGTGGCGCTGGTCGCTGCCGCGGCGCCCACCGACCGGACGTTCGCCGCTCTCTCGGGCACGGTGCAGAGCGTGATGTCGGTCCTCACGCCACTCTTCGGCATCCTGCTCGTGCGCGACCTGCGTCGGGCGTCCGGCACCGTCCACGTCGTCCCGACGGTGCTCGCGGTGGTGCTGCCGGCCACGGTGATCGGCGTCGTGGGAGTGCTGATCTGCGCCGCGACGCTGGCCCTCACTCCCGCCGACGTGGCCGACGAGCCCTGGCGGCTCGCCGGAACGGTCGCGGTGGGCAGCGTGCTGGTGCAGATCGTCGCCGGCTTCGTGGGCACCGGGCTGGGCCTGCTGCTGCGGTCGCCGGTAGTCGCGTTCCTCGCCACGATCGTCCTGCCGCTGGCCCTGTTCGCGCTGCTGGGGGCCGTGGAAGCCCTGCGCCCGGCGCAGCCGTGGCTCACCCCGTTCGGCAGCGTGCGCAACCTGCTCTCCGGCGAGATGAGCGTGCTGCGGTGGGTGCAGTGGCTGTGCGTACTGCTGATCTGGGGTGTGGGTCTGAACACGGTCGGCGCCGCCGCGCTGCGCCGCCGCTAGCAGCCCGACCGACCAACCGACGGCCGCGCGCACCAGGCGTGTGTGTCTTTCATCGAACGGTTCCGTTACGGGCCATTGACGCCCGTCGCACAGGGGTGATCTGATCGCGCTCTCAGAGAATCTTTCATCTTTCGCTGGATGGGAGCCCCATGCCCAGGTTCCGCCGTACCGCGCTCGCCGCGGCACTCACGATCGTCACGGCAGCGCTGTCGACCGCCGTCGCGCTGCCCGCCCCCGCGACCGCCGCGCTGCCCACCGCCGCCGTGGCGCTCGGCGACAGCTTCATCAGCGGCGAGGGCGCCGGGGCGTACACCCCGGTGGTCGACGCCAACGGGGTCGCCCAGGGCTTCCCCGGCTGGACGGCGCCGAACAACAACGCGTACTTCTGCCACCGGTCGGCGAACGCCTCGCTCAACCAGGCGAACCTGCCGGGTATCCAGAACCGGTTCAACCTGGCCTGCTCGGGCGGCCAGCCGCACGACATCGCCACCGCCTCCGGCGCGCGGGCCAACGGCCGAACCGTGGCCGCCCAGCTCGACCAGCTGCGCGCCGTCGCGCAGACGCAGGACATCGACCTCGTGCTGATCGGCCTGGGTTCCAACAACAGCTCGTTCACCTTCGGCAGCGTCGCGGAGACGTGCGCCAACCGCTTCATCGCCGACGCCTGGACGGGCTGGTGGGAGTTCTGGGCGTACCTGAACGGGCCGGTGGAGCAGAAGCCGTGCAGCGACGCCGACCTGGCCACCGCCGCACAGCTCAGCGCCGCGACCGCGGAGACCACCGCCGCCGTACGCCAGATCCTGACCACCCTCGACCAGGTGGACGCGGACGGCCAGCACCGGGTGGTGTTCCAGGACTACACCAACCCGCTGCCGCTGGACCTGAACCCGGTGTACTACGAGGAGGACGGCCGGGACGACACCCGGGACAAGTTCCGTGACCTCGGCGCGGAGCGGTACGCCGCCGGTTGCCCGATCCACCGGGCCAGCCTCGCCCCCGGGCACCGCTTCTCGCAGGGCCTGGGTGGCATCGTGAAGTCCACCCGGGACACCCTGGCCGCCGAGTTCCCCGCCGACGACCTGGTCTACCTCAACGTGCAGCGGGCCTTCGACGGCGCGCGGCTGTGCGAGTCGACGTCCAGCCCGACCGGCGCGCTGGCCACGCCCATCCGGCTGCAGGACGGCGCGACCGGCACCTTCGTGACCAGCCTCGCCGGCAAGGACAAGATCGCCATTCAGCGGATCGCCAACACCTGCGTCAGCTACTTCCAGACCTGCCAGGAGTCGTGGCACCCGAACGCCACCGGGCACCAGGTGCTCGGCCGGTGCCTCGCCGGCGCGGCCGCCACCGCCGCCCGCGCGGTGTCATGTGTCCGCGCCGGTGACGGGACGATCTCCGTCTCCTGACCGGTCGCGCGCCACCGGAGGCCCCGCCATTCGGCGGGGCCTCCGCCGCGTCCGGACCGCCTCGGCTACCCGCCGGTAACGTCGGGCCGTAGGCTGGGCCGGTGAACGGGGATCCGGAGTACGCGCAGGAGTTCGTCGACGTCGACGGCGCTCGGCTCGGCATGCAGGTCTATCCCGAGCCGGACGGCCCGCCCGGCGCGCCCGTGGGGGTGATCTGGCCCGCGATGGGGGTCCGCGCCCGCTACTACCGGCCGTTCGCCGCCGCGCTGCGCTCCGCCGGCCTGGCCGTGGTCGTCGCGGATCTGCGGGGCACCGGAGCGAGCACGCCCGCCCCGAGCCGCGCCGACCGGCACGGCTACGCCGAGCTGGCCAGCGACGTCGGCGCTGTCCTGGCGGCGCTCAAGCCGCGGCTGGACGGGCGTACCCGGGTGCTGCTCGGTCACTCCCTCGGCGGGCAGGCCGCCCTGCTGCACCTCGCCCGCCACGGCGGCGACGCGGTGGACGCTCTGGCGCTGGTCGCGGTGGGCGTCCCGTACTGGCGCACCTATCCGGGTCGCCGAGGGCTCGGCGTGCTGCCGTACACCCAGGGCATCGCCGCCACCGCGGCGCTGCTCGGCGTCTGGCCGGGCTGGGGCTTCGGCGGCCGGCAGGCGCGCGGCGTGATCCGCGACTGGGCACACACCGCGCGGACCGGCCGTTTTCCCCGGCTCGACGGCACGGACACCGAAGCGGCGGTACGCGCGGTGCGCACACCGGTGCTGGCGATCAGCGTGGACGACGACCAGTACACCCCGCACGAGACCATGGACCACCTCTGCGCGAAGCTCACCGCGGCACCGGTGACCCGCGAGCGGTACACGGTGGCGGACGCCGGGGCGCCGCTGGACCACTTCACCTGGGTCCGCGCCAGCGCGCCGCTGGCCGGGCGGATCGCCCGTTTCGCCGCGGACCTGCCGCCCCGCTGAGCCGTACCGGCTGCTCGGGGCGGCCCGCCCCGCTCACTCCTCCGGGTCCAGCGGCACCAGCTCGTCGTCGCGTTCCACCTGGATCTGCGCGTGGTCCTTGCGCGGCGCGACCTCCGCGGTGTTCCGGTGCGGATCGTTGTTCGGGTGCATGAGCACCGCGTCGGTCTTGGGGGTCTTCTCGCGGACCTCATCCGGCTGCGACATCGCGTTCCCCTCTCCGTCGGCGTCGGACGGATCTACCCGCCACCGCGCGGACGACTCCTCCCGGCGGCGGTCTCCGGCCGCGACGCCCGTACGTCCCCGTCGTGTCGGCGCGACGGGGATCGACCGGCGGGCGACGGGGTTAGCCGCCCGGGCGGCGGGTAAGCCGCTTCGCCCGACACGGCGGAAGGGGATCACATGTCCGAACGACACACCGCACTGCGCTCGATGCACGATCTGGGTCTGGCGGCCTGGTTCGGCGGCTCCCTCATGGGTGCCTTCGGCGTCAACGGCGCAGCGGCGAAAATCAACGACTCGACCCAGCGACTTCCGGTCGCCTCGGCCGGTTGGTCGAAGTGGACTCCGGTCAACGCGGCCGCGATCGGCGCGCACCTGGCCGGTGCGGTCGGCGAACTGGTCACGGAGAGCCCACGGGTGGTGGCCCAGCGCGGGGTCGGCCGGGCCAGCGCCATCAAGACGGCGTTGACGATCGGCGCGCTCGCGGTCACCGGCTACAGCCGGTTGGTCGGCATGCGGTTGGAGAAGGCGGGCGGCCCGCCGGTGAACGGCGCCACGGAACCCAGCCACCAGACGCCGGCCAGCGTCGCCTCCTCGCAGCGGCAGATGAAGCTGCTCCAGTGGGCGATTCCGGCGCTGACGGGATCACTGGTCGTGGTCACGGCGTACATGAGTGAGCAGCAGAAGCCAGGTCAGGTGCTGCGCGGGATCCTCAGCCGCACCAGCGGAATGCGCAGCGCGCCGATGGGCATGGCCAAGATGGGCATGGGCAAGATGGGCATGGGCAAGATGGGCATGGGCATGGGAAAGCGGCAGATGGCCATGGCCGGACGCTGAGCGTCGGGCCGGCCGGCTTCCCACCGGACCGTCGACGGCGGGGCGCCGGCCGACCCCACGCGCCCGCCACGCGCTATGGCGTGCCGAGCGGGCAGGACCGGCCCGGGGACGGGCAATCCGTCCGCCGGCAGCGGCGGACCGACGAGCGAGGTGGCCATGGCGGCAGACGAGAGACGCAGCAGAGGCGGCGGTGACCGGCCGGTCCCGGAGGCGGTCAAACCGTGGCGCGCCGACGACGGTTTCGACGCCGACGCGCCCTGGGGCGCGGACGACGACTCGCCGATGGACGAGGGCAGCGAGGAGACAGCGGTGCCCGAGGGACGGCGCGGTGAGCGGCGCGCGGGCGCCCCGGCCGGCCGGAGCGGTCCGGCCGGACGGCACGGCTTCGGTTCGGTCGAACCCACCCGTACGACGACGGCCGGGCCGGGAGCGCCACCGGATCCGGCGCCCAGCGGTCGGAGCTTCCCCGACGACGCGGACGTCAACGAGCGGTCCCAGGACGCGCTGCGCACCCGGGGTCGACGCTCCTGATCAACGGCGCTGCCCGCGTGCCCGCTCCAAACGGGGTGCACGCGGGCAGCGGTCCGTCAGCCGCTCGACGCGGCCCGCGCCGCGACGGTCTGACCGTCGGCCGGTCCACGCGGCCCGGGCGGCACCCGCGGATCGGCGAGCATGGTCTCGGCGAGCAACTGCGCCAGCCGGGTGGCGTCGCGCTGGGCCTGCCCGGCGCAGCAGTTGTTGAACAGCACATGCAGGTCGTCGACGTCTCCGGCCAGCTCCGCCAGCCGCGCGGCCCAGTCCCGCAGCTCCGACTCGTCGTACGCGTAGCGGAACTTGTCCTGCTTGTCGCCGTCGCCCCACGCGTCGCTGTGGCCGTGGAAGCGGACGATCGCGGGCTCCGCCGTCCGCGTCAGGATCGGCGGCACCGACGACGGGTGCCCCTGTGGCATGTCGACGCAGACCAGGGACAGGTCGTGCGCGCGTAGCAGGTCCAGGGTCGCCGCCGCGGCGGCGCCGTCGAACCAGGAGGCGTGCCGCAGCTCCACCGCCACCCGCCACTGCCGGCACCGCTGCGCCAGCTCCACAATGCGACGCTCGGCGGCGGCGCCGCGCGCCAACCAGGGCGGGAACTGCAACAGCACCGCGCCGAGCTTGCCGGCGGCCGCGATCGGGTCCAGCGCCGCCCGGAAGCGGGCCCACAGCTCGTCGTACGCCTGCTCGGGCAGATCGCGACGGCGGACCCGGCTCGGGCCGCCGGCCGGCCGCAGATCCCGGGGCAGCACGGCGACCGGCGTGGGATGCCCGGTGAAGAGGCTGAACGCCTTGACGTTGAAGGTGAAGTCGTCGGGTGTCGCGTCGACCCAGCCCTGTGTCGTCTCCGGCACCGGAACGGCGTAGTAGGACGTGTCCACTTCGACCAGCGGGAACCGTCCCGCGTAGTAGGCCAGCCGGCCGGCCGGCGTGTTGGCCGAGCGCGGATACCAGCCGGAGCGCAGCAACGTCTGGTCCGCCCAGGACGACGTGCCCACCTTGATCACACTCATGTCATTCAGTGGACAGTCCCGCGCCCCGATCGGCAACCGCTGGCGGCCGGCGCTCCCGTCGTGTCCGACCCCGAAGTGTCGGTGCCCGGTCCTAGGCTGGCGCCCGACGGACCTCGACCGAAGGGCAACACCATGACCAGCACCGCGCAGCTCACCGGGGAACGGGCCGACCTGCTGCAGACGCTGCGCCGGCACCGGGGCTTCCTCCTGCAGACCGTCGACGGGCTGACCGACGAGCAGGCCGCCGCCCGCAGCACCGTGAGCGAGCTCTGCCCGGGCGGGCTCATCAAGCACGTCGCCGGCACCGAGGAGCGGTGGATGCTGTTCGCCGTGGGTGGCGCGGAGGCCATGCAGCGCGAGGAGATCGACTGGGTCGGTCAGTTCCGGATGGCGCCGGGCGAGACCCTGGCCGGGCTGGTCGAGCGGTTCCAGGCGGTGGCCGCCCACACCGACGAGCTGATCGCCACCCTCGATCTGGACGCGGCCCACCCGCTGCCGCAGGCGCCCTGGTTCGAGCCGGGTGCGAGCTGGACGGTCCGCCGGGTGCTGCTGCACCTCATCGCCGAGACGTCGCAGCACGCGGGGCACGCCGACATCCTGCGTGAGGCGATCGACGGGTCGAAGACCATGGGCTGAGCCCCGGCCCGCCCTCGGGCGCTTCGCCTCGTGCTGTCACCACCGGTTCCCGCTCCGGGCGCCGATGTGACATCGCCCGCGGGGTGGGCGCTGAGGGACACGAGATGAACGCGGACCGGATGAACCAGGAAACCGCCGAGCGGCTGCTCGGCGGTTTCCCCGTCGATCCGTCGACCGACACGCGTCCGGTCGTGCTGCTCCTGACGGCGGTGCGTGCCGCGCCGCGCCCCGACGAGCTGGCCGGCCTGAGCCTCGCCGTGCAGGATTTCCGTCGCGCCCAGGCGCACCGCCGGCGGCCTCCCCCGGCCCACGTGTCCCCGTCCCTCGATCAGGACGCCGGCGGTGCGACAGCCCGGAGCGACGGCCGCTGAGTCACGGTCGCCGCCGGGTCCGCGGGCGGGCCTCCGCCTGGGTGGAGCGATCACCGGCGTACGCGTCGGTGTGCCCCCAACGGCCGGGGATGTCGAGCAGCTCGATACCGCCGAAGCCGCTCGGCAGGGCGGGATTCACCAGCAGGTTCTCGCCGGTGGGCCGCAGGCCCAACAGGGTGCCCAGCAACATCAGCAGCGCGCCCGAGGACCACGACTGGGGACGACCGGCCGAGGGCAACTGGACCGGATACTTGGTCAGGCTCCGCTCGTAGCCGGCGATCAGCTCCGGCACCGCTCCGCCGAGCGTCTGCGCCATGTCGAAGATGCCGGCCGCGATCCGGGCCGCGTGCGTGTCGAAACGGTAGTGCCGCAGACCGGCGGCGATCAGGGCGTTGTCCGACGGCCACACCGCCCCGAGGTGCGAGCCCACCGGGTTGTACGGGCGCTGGCCGGTGGCGAACGTCCGCACCCCCCAGCCGCTGAACAGCCGCGGCCCGAGCAGGTGCTCGGCGACCGCCTCGGCGCGATCGTCCGCGACGATCCCGCTCCACAGCAGGTGCCCGATGTTGGACGTCAGGGCGTCGACCTGCTCGCCGTACGGGTCCAGCGCCAACGCGTAGTACTCCCGGTGCGGCAACCAGAAGTCCCGGTTGAACCGCTCCTTGAGCGCCGCCGCCTCCCGATCGAGCCGGTCGGCGTACTCGGGCTCGCCCCAGAACTCGCGGGCCAGCCGGGCGCCGCGCCGCTTCGCGTCGTACGCGTAGCCCTGCAACTCGCAGGTGGCGCGGGGAAACGCGGGCAACCGCCCGTGCGCGTCGACGATCGCGTCCCGGGAGTCCTTCCAGGACTGGTTCACCGCGCCGTGCCGCTCGTTGCGGCGCTGGTAGCGCACGTAACCGTCGCCGGTCATGTCGCCGTACTCGTCGATCCAGTCCAGCGCCCGCCGGGCCGGGTGGCGCAGCTCGCGGACCAGCTCCGCGTCGCCGGACCAGCGCTCGTACTCGTCGAGCAGGACCACGAACAGCGGGGTGGTGTCGGCCGCGCCGTAGTACAACGCGTTGGGCCGCTCCCCGAACGCGGCCAACTCGCCGTAGCGCAACTGGACCAGGATCTTGCCCGGCTCCTCGTCGTGCTCGTCGTCGAGTTGGCCACCCTGCAGCAGCGCCAGCATCCGCAGCGTCGCGCGGGCCAACTCGGGGACGAACGCCAGGCTCTGCAGGCAGGTGATGATGCTGTCCCGCCCGCACATTCCCATCGCCCACGGCAGGCCGCCGACCGGCACCCGGTCGGTGTACGCCAGCGGCTGGTACCGCAGCGCCCCCAGGGCGGCCAGAGCGCCCTGGTACGTCTCCTCCAGGCCCGCCCGTTCGGCCACCAACTGCGGGGCCCGGGCCAACCACGCGGTCAGGTCGTCACCCATTCCCCGCCGCAGGACCTGCTGGTGCGACTCCAGATCGGCGCGCATGTCCCGGTCACCCTCGCCCCGCATCGTCATGCTGACGTGCAGGGTGGTCTCCCACTTCCCCTCGGGCGGAACACTGATCCGGAACGTGAGCCCCTCCTCGTCGACCTCGGCGGGGGCGGTGCTGTGCACCGTGGTGACGCGGCCGAACCGCTCCCGCTCGTAGCGCAGCACGAGTGCCGCACGGTGGGCGTCGACCGCGACGTGGACGGCCCGCGGTCGGGGCCGTGCGACGTCGGCGATCTCGGCGATGTCGGTGAAGTCGGCGCCCACCTCCATCCGCACGGTGAAGTCGGCGGGCTTCGGCGAATGGTTGAGCACGGTGATCTGCTCGTGGAAGCAGTCGTGCACCGAGCGGTGCCGGATGATCGACACGTCGGCGTCCACGTAGTGGCTCGCCGCACCGGGCACCAGGAAGAACCGGGTCTCGAAGTACGTCATGTCGTCGCGGGAGAGCGCGTTGAGGCGTTCCCCGTCGACGCTGAGCACCCACCGGGACAGGAAGCGGGTGTCGAACGAGAAGAGCCCGACCGGCGCCTGCGGGTCGACCTCCATGTCGCCCTGGGCGTCGCTGATCGCGAACACGTTGCCGGCGATCACGTGCACCTGCTCCTGCCTCATCGCGACCCCTCCTGTCTCGCGAGGGCCGCCCGGCCCAGCGCACGGGGATGCCGGGCGTCGGCCGGGCCGGGGAAGATCCGCCGCAGCAGCAACAGCAGTGCCATGTCGCCCCGCACGGTCAGCTCGTTGCGCAGCAACGCCTCGGCGAGGTGCAGCTGACCGCTGGCCAACTCGTCGAAGACCGCCCGATCGGCGCGGACCAGCAGGTCGGCGTCGTCGGCCGACCGGGTCACCTGGACGTGCTGGTCAGCGACGGTCAGGTACCAGTGATCGGTACAGCCGTCGCCGCGCATGTCCAGCCGCAGCGTCCCGGCGGTGGTCTCGGACAGGTCGGGGCGCCGGCCGGCGTCCAGGTCCTGCAGGAACCGCGCCGCCGTCGTACCCATCAGATCACCTCCCGCATCCCCGCAGAATCACCCGGCGCGGGGTGAGCGGGAGTCACCCGAACCGGGTGAACCGGGGGACGCGGGTCAGACGGCCTCGACGAGGCCGCGGACGTAGGCGGCCTGCCCGGCGTGTTGCAGGTCGTCGTCGGCGATGCTGACCAGCCGCACGCCGAGAGTGACCGGCGGGTCCCACGACTCGTCCACCACGCGGTCCAGGTCCGCCGGGCGCAGCCCCGCCAGGAACGATCCGGTACGCGCCGAAACCGCCTCGTAGTAGTCGATCAGCGCCTGCGCGCTCTCCGGGCGCACCTCCGCCACCTGTGCGGGCGTGTGGCCGTAGCCGGTGTTGTGCGGGTCGGCGGTGAGCCCGAACCGCCCCGCCCAGTCCCCGTTGACCCAGATCTGCTCGGCGTCGAGCAGGTCGGCGACGTGGTGGTCCTGGACGCGGGTGAGGTGCCAGACCAGCCACCCGACCGGGTTGGCGCCCTCGCCGGGCGCCCGACGCAGCTGCTCCGGGGTGAGGCCGTCGACCGCCGCGCGGACGAGGTCGGGCAGCCGGTCGTACGTCTCGGTCAGCAGGTCACTCACGTCCACGGGGCACGCCTCCTGGTCGGTTTCCGATCACGGTACCGCCCGACACCGACAGCCAGACCTCGGCCGCTACGGTGATCACGTGGTCGCGGCGCTGGAGCTGTATCTGGACCCGGACGCCACCCGGCGGATCCGGGTGTTGTGGGACGCGTTGGAGGCCGAGGGCGTGCAGAGCATGCGCTCGCTGCTGGAGCAGCGCCACCGCCCGCACGTGTCGCTCGCGGTCGCGCCCCGCTTCGACCCCGAACAGGTCGCCGAGGCGCTGCGCGGAACGGTCGTGGCGGCCCCACTACGACTGGACTTCCAGTACGCGGGGCAGTTCGTCGGACGGGTGCTCTGGCTCGGCCCGGCGCCCACCCCGGAGTTGCTCGCGCACCACCGGTTGGTGCACGGCCGGCTCGCCGCCGCCGGGATCACCCTGGTCGAGCACTACCAGCCGGGGCGCTGGGTGCCGCACTGCACGCTGTCCATGCGGGTGCCGAACACGCTGATGGCCGCCGCGGTGCGCCGCTGCCTGGAGGTGCTGCCGCTGGCGGCGACCGTGGTCGGCGCCGCCCTCACCGACCACGCCCGCGGCATCGCCCATCCGCTGGCCTAGGGTTTGTCAAGGTCCCAGCCGTCCTGGCGGTCGACGCGCCGCCGCGCGGACACGCTCGCCGCCACCGCTGCGGCGAGCGCGATGGATGCCCCGGCCAGCAGCAGCAGACGCGGACCCAGCGGGGCGAGCGCACCGGCCAGCCCGGTCCCGAGCGAGCCGGCGGCCACCTTCAGGGCCGCCGTCGACACGAACACCTGCGTCCGCACGGCGTCCGGCGCGTACGCCGAGCAGCGCCGGCCGGGTCGCCCCGACCTGCGACACGGTGGCCAGCAACACAACTCCCACGGTCGCCCCGGCGTCCGCGCCGCGGGCGAGCGTCGCCGCGACGAGGTAGCGAGGCAGGGCGCCACGTCCGGTGGCGACCCGGACGGCGGTGTCGAGAGATCCGCTCACCTGTACCTCGCTACCCACTCGGCCGGTCGGTGCACCATCGAGGCGAGATGTCCGGTTTGGCGGGCGACAGTCGGGAAACCGAAAACAGGGGGTGCGGATGCGGCCGGGCGTGGGATGGTTCGACGTGGATGCCGTACCGGTGGTGACCCGCGCGAGCGGGCCGCCCGCGGCGGCTTCGACGAGGAGAGGCAGGGCCCATGCAGGCTCAGCGCAGGCCACCGCGCACGGAGCGGAGCCAGACCAGCCACGACCGGACCGGTGGCGGGATGACCGGGGCGGCCACGCCCCTGACCATCTGGGCCGCCGCCGTGCTGCTCGGTCGCATCGGCGCCGGTGACGACGACAGCGAGGACGAGCGGCACATCCTGCGCGGCATCGAGTGAGCCTCGCGCCCCGCTGCTAGAGCCAGCCGCGGCGCTTGAAGACCAGATAGAGGGTTCCGCAGACCAGCAGCATCAGCAGCAGCGCGAACAGGTAGCCGAAGCGCCATTTCAGCTCCGGCATGTGGACGAAGTTCATGCCGTACACGGTGCCGATGAGCGTGGGGGCGAACAGGATCGCGGCCCACGAGGAGACCTTCTTCAGCTCCTCGTTCTGCGCGTAGCTGGCCGCGGTCAGGCTGCGCATCTCCTCGTTCTGCTGCTGCGAGACGAGGGTGGCATTGACGGTGAGGATGTTCTGCAGCAGGTGCCGGAACCCGTCCACCCGCTCGACCACCTGGGTGAGGTGGTCGGTCACGTCACGCAGGTAGCGGAGCAGCTCCTCGTCCGTGCCGTAGCTGCCGGCGCCGGTGGCCAACGCGTCGAGCATGGTGAGCAGCGGCCGGGCGGCCCGCTGGAACTCGATGACCTCCCGGCTGAGCCCGTAGATGCGCCGGCTGGCGTTCGGGTCACCCCCGAAGACCTGGGTCTCGATCTCGTCGATGTCGTTCTCCAACCCGGCGACCACCGGCGCGTACCCGTCGACGACCTGGTCGAGGATCGCGTACAGGACCGCCTCGGGCCCCTGGGCGAGCATCGGCGCGTCGGCCTCCATCCGGCGCCGGACCGCCGCCAGGTCGGGGACCTCCCCGTGGCGGACCGTCACCACGAAACCGGGCCCGATGAACAGGTGCAGTTCGGAGAACTCGACCTCCTCCCGCAGGTCGTCGTAGCGGGCGGCACGCAACACCACGAACAGCGTGTGCCCGTACCGCTCCAGCTTGGGTCGCTGGTGGGCGTTGATCGCGTCCTCCACCGCCAGGTCGTGCAGGCGGAACTCGCGCGCCAGCGAGGAGATCTGGTCGATGTCGGGCCGGTACAACCCGATCCAGGCCATCGCGTCGTCCTGCTCCTGTAGGCAGGAGTACGTCTCGGCGAGGCCGGCCGGCGACGCGATCCGGTGTCCCCGGATGTAGACGGCACTGTCCACCATGCCACCGGCGGGCGGGGGCGGCTCCGGCGGCGGCACGCCGACGCGGGTCTCGTGCTCGTCGAGCTGACGGCCGAAGCCACCACCCGGGCGGAAGCGACGGCCGCCGACCATGACCCGCTCCTTCCCCGGTGGCATCCGATCCGGCGGCCTCCCGGCCCGACCGGACGATTCGGTGCGAGGCGCGCCGGAGGCGCTGCATCCCCCCTGCCCCCGGCCCGAAACCCTCCGACTCGCCGGCCGTCCCCACCCGGTACGGGCGGGTTCGGCGTACCTGGGGACGGGCGCGTGTGGCCGGGCGGATACTCGCGGTGACCATGGGCGGAGGACGGGGGAAGCGCCGGTGCAGGGCAACAGGCGCGCCGGGCGGCTGCGCGGTTGGCTGCTCGACGGCGGTACGGAGCGGGCCGCGCGGCATTCCGGCCCGGGCGGCCGCCCGCCTGAGGATCGGCACCACCCGTGGTGGAAGGTGATGTGCCTGACCGGTGTCGACTACTTCTCGACGCTGGGCTACCAGCCGGGCATCGCGGCGCTCGCGGCCGGGGCGCTGTCGCCGGTGGCGACGCTGGTGCTGGTGCTGGTGACGCTGCTGGGCGCGCTGCCGGTGTACCGGCGGGTGGCGGTGGAGAGCCCGCACGGTGAGGGCTCGATCGCGATGCTCGTACGCCTGCTGAGCTACTGGCCGGGCAAGCTGTTGGTGCTGGTGCTGCTCGGTTTCGCGGCCACCGACTTCATCATCACCATCACCCTCTCGGCGGCGGACGCGACCGCCCACCTCGACGAGAACCCGTTCTGGCCGAGCGGGCTCAAGGGACACGAGGTGGCCCTCACGCTCCTGCTGGTGGCGTTGCTGGGCGCGGTGTTCCTCAAGGGATTCGGCGAGGCCATCGGGATCGCCGTCGTCCTGGTCGCGGTCTACCTGGCGCTGAACGCGGTGGTGATCGCCGACGCGCTGTGGCGGGTGGTGACCCACCCGAGCGCGGTCGGGGACTGGACCACCGCGCTGAGCACCGGGCACGGCGATCCCCTGCTGGTGGTCGGGCTGTCCCTGCTGGTGTTCCCGAAGCTGGCGTTGGGCCTGTCCGGTTTCGAGACCGGGGTGGCCGTGATGCCGCACATCCGGGGGGATCGCGAGGACTCGGAGGACCGGCCGCTGGGCCGGATCCGGGGGGCGCGGCGGCTGCTCACCACCGCCGCCGCGACGATGAGCGTCTTCCTGATCACCAGCAGTGTGACCACCACCGTGCTGATCCCGCCGGAGGCGTTCAGGCCGGGCGGGCCGGCGAACGGCCGGGCGCTGGCCTACCTGGCGCACCAGCACCTCGGCGGCGTTTTCGGCACGGTCTACGACCTGTCCACGATCGGGATCCTGTGGTTCGCGGGCGCGTCGGCGATGGCCGGGCTGCTCAATCTCGTACCCCGGTATCTGCCGCGCTACGGTATGGCCCCTACCTGGGCGCGGGCGGTCCGGCCGCTGGTGCTGGTCTTCACCTCGGTGGCATTCCTGATCACGGTGATCTTCTCCGCCAGCGTGGACGCGCAGGGCGGCGCGTACGCCACCGGGGTCCTGGTGTTGATCACCTCGGCGGCGACGGCCGTGACCCTCGCGGCGCGACGACGGCGGCAGCGGGGGCGGATGTACGCCTTCGGGACCATCGCGCTGATCTTCGTCTACACCACCCTGGCGAACGTCGTGGAACGCCCCGACGGCGTCAAGATCGCCGCCTGTTTCATCGGCGGGATGATCCTGGTGTCGGTGCTGTCCCGGCTCGTACGGGCCTACGAGGTGCGAGTCGACCACGTCGAGCTGGATCCGGTCGCCGCCCGGATGATCGACGAGCGTGCCACCCGTCGGATCCGCCTCATCGCGCACGAGCCGGACCGCCGCGACCCGGCCGAATACCGCGCCAAGCTGGCACAGACCATGGCGGACAACGACTTCCCCGACGACAGCGACGTCATCTTCGTCGAGGTCCACGTCACCGACCCGTCGGACTTCGAGACCGAGCTGCCGGTGCGCGGCAGCGTGGCGCACGACAGCTACCCGGTGCTCAGCCTGACCGGCTCCTCGGTGCCCACCGCGCTCGCCGCCCTGCTGTTGGAGATCCGCGACCGGAGCAGGCGACGCCCACACATCTACTTCGAATGGAGCGAGGGTGGCCCGGGTCGCAACCTCCTGCGCTACCTGGCGTTCGGGCAGGGCGCCATCGCCTCGGTCACCCGGGAGATCCTGCGTCGCCAAGAGCCCGACCCGCGCCGCCGGCCGCACGTGCACGCCGGTTGACCTGCCGGTCGAACCGGCGCCGGCGGTGAGCGTGGTCATAACGGCTGGACGATCCACCGGTGGGAGCTGCTAGCCTCGGCGCAGGTCATGAGTGCCAGCGCGAAGCCCCGGCTCGCTGGCCGGCAACCCTCCTCCGCGGTGGGGTGCCCCGGGTGAAGACCAGGCACCGGCAGGACGCCGGCGCAAGCGTGGCCTGGCACCCAGGTCAGCAACAGACCCGGGAGACCGTATGCGCATTCTCAGCCCCACGCCACCGGCCGGTCGGCTCACGCCGCCCCTGACCCGGCGTCGCCACGTGGACCTGATGCGAATGTGCAGCGCGGCGTGTAACCACCGCCCCACGCGCTAACCCCTCCCCTCCCCTCCCTCCCCCGGGCGCACCACGCCCACCCCACCCCTCGCGTCGATCATGATGTTGTTGCCCGCCCGACCGGCGTGTCGGGGCAACAACTTCATGATCGACCGGGTCGACACACCCTTTTGGAGACACCCGTGCGATTTTCTTCTGGCTTGAGCCGTGCCGTTGCCGTTGGGGCGGCCCTTGTGGTTGCCGGCGCGCTGACCGCCTGCGGCACCGACGACGCCTCGAACGACACCGCTGGCAACCCGTACGGCCTGGCGCAGGCCGGCGTGCTGCGGGCCGGCACGCTGACCGACGCCCCACCGAACGTGTACCTCAAGGACGGTAAGTTCACCGGCTTCGACAACGACCTGCTGACCGCGGTCGCCGGCAAGCTCGGCCTGAAGGTCGAGTTCGTCGGCACCGACTTCTCCGCGCTGCTCTCCCAGGTCAACAACCACAAGTTCGACGTCGGCAGCTCCTCGATCACGATCACCGAGGCGCGGAAGAAGACAGTCGACTTCGGCAACGGCTACGACTTCGGCTACTTCGGGCTGGACGTGCCGGCCGGCTCGCCGATCACCGGGTTCGACCAGCTCGCCGGCAAGCGGGTCGTGGTGGTGCAGGGCACCGTCCAGGACGACTACGCCACCGGCAAGCAGCTCGACCCGGTGCGGGTGCCGGACTACAACGGCGCGCTCAACCAGCTCAAGGCGGGCACCGCCGACGCGTGGATCGCCCCGGCGGAGATCGGCGAGAAGTCGGCCGCCGACAGCAACGGCAAGATCACCGTGGCGGCCAAGCAGCTCAGCCCGGCGCCGACCGCGTACGCCGTGGCCAAGGGCAGCGACAAGCTGCGCGAGGCGCTGAACAAGGGCCTCGACGAGGTGATCGCCGACGGCACCTGGAGCCGGTTGCAGGCCCAGTACTACCCGGGCCGCCCGATCCCGGCGGACTTCACCCCGGGCAGCGGCACCGTGGCGGCGCCGTCCGCGTCGGCGTCGGCCGCGTCCTGAACCGGTGACGAGCGAGCGGGGCGGTAGGAGAGGCGACCGATGGATCCGTTGAGCACCCTGTGGGAGACCTTCTTCGACGCCGACGCGATGCGCGAGGCGCTGCCCGAGATGCTGACCGTCGGGCTGCCCAACACGCTGATCCTGGCGGTCTCCGCCGCCCTGCTCGGCACGGTGTTCGGCCTGCTGCTGGCCGTGGCCGGCATCTCCCGCAGCCGGTGGCTGCGCTGGCCGGCGCGCGTCTACACCGACGTCTTCCGAGGGCTGCCGGCCGCGGCGACGATCCTGCTGATCGGCGTCGGGCTGGCACCACTCGGCATGCAGGTCTGGGGACCGGACCCGTATCCGCTGGGCATCCTCGCGCTGTCGTTGATCGCGGCGGCGTACATGGGGGAGATCTTCCGCTCCGGCATCCAGTCGGTGGAGGCGGCCCAGTTGGAGGGCGCGCGGGCACTCGGCTTCTCCTGGGCCGACGCGATGCGGCTGGTGATCATCCCGCAGGGCATCCGGCGGGTGCTGCCCGCCTGGGTCAACCAGCTCATCGCGCTGATCAAGGACTCCAGCCTGGTCTACTTCCTCGGCCTGGTGGCCAGCCAGCGGGAGCTGTTCCGCATCGGGCAGGACTATGCGGCCACCACCGGCAACGAGTCCGCGTTGCTGCTCGCCGGGCTCTTCTACCTGGCGTTGACCGTCCCGCTGACGCACGTCGTGAACGCGATCGACCGGCGGTTGCGCCACGGCCGGCCAGCCACCGCACCCGCCGACGACGAGGACGAGGACGACCCGGCGCTGACCGGGGCCCCGGAAGGAGACCGGCGATGACCACCACCGCGACCACCACCTCGGTCAGCCTCCAGGCGCGCGACGTCCACCTGGCCTTCGGGCCGAACCGCGTGCTGCGCGGCGTCGACCTGACCGTGCAGCGCGGTGGGACCGCCTGCGTGATCGGGCCGTCCGGGTCGGGCAAGTCCACTCTGCTGCGTACCCTCAACCGGCTCATCGAGCCCGACCGCGGCGACGTGCTGCTGGACGGGCGCAGCGTCCTGCGCGACGATCCGGACGCGCTGCGCCAGCGGGTGGGCATGGTCTTCCAGCAGTTCAACCTCTTCCCGCACATGAGCGTGCTGCGCAACGTCACCCTGGCGCTGCGCCGGCTGCGCAAGCTCGGCGAGGACGAGGCGGTGGCCGTCGCCCGCGCCCAGTTGGAGCTGGTGGGGCTCGCCGGCAAGGCCGATGCCCGGCCGGCGCAGCTCTCCGGTGGTCAGCAGCAGCGGGTGGCGATCGCCCGGGCGCTGGCGCTGCGGCCCGAGGTGATGCTCTTCGACGAGGCCACCTCGGCGCTCGACCCGGAACTGGTCAAGGGGGTGCTCGGGGTGATGGCCGACCTGTCCGCCGCCGGAATGACGATGGTGGTGGTCACCCACGAGATGGGCTTCGCCCGGCACGTCGCCGACACCGTCGCCTTCATGGACCGGGGTGTGGTGCTGGAGGCCGGCCCGCCGGAGAGGATCTTCGAGGGCGCCGAGCATCCCCGGCTCCGCCGCTTCCTCGCCCAGGTGCTCTGAGACGGCCGCTCAGCCGGCCTGGAGGCGCAGGTGCACCGCGAACGCCTTCAGGTCGCCGAGCAGCTCCAGGATGGCGTTGCGGTACGCGACCGACGCCCACAGGTGCAGCTCCTCGTCGTCCAGCCCGCCGAACGCCAGCGAGAGCGCCTTGCGCCGGCGCCGGTCGAGCACCTTGTGCGGGCGGGTGAGCAGGTCGCCCTCCCGGCGCAGCGCCTGAAGGTAGGCGGCCACCGCCTCCTGGTAGTGCCGCCCGGCGACCCGCTCCAGCAGAGTGAACTCGAAGACGTTCAACGCCGCTTCGGAATCCCAGTACGCGGCGTCGCGCACCGGCGCGCTCGCGACGTGCCGGCCCATGGCGTGCCGGGCCTCGTAGAGCAGCAGCACGCCCCGGCCGGTGGTGCTCAGCGGCCGGCGGGGCGACGGCAGCCGCAGCGTACGCACCGGCGCCGCGGCGGTCAGGTCCATTGCGCCGGCGTACGTCGGCATGCGGTGCGTTCCCGACGCCGGCTCCGGTAGCAGGCAGGCCCGCTCCTGGTAGGGCAGCGGGCCACCGGTGGGCACGGCGCGCACTGTCGCGGCGCGCAGCTCGGACAGGGGCCGGTCGTCCGGGGCCGGGCCCGGTGGCAGGGTGAGCACGAGACCGTTGACGCCGGGCACCGGCACGCCCAGCACGCAGGAGGTGCGCAGGAACGCCCAGGTCGCCGCCGCCTCGCGGATGCCGCTCGCCACCGCCTGCGCGTCGGCCCGCCAGTCCTGGGCGATCCGCAACCGCTGCGCCAGGTCGGCGGTCGCGGCGCCGTCGTGCGGGTACAGCTCCCGGACGGCCCGGGGCAGCGACCCGAGGCGCAGCTCCAGCGGGTCGCCGGTGGGCGAGGCCACGGCGTGCCTCGGGCAGTCGGCGGCGGAGTGCGGGTCACCGTCGACCGCGTGGCAGTCCCCCAGCCAGCTCGCGCCGGGCGGACCGGCCGGACGGGCGAACGCCAGGTGGGGCAGCCGGCCGGTGCGCAGCACCGTCTCGTACTGCCCTCGGGTGCGCCCGGCGCGTAGCACGTCCAGCGGCAGCATCGGCGCCAGCGCCAACACCCCCGCGAGGACGACGCAGTGCGGGCAGGCGTCACGCAACCGGTAGCGGCGGAGGTGGTCCACGCCGGGCTGCTCCCACTGGACGCCGATGACGGCGTCGTCCTGCGCCATCAGGTAGAGGAACTCGGTGGCGACGCGTTCGCGGGTGACCGCCACCAGCTCGTCGAGGAACTCCCGCTCGGTGACCGCCCGCAGGTCGGCCTCGCTCCCTCCGGTGGTCATGGGCACCCCCTCGCGGACCGAACACATCGACGGACGCCGAACCGGTTCTTACCGTACCCGCCGACGACGTGGCCGAATGTCCCGCACGCGTGGCGGGCGGTGTCACCAATCCGTCAGGCCCGGACCGGGCCGCACCGGCGGGTGTTCACTCGTTGGGTCCCCGCCCCAGCAGCCGGATCTCCTCGTTGTCCAGGGCGGCCTGAAGCTCCTGGAGCACCAGGTCGTCGATTTCCCGGTTGTCGCGCAGCCGGGTCAGCTCCCGCCGCTTGTGGGCCAGGACGCCGAGGCGCAGTCGGCGGTCCAGCCGGCGTTCCTCGGCGGTACGCCCACCGCTGTCGTTGACGTCCGCCAGGTGCCGCTGGTACTCGGCCTGTAGCCGACGTACCGCCTCCCCCTCGACGCCGACCTCGGCGGCGACCTGCGGCAGCGCGTCCAGGCCGGCCTGGGTGGCGCGCAGGCGGGCCTGCCGGGCCTCGTCAACGCGTTCGGGGTCGCCGGTCAGCCCCGCCCAGCGCACCACCAGCGGCAGGGTGGTGCCCTGCACGAGCATGATCACAACGATGACCAGCGCGGTGACGAAGATGATCAGGTCGCGTTCGACCACCGGTGTACCGGCGGCCGTCATCGTCGGGACGGCCAGCGCGGCGGCGAGCGACACTGCGCCCCGGAAACCGGACCAGCCGGCCACGATCCCCACCCGCCAGTTGGACGCCGACTGGTCCTCGTCAAGCATCCGGCGGCGCAGCTTCGCCGACTCCGCCGTCAGGTAGAGGAACAGCAGCCGGGTGGCGACGACGACCGGGGTGACCACCAGCACGATCGCCAGGGCCCGGCCCGGCGAGGTGCTGGAGATGTCTTTCACCGCCCGGGGGATCTGCGTGCCGAGCAGCACGAACAGCCCGCCGTTGATGAGGAACGTGGACAGGTCCCAGAACGCGTACGCCAGCACCCGGGACCGGGCGCGGATCACCCGCGGACCGGCGTACGCCAGCACCAGGCCGGCGACCACGACGGCCAGCACACCGCTGGCGTGCACCGAGTCGGCGAGCAGGAACGCGCCGAACGGTGTCAGCACGCTCAGCGCCCCCTCGCGCAGCGGGTCGTCGAGCCGCTTGCGGATCAGCACCACGGCGGCGCCCACCAGCAGACCGGCGACCACCCCGCCGACGCCCGCCCCGACGAACTCCTCGCCGATGCCCAGCACCCCCGGCTTCTCGCTCTGGGTGAGCAGACCCACGGTCACCCCGAAGATCACCAGGGCGGTGCCGTCGTTGATCAGACTCTCCGCGTGCAGGGTGGTGAGCAGCTTCCGGGGCAGGCGCTTGGCCAGGCCGGTGACCGCGGCGGCGTCGGTCGGCGCGAGGACCGCGCCGAGCACCCAGGCGGCTGCCGGGTGCACGCCGAACGCCTGCGCGGTCAGGGACACCGTGACCATGGTGAGCACCACGAGCACCACGGCGAGCAGCCCGATCACCGGCAGGTTGGCCCGGATCTCGCGCAGGCTGATGGTGAGGCTCTCCCGGTAGAGGATCGCGGGCAGGAAGATCAGCAGCACCAGGTCCGGCTCCAGGGTCACCTCGGACAGCGGCGGCACCAGCCCGAGCAGCACCCCGAACCCGATGAGCAGCACCGGCGGCGCCACCCGGTACCGGCCGCCGAGGGTGGTGCCGACCAGGACGGTGACGCCCACCACCACGATCAGGACGAGCACCTGCACGGCGTACCCCCTCGATCCCCGGCCGACGACGAACGCCGGGTTGTTCCATCTGATCGCACCCCGGTTGCCGGTTCCACAGGAACGGGCAAGTCGCCGGGCGTCCGAGCGCGGGGGACGCGCCCCCGGCCGGGTCAGGCCGGATCGGCGGTGCGGACGCGCGCGGTGAGCAGGCGGGCGGTACGACGGTGCACGGCGGCTTCCTCGTCGTGGCCCAGGGCGGTGGCCAGGTCGGCGAGGTGCCCGGCCACCGGGCCGACGGTGAGCACCCCGCTGCCGGCGGCCAGTTCGCCGGCGGCCGGCCGGAGCGCGGCGGCGACGCGCTCCATGGTGGGCCGGTCGCCGACGGCGAGGGCGGCCCGCGCGGTGAGGCACAGCCGCACCTCCCGCAGCAGGTCGTGCGGCCCGTCCGGGAGGACCCGCAGGGCCGCTCGGGCGGCGCCGAGGTCCCCCTCGGCCGCGACCAGCAGCGGGCGGACCCACGGCTCGTGCGGCCCCCAGTCCAGGCCCGCCCAGTCCTCGTCGTCCGGCCCGGGGATCGGCCGCTGGCCGGCCGACCCGGACACCGGCTGGTCGTAGCCCGTTCGGCGCGCACCTGTCGGCGCGCGCGCCAGCGGGTCGGCGCTGACGGCCTCGGCCAGGCGCAGGCCGAGCAGGGCGAGGGGCAGCAGTCCGTGGGCCAGACCCGGCATGGCGTCGCCGGGGAGCCGTTCGGCGGCCGCCCGGTACGCGGTCGCCGCCGCCTCCCGGTCGCCGCCCAACGCCCGGCGCAGCGCGGCGTACCAGCCGGTGAAGACCCCGACCAGCGGCAACTCGTACCGCTGGGCGAGGCGGTCGGCGGCACGGGCGTGCTCGTCCGCGCCGGCCCGGTCGGCTCGCGCGCAGCCCGACTGGACCAGGATGAGGTGACCCAGCACCTCGAAGGTCACCAACTGGCGCGCAGCGGCCAGGTCGACCAGCTCCGCGCCGATCCGGGCCCGCTCGGCGGCCAGGCCGACGCGGTCAAAGGTGTGCATGAACCGCGCGTTCAACGCGAAGGCCAGCAACCCGGGGTCGGCGACGGTCCGGGCGATCCGCTCGGCCTCGGCGGCGGCCCGGCGGCCACTGTCACCTGTGGTGCCGCGCAGCTCCAGCGCGAGCGTGCTCAGCAGCCGGCTGCGCTGCGCCGAGCCGGTCGGGCCGAGGCCGGTCAGGGCGTTCTCGGCGGCGCGCACGATCCGCTCGGAGAGCAGATCGTCGTCGTTGCGGGTCCAGATGGCGGGCACGTCGAAACCGGCCAGCACCTCCGCCGTCAGCCGGGGGTCACCGACCGCCTCGGCATCGGCGATCGCCTCGGCGCGGTACCCGCGCGCATCGGCCAACCGGCCCGTCACCGCCAGAGCACGCCCCAGACCCAGCACCGCGCTCAACCGCTCGCGCCGCTCGGTCCCCCCGGCCCGGTCGTACGCGTCGATGACCTGCGCCCACAGCCGGGCCGCCTCGTGCGGGTTGCCGTCGCGTTCGGCCTGTTCGGCTGCCGTACGGGCGTAGCCCGCGGCCTGGTGGGCGGCTGCCGGGCCGCCGGCACGCAGCAGGTGGTGGGCGAGCGTGGCGGGGTCGACGGGCTGGCGCCGCTGCAACGCCTCGGCCACGGCGGCGTGCCAGGCCGCGCGACGCGCTGCGGACAGGTCCGCGTAGAGCGTGTCGCGGACCAGGATGTGGGTGAACCGCAGTCGCCCGTCGGGCTCCCGCTCGGTCAGGAACCCGGTCTGCAACGCGCGGTCCACGGCGTCCAGCAGCGCCGCCGGGTCGCCGGTCAGCGCGCCGAGCACCGCGGGGTCGACGTCCCGGCCGAGCACCGCCGCCTGCCGCAGCACGGTACGGGTCGGCGCGGGCAACTGTGCGAGGCGGTGCCGGATGACATCACGTACCCCGGGCGGCACCGCCGCCAGCGCCGCGCCGCCCGCACCGGCGTACAGCTGGACCAGCTCCCGGACGAAGAACGGGTTGCCGCCGCTGCGGTGGTGGATCAGCTCGACGGTGGGCGGATCCAGTTCCCTTCCGGCGAGGGCGCGGGCCAGCTCGCCGGTCGCCTCGGGAGACAGGCCACCGAGGTAGACCCGCACCGGTTCGAGCCGGGCGGCGCGGGCCAGGGCTGCGGTCAGCTCCGCGCTGATCTCGGTGGCCCGGTAGGTGCCCAGGACCAGCACCGGCCCGGTGGCCGGCTGCGGCCCGGTGAGCAGGGCGGTGAGCAGATCCAGGGTGTCGCCGTCGGTGCGGTGCAGGTCGTCCAGGACCAGCAGGAGGGGCCCCCGGTCGGCGACGGCGGAGACCAACGACGCCACCGCGCGGTGCCGACGGAACCGGGCCACGGCGGGGTCGCCCGCGCCACCGGTCCCGGCCGTCCCACCGCCGTCCAGCGGCTCGCCCGACCCCGACAGCTCGCTCGGTCCCGCCGGCCCGCCCGACCCGGACGGCTCGGTGAGCGTGTCGGTGATCTGGGTCCACGGCCAGGCGGCCGGGGCGCCCTCGTACTCGGGACTGCGGCCCCAGGCAGTGGTCCAGCCCTCGGTGGCGAGCTGCCGGGTCAGCGCCTCGGCCAGGGCGGTCTTGCCGGCGCCCGGCTCCCCACTGAGCAGGGCGAGCGTGGGCCGGCCGGACCGGGCGGCGACCTGGCCCGCGTGCCGCAGCCGCTCCAGCTCCGCGTCCCGCCCGACGAACTGTCGCTGCGGCGCCGCTGCGGACCCACCGTCCCGAACGGGTCCGGCACGGTCTGCCACGGCCACGGCGGGGGCCTGGGTCAGGTGCGGCGCCTGGGCCAGGATGTCGCCCTCCAGCCGGCGCAGCTCGGGCCCCGGGTCCAGACCCAGCTCAGCCACCAGGACGTCGCGGGCCTCGCGCAGCGCGGCCAGCGCCTCACCCTGCCGGCCGGCGCGGTACCGGGCCAGCGCGAGCAACCGCCAGGCGTCCTCCCGCAGCGGATGACTGGCGAGGTGGGCGGGCAGGTCGGCGGCGGCCTCGTCCGGACGACCCAGCGCGAGCAGCGCCTCGGCGCGCCGCTCGACGGCGAGCATCCGCAGCTCGTTCAACCGGTTGATCTCCGCGACGGCCCAGAGGGCGCCCGCGCAGTCCGCGTACGCGGGACCCCGCCACAGCCCGAGCGCCGCGTCCAGCGCGGTCAGGGCCGGCGCGGGCAGTTCCCCGCCCAGCAGCCGTCCCGCCTCGCCGACGGCCGCCTCGAAGCGGTCGGCGTCCACCGTGTCCGGGGCGGCCCGCAGCGCGTACCCCGGGGTTTCGGTGACCAGGAGGCGGGGTGGCTGCCGGGGCGGCCGGTCGGGCTCCAACGCCCGGCGCAGGTCGGCGACGAAGGTGCGGATCGCGCCCACCGCGCCGTCCGGCGGGACCTCCCACAGGTCGTCGACGAGGCGTTCCACCGGCACCACCCGGCCGTGGGCGATCAGCAACCGGGCGAGCACCAGGCGCTGCCGGTGTCCCCGCAGCGGGACCGGGCCGCCCGCGGCGGTGGCGGTCACCGGCCCGAGTACGCCGAACGTCACCCCCACCGGCGGCGTCGGTTGCCTGGTCATGGCACCAATCTAGGCGGCCGTGCCGGCCCGCACTGATCCGGCGCTGACCGTCTGCTGATCACCACCGGGCAGCCTCGATGACGTACGGCGGCGACGGGCGCCCCGCCCGCCGACCCCGCTCACCAGGAAGGTTTCCGTGCAGCCGAGGATCAACGGATTCGACTACCAGCGCGTCACCGTCGCCGACGGCGTGACGCTCACCGCCGCCGTGGGTGGCTCCGGACCACCGGTCGTGCTGTTGCACGGTTTCCCGCAGACCCACCTCATGTGGCGGCACGTGGCCGCCGACCACACGGTCATCTGCCCCGACCTGCGTGGCTACGGCGACAGCGACAAGCCCCTGGACAGCGACGGCACGGCGTACGCCAAGCGGACCATGGCCGCCGACGTCGTGGCGCTGGCCGGCGCGCTCGGCCATGGGCGCTTCGCCCTGGCCGGGCACGACCGGGGTGCCCTGGTCGCGTTCCGCGCCGGCCTCGACCACCCGGCGGCGATCAGCCGGCTCGCCCTGCTCGACGTGCTGCCCACCCTGGACGTGTGGGACGTGCTGCACGGCGCCAGCGCCGCGGTCGCCTTCCACCTGTACCTCATGGCGCAGCCGCCGGGCCTGCCCGAGGAACTGATCAGCGCCAGCCCGGACGCGTTCTTCAACCATTTCCTCGACGTCTGGACCCGCGACCCGGACGCGCTGCCGGCCGAGGTACGTGCCACGTACCTGCGGGCGTCCCGCAACGCGGTCACCTCGATCGTCGCCGACTACCGGGCGTCGGCCGGCATCGACGTCGTCCACGACGCGGCCGACCGGGCGGCCGGCAACCTGCTGCGGATGCCGGTGACCGTGCTTGCGCAGGACTGGGGCGCGGCGCTCGGCTACGACGCGGCGGGGGTGTGGCGGGCCTGGGCCCCGGACCTGGAGCACCAGACGGTCACCTGCGGCCACTTCATGGCGGAGGAGGCGCCGACCGTGGTGGTCCGGGCGCTGCGGGACCTGCTCCTGCGCTGATACGCGGGTCGGACGAAGACACCCGCTGAAAGTAAGATATCCGACACTATTCGTCACTGATCGCGAGGGGTCGCCGCCGTGCCGGCGATCCCTCGCGCGTAGGCCGCGCACACGCCCCGCAAACCAGCTCTGACCTGCGAAAGGGCTACCTTACACCAGGTGGACGAGAGCCGGTCACCGATGCTACACAGACAGTTACCGGCAGCCAACAACGGCGAGTCGCTGACCGCCTCGACCATCGACCGTCCACAAGCATCGCCACCCGCGGACCGGATCGCGCGTGCGACCTGACACGACAGCGGCCGGTGGCGGGCCAACGGTTCCGGTCTCGACCAAGGAGTCACCGTGGGACATCCCCGCTCCCGGGCCAAGAGCCAGCCGTTCGAGGTCGCCGCCCTGGTGACGACACCCATCTGTGGATTCCTTCTGCTCGTGCTGGACGTCCGATCACCGTCGGTCCAGCTGTCCATGCCGGAACCCGTCCAGCTCGGCTGGGAGGTCGCGCTGATCGTGGTCGGCGTGGGCGGTCTGCTCGGCATCCTGTGGCCTGGTCGGCTCTCCACCGGCCTCGGCATCGAGCTCGCGTTCGTGCTGGTGCTCGGCACCATCATCGGCATGTACGCGGTGGCGCTGGTGGCGGTGACCGGTCCGCAGGGCCTCGTCGCGGCGTCGTTGATCAGCGCCGTGCCACTGGGCGCCTTCTGGCGGGCCGCCCTGATCGCCGTCGACCTCCGCTGTCTGGCCTACGGCCACCAGTGCTCGACTCACCACCGAGTCGTGGGAGGTGTCACGTGATCTCGGCACCGCAACCCGAAGCGCCGCACTGGGTTCAGGTGCTGCTCAGCCTGCTCGGCATCCTCGGCGGGACGACAGGTCTGGCCGCCATCGCCACGGTCGTGTCGCAGCGGGGCAAGTTCAAGGCCGACGCCGCCGACACGCTGACGGAGGCCGCCCTGACGCTCGTGCAGCCGCTGCAGCTACGGATCACCGAGTTGGAGGGCCAGGCGGTGAGCGCGCGATCGGAGCTGGGGCTGCTGCGCGAGCAGGTCAACCAGTTGCAGTTTCACGTCCGGGTGCTAACCCGCACGCTCGACCGGTGGCGTGCCGCGGTGCACGCCCCGGACGCCACCCTACGCAAGATCCGCGCGGTGGTCGCGGAGTCCGAGCAGCTGCCCGAGGACCAGTGACCGGCCACCGCCGGCTCATCCGCCGTCCGGTGAGCGCAGCCGGGCGATGAGGTCGCGTACCGCCGCCCGGAACTCGGGGTCGGACTCGCCCGGGTGGTGTCCGCGCACCGGTGGCGGCCGGCGCTCCCCCCGGTGACGGCCGGCCGGGTGGGATCCGCCGGGGCCGGGCCGTCGAGGTCAGCGGGCGGCGCCACCGGCGGCGATGAGGTCCGCCGCCACCTCCCAGAGCCGCTCGGCGTTGCCCGCGTCGACCGCGTACGCCGCCACGCCGCTGTAGTCGGCGGGCCGCTCGGTCCGGACCGGGGCCTCGGCGCAGTCCTCGAAGTAGCGGCCACCCACGCCGTCGAGCAGCGGGGACGCGGCGAGCAGCACCGAGGTGGCGGCGCCCTGCTGCGGGGTCTTCTGCCGCTCCTTCGGGGTACGCAGCCCGCCGGTGTGCTTCTGCAGCCCGGTCGCGATGGCGCCGGGGTTCAACGCGTTGGCGTGGATGTTCTCGCCGGACCAGCGGCGGTCGGCCTCGACGGCGAGCAGGGCCTCGGCGCTCTTGGACTGCCCGTACGCCAGCAGGGGGTCGTACGGCCGGAACGCGAAGTGCAGGTCGTCGAAGACCACCGGGGAGAAGAGGTTGCCGCTGGAGCTCACCGACACGACCCGGGCGCCACCGGCCGCGGCGAGGGCGTCGTGCAGGCCGACGGTCAGCGCGTAGTGCCCCATGAAGTTGGTGGCGAACTGCATCTCCCAGCCCTCGGCGGTGCGCTCCAGCTCCGGCAGCGCCATGATCCCCGCGTTGTTGACCAGGATGTGCAGTGGCTCGTCCCAGCCGGCGACGAATCGGCGTACCGAATCCTGGTTGGCCACGTCCAGCTCGCGGGCCGTGACCCGGTCCGCGCCGATGCTGGTCGCGATGTCGGCCGCGGCCTGCTCGCCCGCACCGACCCGACGCACCGCGAGCACCACCTCGGCGCCGGCGGCGGCCAGCGAGCGGGCGGTCTCGACGCCGATCCCGGCGGCGCCGCCGGTGATGACGGCCCGCTTGCCGGTCAGGTCGACTCCGGCGAGCACCTCGTCGGCGGTCGAGGCGAAACCGAATGGCGTCGTGATTCGCTCGGTCATCTCTGTCCCATCTCTCGATCACGCTTACGTGACCCACTGTCACTCGGCCGGCGGGCGATATCCGGGTTACCGGTTTTCCTGGCCGCCCGGCACGGCGCCCGGAGCGGGTGTCGGTGGGCATCCGACAGTTGGTGGGTTCGTGGGCGGGGACGCCCGCCTTCGTGCACGGCCGGCACCTGGACGTGCTCTTCGCCAACCCGATGGCGACCGCGCTGGCACCGATCTACCGGGTCGGGGTGAACCTGCTGCGTGCGGTCTTCCTGGGCCCGAGCGTGCCGGCGCTCTATCCGGCGCCGGAGGCGGTCGCCGCCAGCGCGGTGGCCGGCCTGCGCGCGCAGGTGGGGGTCGAGGTGGACGATCCACGGCTCACCGAGCTGGTTGCGGAGTTGACGACCGGCAGCGAGCTGTTCCGGCGGTTGTGGGCGCGTCACGACGTCACCGTCCGCGCCGGGGGCGGGCGCCGGGTGTTTCACCATCCCCAGGTCGGCGAGTTGGAGCTGCGCTACGAGAAGCTCACGATCAGCGGCACCACACAGTCGCTGGTCGTCTACCACGCCGAGCCGGGCAGCCCGTCCGCCCGCTCCCTCGCTCGGCTCGGGGCCGCCGTCTCAGCGCCGGAGGCGCACGGATAGCACCAGAAGTCGGGGCTACCGGTTGGCCGCCCGCTCGGCGACCACCACGGAGATGCCGTCGAGGACGCGTTGCAGGCCGAACTCGAAGGCGTACTCCGGGCCGTACGCCCCGCCGTGCTGCTGGCCGGCCGCCGTGCCGACCCGGGACGCGGTGGGATAGCTGTCGGCCGTCAGGAACGTCTCCAGCCAGGGCGCGTGCGACTGCCACCACTGGCCGTCGGTCATGCCGGTCTCCCGCTCCAGGTCGACCACCTCGGACGCGGCGCGCGCGGAACTCTTCACGTGCCCGAGGACGAGGGTGAGCACCGCGTCCATCTCGACGTCGGTGAGCCCGATGTCGGCGACCGCGCCGAGTTCGTGGTCGTACTTGGCCACCAGGTGCGGGCCGAGCACCGGACGGGTCGTCTCGGCCCGCAGCATCCACGGGTGGCGCTGGTAGAGCGCCAGGTTGTCGTGGGCGATCCGCTCCAACCGGGCCCGCCAGTCGCCCTCGACGGCGGAACGCGGCATCTCGCCGTACACGGTGTCGATCATGACGTCGACGAGTTCGGCCTTGCCCGGCACGTAGGTGTAGACGGACATGGTGCCGACACCCAACGCCTCACCGACCCGGCGCATGGTCAACGCGTCCAGGCCCTCGGCGTCGGCGATGTCGATCGCGGCCCGGACGATCCGGTCGACGCTGAGGCCCGGCCCGGCGCTGCGGCTGGTCGGTTCCCGGGTGCGCCAGAGAATGGCCAGGCTGCGGGCCGGATCCGCGGTCGCCTTGCGCTCACTCGCCATGGTGCGGCCATCCTAACAACGCGGTCGTACGACGTACGTCGACCGCGAGGCGGTGCCGGCGGGGCCGTTCTGCCACCGCTCGCCGGCACCGACCCGTCACGGCTTCACCCGGGTGGGATCCAGCTCGCCGTCCTCGATGTGGCGCAGCAGCGGCGTCACGTCCTGCACATGACGCGGGCAGAAACCACCCACGAGATGGGGCGTACGGAGATCAGAGTCCTTCGCGGTCGTCGGTCAGCGCCGGCCCGGCGGCGGCCGGCACGAGGTGGCGCACCTCCGGCTCGCCGTCGGTCAGCTCCCGGGCCCGCGCCTCGGCCTCGCGGTCCTCACCCGTCAACCGGCCACCGTGCTGGCGCAGGTGCTCGCCCCAGGACGGCACCAGGTACACCTCGATGAACCGGTCCGTCGTCTCGGCCGGCCGGAACAGCCCCCAACGCATCGCGCCGGTGCGCTGCCGGGCGCCGCGCACCACGTCCATGGCCGCGAGGAACGGTCCCGTCCGCTCCGGCCGGACGGTGTACTGCACCGTCACCAGCACCGGTCCCACGCCCGGGTCCGGCTCCTGCGCGAGGTGCAGTTGCGGCCAGTAGGCCGACGGTTCGCGGTTCACCGAGCGCAGGTCCGGAAGCGGCCAGATCCGGCTCGTCACGGTCCCGACGAACATCAACGCCGCCGCCGCGAGGTAGGCGAGGACCAGCCCGCCCACGTCGGCCACCAGACCCCACACGAGGGCGCCGACGGCCTGCCCGCCGGCGAAACACACCTGGTAGACGGCCAGCCCCCGGGCCCGTACCCAGCTCGGCAAAAAGAGCTGTATCTCGGCGTTGACGTTGGCCAGCACCGTCACCCAGGCCATCCCGGCCGGCAACAGGGCGAGGAGCACCAGCGGCACCACCCGTACGGTGCCGAGGACCGCCAGCGCGATGGTGAACAGCGCGCCGGCGATCAGCAGGAGCTGGTTGGCCGACAGCCGGGCGCGGATCACGGCCAGCAGCACCCCGCCCGCGATGGCGCCCACCCCGAGGGCGGCCAGCAGCAGCCCGTACCCGCCGGAGCCCAGCCCGAGCCGCCGGGCCGCCACCAGCGGCAGCAGCGCCCACAGCGCGCTGGCCGGGATCACGAAGACCAACGCGCGGCGCAGCAGCCGGCGCACGATCGGCGAGTGGCGTACGTAGCGGCTGCCCGCCCGTAGCGCGGCGGTGAACCGCTCGGGCACCTCGACGGCGCGGGCGCTTCCCGGCCGCCAGCGCCACAGCGCGGCCGCGAAGATGGCGAACGCCACCGCGTTGAGCCCGAAGACCGGGGCGACGCCGGCCCGGGCGATCAGCACGCCGGCCACCGCGGGCCCGACCGCCCGCGCCACGTTCACGCTTATCGAGCCGAGCGCGGACGCCGACCGCAGTTGCTCCTGCGGCACCAGCTCCGGAATCACCGCCGCCCAGGCCGGCAGGGTGAGCGCCTGCCCGACCCCGAACGCGAAGGTGAGGGTGAGCAGCAGGGCCGGCGGCATCCGGTCGGTCAGGGTGAGCAGGGTCAACGCCACCGCCACCGCCACCAGGAACAGCTGGACGGCGATCAGCAGGCGCCGACGGTCGAAGCTGTCGGCCAGCACCCCGGCGGGCAGCGCCAGCAGCAGCACCGGCAGCAGGCTGGCGGTCTGCACCAGCGCGACAAGCGTGGAGGCGTTGGAGTGGTGGATCAGCAGCCACTGCGCGCCGACGGTCTGCATCCAGGTGCCGATGTTGGCGGCGAGCAGGGCCAGCCAGAGATTGCGGTAGACGGCGCCGCGCAGGGGCGCCCACGCGGAGGCCGGACGGTCCCCCGGTCCGGCTGCCGCCGTCACCACCGCCCGTCCGCGCGCAGCACGCGCTCGCCGGAGACGTAGAGGTCGTCGGGTTGCAGCAGCAACAGCCGGACGACCTCGGCGGCGACCTGCTCGGGCAGGGCGTACACCTCGTCGAGGAACTCCGCGCCGACGCGTTCCTGCAAGCGGGTCGGCATCGGCCCGGGATCCAGCTCCATCACCTTGATTCGGTTGCTGTGTTGGGCCTGGGCCAGTGACTCGACGAGGCTGCTGCCGTAGCTCTTGGTCGCCCGGTAGACCGGGATGCCGGGCCGGGGCGCCGCCAGCGCCATCGCGCCGATGTACACCACGTTCCCGTAGCCCTGCCGGTGCAGATGCTCCAGCGCCTCCCGCAGCAGGTACGTCGTACCCAGGACGTTGATCTCCACGGCCCGCCGGATGTGCTCCACGGGCAGGTCACCGAGGTCGCCGCCCGCCCACATCGACGCGCAGGCCGCGACCCCGTCGACGGTGCCGTAGCGCCCCACCACCTCGGCGAACGCGTCCCGGACCTGCTCGTAGGAGGAGACGTCGCAGACCGCGCCGTCGCACCCCAGCTCGTCGGTCGTCGCGGCTACCTCGGCCGGCACGTTGCCGAACACCACGACGCGGTGCTCGTCGACCAGCAGCCGGGCCACCGCGAGGCCCAGCCCGCTGGTACCGCCGACCACCACGAAGGTTCTGGCACCCAATGTCTCTCCAGCCGCCGCCGCCACAGGTCACACGGATCGCGTGATGGCGCGTTCTTCCCGTTTCCGGACCCCGCACACCCGCTACGGCGGTAGTGCTGGCCATACCCGAAGAGTGGATCTGGACGGCTGGGGCACCCGGTCGCTCCCGATTAGCGTCTGCTGCATGACTCCGGAACACCCTTCGCACCTGGCCGGGGCGCTGCGCCATCGCCGCTGGCTGCTCTCCGCCTGGCCCTGGCGCGCGCTGGCCTACCTGGTGACCACCGTGCCGATCGCCGGGGTGCTCGGCGTCGGCCTGCTCGTCATCGGCGGACCCATGCTGCCCGCCGTCAACGCGCTCCGGCGGCAGGGCCGACCGCCGAGCATCGCGCTGATGCTGTTCCTGATTACCGGCAGCGTCATCCTGGTGGCGTTGGCCCCGATCCTGAGCTTCGCGGTCGCCGCCGTCGAGCGGTGGCGGGTCCGGCTCGTCGACAACCGTCCGCTGCCCTCGTCGCCGTGGCCGGGCCTGGCCGCCCGCTACCGCAGCCCCGCGACCTGGCGGGAGGTGGCATACCTGTTCTGGCTGGGCGGGTTCGTGCCGGTCGCGTACTGGGTGTTCCTGGTGCTGGTGCTGCTCGACCTCGGGATGATCTCCAGCCCCTGGCTGGCCGGCGACGCCAACCAGCCGGTGGTGATCTGGCAGCCGATCGACAGCACCGGCGAGGCCGTCCCGTACGCGATCGTGGGGGTGCTGCTGATCCCGGTGCTCTGCTACGCCGTCGGTCTGCTCGCCGCCGTTCAGGCGGCGGTGGCCCGCTGGCTGCTGGCCCACCCGGTGGACGCGGCGGCGCTGCGCGAGGTCACCCGCTCCCGCACCCGGCTGGTCGGCGCGTACGAGGCGGAACGGCGCCGGATCGAGCGGGACCTGCACGACGGCGCGCAGCCCCGGCTGACCAGCCTCACCCTGCAGCTGGGCCTGGCCCGGCTGGACGTACCCGAGGAATCCCCCGCCGCCCGGCCTCTCGCCGTGGCGCACGACCAGGCCCGAGGTCTGATGGTGATGCTGCGGCAGTTGGTGCACGGCATCCGCCCGCAGAGCCTCACCGACCTCGGCCTGGCCGGCGCGGTACGCGAGCTGGCCGATGCCGCCACCATCCCGGTCACCGTGCACGCCGACCTGCCCGGTGAGCTGCCGGAGATCGTGGAGACCACCGCCTACTTCGTGGTCTCCGAGGCGCTGGGCAACGTGGCCCGGCACGCCCGCGCGACCCGCGCCGACGTACGCCTCACCCGGGCCGGCGCGGACCTCGTCGTCGAGGTGACCGACGACGGCCACGGCGGCGCCGACCCGGCCCGGGGCACCGGCCTGACCGGGCTCGCCGACCGGGTGGCCGCCGTGGGCGGCCGGCTGCTGCTGTCCAGCCCGTCCGGCGGCCCTACAGTGGTCCGGGTGGAGCTGCCATGTCGTCGGTGACCCGGGTGGTGCTCGCCGAGGACGAGGTGCTGCTGCGCGAGGGCCTGGTCGCGCTGCTGACCCGCTTCGACTTCGCGGTCTGCGCGGCTGTCGGCTCCGCGCCCGAGCTGCTGACGGCGGTCCGTGAACACCAACCGGACCTGGTGTTGACCGACATCCGGATGCCGCCGGGCCGCCGCGACGACGGGCTGCGCGCGGCCGTCGCGCTGCGCGGCGAGCGACCCCACCTCCCGGTCGTGGTGCTCAGCCAGTACGTGCAGACCGGGTACGCGGCGGCGCTGCTGGACAGCGGCGACGGCCAACGGGTGGGCTACCTGCTCAAGGACCGGGTCGCCGAGGTCACCGAGTTCGTCGACACGCTGCGCCGGGTCGCCGGCGGCGGCACCGCCATCGACCCGGACGTGGTCCGGCAACTGCTGCACCGCCCCCGCGACCCGCTCGCCGCGCTCTCCGGCCGGGAACGGGAGGTGCTGGCGCTGCTGGCCGAGGGCCGCTCCAACGCCTCGATCGCCGCCCGGCTGCACGTCACCGAGGCCGCCGTCGGCAAGCACGTCGGCAACATCCTGCTGAAGCTCGACCTGCCGCCCAGCGACGACACCAACCGCCGGGTGCTCGCCGTACTCACCTATCTGCGCGCCGACCCGGTGGGCTGACCAGCGCCGGGCCCCGATCGGGCCCGACCGGGCGCGGCGTAGATTCGAGCACCGGCACCGCCGCCGGTCCAGGGCGCGGGCCAGGAGATGGGAGTACGGCATGGCGGAGGCGCTGCGGGTCGGTCTGCTGGGGTACGGGTTGGCGGGCCGGGTGTTCCACGCACCGCTGATCGCCGCGACACCCGGGCTGCGGCTGGACGCCATCGTGACGCGCGATCCGCAACGGCGCGAGCAGGCGCACCAGCATTTCCCGGACGCCCGCCTGGTCGACGACGCCGACGAGCTGTGGCGTACGCCGGAAGCTCTGGACCTGGTCGTGGTCGCGACGCCGAACCGGCAGCACGTGCCGATGGCGCGGGCGGCCCTCGCGGCCGGCCTGCCGGTCGTCGTCGACAAGCCCCTGGCCCCCACCGCCGCCGACGCCCGGGCGCTGGTCGAGGAGGCCGACCGTCTCCGAGTGCCGCTGACGGTGTTCCAGAACCGCCGCTGGGACGGGGACTTCCTGACCGTCCGCGGGCTCGAGGAGCGGGGCGAGCTGGGGCGGGTGCTGCGCTTCGAGTCCCGGTTCGAGCGGTTCCGTCCGGCGATCAAGCCGGGCTGGCGGGAGCTCGCCGGCCCGGAGGAGGCCGGTGGCGCGCTGTTCGACCTGGGCGCGCACCTCATCGACCAGGCCGTGCAGCTCTTCGGCACGGTCGAGCGGGTCTACGCCGAGGTCGACCGCCGCCGCGCGGGCGCCGAGGTCGACGACGACGCGTTCGTGGCGCTGACCCACGCCAACGGCGTGCACTCGCACCTGTGGATGGGGGCGATCACCGCTCAGCTCGGGCCGCGGCTGCGGGTGCTGGGCGACCGGGCCGGCTACACCACCTACGGGCTGGACGTGCAGGAAGCCGCGCTGCACGACGGCGGCCGACCGGACCAGCCCGGCTGGGGCGAGGTCCCGCCGGAGCGGTACGGCCTGCTCGGCGTCGACGGTGACCTGCGTCCGACGCCGACCAGGCCCGGGGCGTACCAGAGCTTCTACGCCCAGGTGGCGGCGGCGTTGCGCGACGGCACGCCGATGCCGGTGGACCCGCGCGACTCGGTCGCCACGGTCGAGCTGATCGAGCTGGCGCACCGGTCGGCGGCTGAGGGCGTGGTGCTGCCGGTCCCGGCCGGCTGAGACGGCCGAGCCCTCAGAGGTACGCGAAAACCAGTGGAGTGGCGGCGCTTGCGCCGCTAGCGTCCTGCCTCAACCTGTCGTCGAGGCGAGGACGTCCCGTTGTACACCCTGTGAGACCTCCCGAGCGCTGATTCGCGCGTCGCGCCTGTGCGCCGCGCTCCTTCTTGCTGCGGACTTCTCACTGGAAACGGTGTACTTCTGTGCTCTCTCAATGGGCCGTCGTGCCCACCTGCCTGCCCATCGTTCGCCGCCGCTGCCACGCGTGCGCGTCCGCGCACCTCCGGCCGAGCGGCAAATTCCGCGTCAACGCCAACCAGAAGCTGATCGACATCTGGCTCCTCGCGCTCTGCACCGGATGCGGGGACACGGTGAAGCTCACGGTCCTGGAGCGGACGACAGTCCGCACCATCCGACCTGAGCTGCTCGACCGGCTGCACGACAACGACCGTCGCCTGATCGCCGAACTGCTTCAGGATCCGGCCGTGCAGGGCCGCAATCGATTCGTCCTGGACTGGGACGGCGCCTGGCGTCTCGACACCAACGGATCGGCGCACCTGGACCGCGAGATGGTCGACGTCTCGGTCCGCTTCGCGGCGCGCATCCCGGTCCGGCCCGCGCGACTGATCGCCGAGGGCTTCGGTCTTTCCCGGGCCGAAGTCGACAGGCTGAGCGAGGAGGGGAAGATTGTTTCGACGGTTCGCCTGAGCGGCAAGCTCTCCGGCGACTTCACCTTCACATTCAAGCGCTGAGCCCGTCCCGGACCACGGGCCTGTCCGGTTTTGTCTGCCGGACAGGCCCTACTCCGGCTCCTGCTCAGAGAGGGCGTCGTCCGGCACGCGGGCGTCGTCGTCAGTCAGCGCGTCCTCCGTCGAGTCGACGAGGTCGGCGAGCCGGCGCTCGGCCTCCCGGACCTCCTCGTCGAGCCTGGGGTTCTCCTCGTCGGGACCCTGCGACATGGGCGACCTCCATCGGACGCGGACCGCCCCCGTGTACCCGGCCTGCCCCGGGGAACACGGAAAGCACTCGCCGGACCCGGCCACCGGGCACTCCAGTCCGGCGATGGTGCGGTATCCGAGCGTCCCGCTGCGCGGTGGCGCCTTGATCACGTGATGCTCACCAGTTCCAGGAAGCCTCCCCGAACTGCTCACCAGCAAGTGATCGAGGACTCCGGATGACGCGCGGCGCGAGCAGGTGGGTGCCTGGAGTGCAGGGGCCGCGACAACTGCCCCCAGCTCGACTGGGCCTCGGCATTCGTGGCAGACGTCGCCTCGGTCATGTTCCAGAAGCAGTGAGCCACGAGCCGGACCGCCATCGTCGACAGCTGCCGGGGAACGCGCTGACGGTCGGGGGTGAGTCGAGCACCGGGCGGGCCGGGGAGCGCACCGGGCGGGAGCCCAGGAGCGTTGCCGGCCCGGCCCGGTGCCGGATCAGCGCTGCTTCAGCTCGCGCCAGGATGGGTGAGTGCCGCGCCAGGCGTCGGCGAGGATGGCCGCCGAGGCCCGGCTGGGGCACTGCTGCACCCGCTCACGACCCGACGCCCCACCGATCTGGGCGCGGACCTCCCAACCTTGCCCGTCAGTACGGATATACACGTCCCGGCGCCCGCGCGGGGTCGTGTCACCGTTCCACCAGTGTTCCTCCACCTTCATTCGCCGACCGTATAGCAATTTTCGTGCTGGGGGTACGGCGCAGGTGAGCATATACCGCCGTAATAGCCGCAACTCAGACACAGTTCCACCTGTGCGGGCGACGGGGAGGGACCGCATCGGCGATTTCTCCCCGTCCTGAGCGATCAATCAGGCCGGCGTCACATACCGCTGAACACGCCGGCGAGGGTGTCTGCCAACGTGTCCTACCCAGAGGGGCGATCCACCCGCTGCGGTGACCTGGATGTCACCCGGAGTGAACGGTGGCGGGAACGCCACCCGCACGGCCGGGTCGAACGGGACTCCGAGTCATGACGGGGCGGCCGGCAGGGCCTACCGGAGGCGGTCGCTCACCCCTGAGCGGTGAGCAGGTAGTCGTCCGCCTCCGGGCTCCACCGTAGGTCGACGGCGCCGCTGGTGGCGGCGGCCTTGCAGAACTGCAGGAAGCTGCGGTAGCCGAGCTTCTTCTCGCTGAAGTCGGGGCGGGCCCGGCGCAGCTGGTTCTTCAGGCCGGAGAGCGCCACCGGGTTGCCGGCGCTGCCGAGGTCGCCCACCACGCCCCGGAGCAGGCCGAAGGCGACCTCCCGGTCGCCGTGCTCGGGCAGGGAGACCTCGGGGTCGCCCTTCGCGGGCCCCTCGCCCAGGTCGATCACGTTGTGCTCGGCGAGATGGCGCAGCAGCTCACCGAAGGTACGAAAGCCGTAGTCGGACTCGCTGAACGTCGGGTCCTTACGCAGCAGGGTGCGCTTGAGCCGGGAGGCGGTCACCTCGCCGCTCGCGCTGCCCTGCAACCCGGCCACCGTCTGGGCCACCTGCACGGCGAGGGCGTCCACGTCCCGGCCGGGCTCCTCACCCACCGGCCGACCCTCGGCCTCCTGCTCGTGTTCCTGCTCGCGCTGCTGCTCCGGCTCGGGCGGGCGCTGGTCGGGGCCGGGCTGCCGGGCCGGGCGACCGCGCCGGCTGCGGGTGGGCGGGATGTCCACACCCTCCAGCCGGTCGTAGTAGAGGAACTCGTCGCACGCCGGGGGCAGCAGCGCCGACGTGGACCCCTCGACCCCGACACCGATGACCCGCTTGTTCAGCTCGCGGAGCTTGTGAACCAGGGGGGTGAAGTCGCTGTCGCCGCTGCAGATGACGAAGGTGGAGATGTAGTCGCGCTCGAACGCCAGCTCGATCGCGTCGACGGCCATCTTGATGTCGGCGGCGTTCTTGCGGGACGCGCCCATGCGCTGCGGGATCTCGATGAGCTCGACGTGGCTACGGGTGAGCATGCGGCGGTCCTCGTCGAAGTACGACCAGTCGGCGTACGCCCGGCGCACCACGACCCGCCCTCGCTCGGCCAGCGCGTCGGCGATCGGCCGGAAGTCGAAGTCCGCGCCGCCACGGTGGTCGCGGGCCCCCAACGCCAGGTTCTCGTAGTCGAGGAAAAGGGCGATCCGGTCTTCTTGATCCACGCGCCTCAGCCTACGCCCGGCGGGCTGGCCGGGGCGCACGCGACGCGCGACACCTCAACTCACCGACCGTCCATTTCTTGCGGCCCAATAGTCGCCTCTTTTCAATCTTCGATTGTCGTCTTGCAGTGCGATGTTCAGTGCTGCATCATGACGATCAATGTCGGGCGTCCGGGGGAACGCCGGGCGGACCTCCACCACCACCCCACCAGGAGGGTCACCGATGTTTCGCAGCATCCTGCCGGCACGGGGACGCCCGGGCCGCCCGGTCGCCACCGCCGTCGCGCTCGCGACCGGCCTCGCCGTGCTGGTCGCCGGGCCCACCGTGGCCGCCGCCGGCCCACCCGGTTCACCCGGCGCACAGCCGGTGGTCACCCGGGCGGCGCTCGATCCGACGCTGGTCGCCGGGCGCGGCGCCGACGTCGACTTCGTCGAACAGGAGGCCGAGAACGCCCGGACCAACGGCGAGGTCATCGGCCCCGACCGGTCCGCCTACACGCTGCCCGCCGAGGCGTCCGGCCGCCGGGCCGTCCGGCTCACCCCCGGCGAGTACGTCGAGTTCGTCCTGCCCAGCACGACCAACGGGATCACCGTGCGGTACAGCATCCCGGACGCGCCCTCCGGCGGCGGGATCACCGCGCCGCTGCGGGTGGCCGTCAACGGCAAGCACGTCCGCACCATGACGCTGACCTCGCAGTACTCGTGGCTCTACAACCAGTACCCGTTCACCAACGACCCGCAGGCCGGGCTGCTGCACCCGGACTGGTGGATCACCGAGTGCCAGTGCGTGCCGTCGGCCACCACGCCGTACCCGAGCATCAGCACGCCGTTTCGGCCCACCCACTTCTACGACGAGCAGCGGCTACTGCTCGGGCGCACCTACCGGGCCGGTGACACGGTCCGGCTCACCGCGCCGGCCGGCAGCGCCGCCGCGTGGACGGTCATCGACCTGCTCGACTCCGAACTGGTCGCACCGCCGCGCGTACGGCTGCTCGCCGCGAACGTGCTGGCGTTCGGCGCCGACCCCACCGGCCGGCGGGACTCCGCCGACGCTCTGGACAAGGCCATCGCCTTCGCCCGGCGCACCCACCTGAAGGTCTACGTTCCGCCGGGGACGTACCAGGTCAACCGGCACATCATCGTCGACGACGTGACCATCGAGGGCGCCGGCAACTGGTACACGGTCTTCAAGGGGCGCGAGGTCGCGCTGTCGACGCCCGCGCCGGACGGCTCGGTGCACACCGGCGTCGGCTTCTACGGTCGCGACGCCGCCGACGGTGGCAGCCGCAACGTCCACCTGTCCGGCTTCGCCATCGAGGGCGACGTACGCGAGCGCATCGACACCGACCAGGTCAACGCCATCGGTGGCGCGATGAGCGACTCCACAGTCGACGGGCTGCACCTGCGGCACACGAAGGCGGGCCTGTGGTTCGACGGCCCGATGCGCAACGTCCGCGTCACCAACACCATCGTCGTCGACCAGATCGCCGACGCGCTCAACTTCCACACCGGCGTGACCGACTCCCTCGTCGCGCACACCTTCGTCCGCAACACGGGTGACGACGGCCTGGCGATGTGGTCGGAGAAGACGGCCAACGCCCGCAACACGTTCGACCACAACACCGTGCAGTCACCGACGCTCGCCAACGGCATCGCCATCTACGGCGGCACCGACACCACCGTCTCCAACAACCTCGTCGCCGACCCGGTCCGCGAGGGCAGCGGGCTGCACGCCGGCGCCCGCTTCGGCGCGGAGCCGTTCGCCGGGTACCTGCGGTTCACCGCCAACACCACCGCCCGCGCCGGCACCTACGAGCTGAACTGGAACATCGGGCTCGGCGCCATCTGGATGTTCGCGCTGGACCGCAGCATCGACGCGAACGTCGAGGTGACCGGCGACGCGTACCTGGACAGCACCTACAACGCGATCATGCTGGTCAGCGACTGGCCGGTGAAGGACCTCTACTCGATCACGAACGTGCGCTTCCGCGACATCCGGGTCGACGGCACCGGCACCTCAGTGCTCAGCGCCCGCTCGGCCGGATCGGCCACGTTCGCCAACGTGGACGCCCGCAACGTGGGAGCGGTCGGCGTGAACAACTGCGGGTCGTTCCACTTCACCCCGGCCGGCTCAGAGTTCACCCTGACCGACCTGGGCGGCAACGACGGCGGCTGGCTCGCCCCGTGGCTGCTGCCCAACACCATCACCTGCGACGACCGACCGCCGGTGGCACCGCCACCGCCTCCGGCCCAGTGGTGAACGCGGTGGGCGGCCCGACCGATCGGGCCGCCCACCGCCGTCACCGCCTCCGGGCGTACGCCAGCGGCACGGTCGTCGGCTGCCCGTCCCAGGCGCCGCTCAGGATGGCGCCCCGGGCCCCGACCGCCCCGGCGGCCGGCCGGCGGACCACGACCAGCTCCACCGCGTCGGTGACGATGGCCGTGTCGTCCTCGTCGACGACCTGCCGGACGGCGCCGATCGCCGGCACGGCCCCGCCGTCGCCGCTGACGTCGATCGCCATCGTCGGCGGTCGCACCTCGCGCCGGCCGTCGACCTCGAAGTACTGCTCCGCCTGACCGGCGCCGGCCAGGATGGCGTGGGTCAGCGCCGCCGCGTAGACCGGGTCGGCGCAGCCGTCGTACACCCACCGGCGGCCGAGCGCCGAGTGGTCGGTCGTGCCGACCAGCCACTCGTCGGCGTCGTCGAGGGGCGCGGCGCGGTAGGTGAGCGGGACCTGGTGGACCGGCCCGTCGGCGGCGGCGACCAGCATGGTCTCGATGCCGACCTCGCCGGCCGGGTCGTCGAAGCGGTACGCCCCCCGACTCACCACGTCGACGCCGGCCGGCCCCTGCCACCAGGGTCGGCCGGGCAGCCAGGTCGTCAGCAGTTCGAGCTTGGTGGGGCGCAGCGTCGCCCGGTGCAGCAGTGCCATGCCGAGGAGCCTAGTCAGAGCCCCGCGCACGGGTTGCCGCCCACTGTGCAGCCCTCCGGCTCCCTTGCCTTCGGCCGACTGTCGCGGACGTCGAACCGGATCGTCCGCGACCCGCCGGCGGGCACGGCCAAGCCGCTGAAGGTGATGGCCTGCCCCTCCTGACGCCAGTCCGCTCCCTCGACGTCGTCGACGCTGCTGCCGTCGGCGAGGGTCACCACCACGACCCACTGCTCCGCGGGCGCGGGGCCCGGGTTGTCGACCACCACCTCCCCCGTGTAGCCGAACAGCCGGCTCGAGTCGGTGTCGTAGCGCGCCACCAGCGGCGGTGGGGGTGGCGGCACCGCCGCCGTCGGCGTACGCGACGGTGTCGCCGACGGGGTGCGGCTCGGACGGGCGGTGGTCGGCGTGACGCTGCGCGACGCTCGCGCCGACGGTGTCGCCTTCGGCTGCGCGGTCGGCGCCGCCGCCGCCATGCTCGGCGGCGTCGTCGTCGGCGTCGAGGTCGGCGTCGGCGCGGCGGAGTGCTCCGGCTCGCCCGGCAGCGTCAGCCACGCCACCAGCCCCGCCACCAGCACGACCCCGGTCAGCCCGGCGACCGCCGCACGGCGCCGACCCCGGGCCGGCGCGGGACCGGACGCGCCGATCACCGGCAGCTCGGTCGTCATCCCCGCCACGCCACGCCGCAGATCGACCTGCTGGAACGCGAGCCAGTCGAGGATGGCCGGCAGGCGCACGGTCAACGCCTGCCGGAGCTGCTGTTCGCGTGGCTCGTGGTGCTCCTCCGACCAGGAGCCGTGCGTCGGGACCTCCCGCACGGTCAACCGGCTGCCCTGCTTGGTGGCGGTGACGGCGCAGGTCAGCTCGGTGAGCCGACCTGCCTCGTCGCAGCGCAACACCAGCAGCTCCGGCACCCGCCGCTCGGTCACCTCGACCTCGACGTCGGCGTCGAAGCCGGGCAGGCCGGCCGTGTGCAGCACCAGCCGGTCCGGCACCCCCTCCACCGTGTCCGCCTCGGCGAACCAGCGGCCCAACAGCTCCCGATCGGTCAGTGCGAGCCAGACCCGGTCGGGTGAGTGGGACAGGTCGACGTGCGCGCCGATCTCGATCACGGCGAGACTCTAACGGGTTGGGCGTCCGGGCCGTTCCGCCCGCCCGGATCGACGACAGGTCGCCTGGTCAGCCCCAGCGGGTCGCCCGCTGTGCCGCCGCCGTCAGCGCGGCCCGGGCGGCGGCGCTGACCTCGACGACCAGTTCGGCCGCCGGTACGTCCCGGGCGAGGGGGTGCGCCTGCCCGGCCCACAGATTCACCACCGAGGCGTCGTCGTCGCGCCGGGCGGCGGCGAGCAGCGGGCGGGTCAGGTGCAGCACCTGCGGGTAGCCGGCCGGCGCGACCGCGTCGTGCGTACGCAGGAAGTCGTTGACCACGCCGCGGGCCCGCTTGCCGGTGTAGGCCCGGGTCAACGCCGTCGGCGCGGCGCTGGCCACCGCTGCGCGGTGCAGGGGTGAGCTGCCCGCCTCCGGGCAGCGCAGGAACATGGTGCCGAGCTGGGCGGCCTGCGCCCCGGCGGCCAGCGCCGCCGCCAGGGCGGGGCCGTCGGCGATGCCACCGGCGGCCACCAACGGCCGGTCGCATTCGGCGGCGGCCAGCCGGAGCAGCGGCAACAGCGCGTAGTCGTCGTCGTCCGGGATCCCGCCCCGGTGCCCACCGGCCTCGGTGCCCTGCACCACGACGGCGTCCACGCCCAGCTCGGCGGCGGCCGTGGCGGCGGCCGGGCGGGTGACGGTGGCCCACACCTCGGTGCCGCGCTCCCGCAGGGCGGCCACCACGGCGCGGTCGGGCAGCCCGAACGCGAAGGACACCACCGGGACCGGGTCCGCGAGAAGCGCGGCCAGCTTCTCCGGGTACGCGTCGTCGCCGCCCACCGGCTCACCCAACCGCACTCCGAGGCGGTCGGCGTACGGGGCGAGCCGCTGCGCGTACGCCCGGATGGCGGCCTCGTCGACCGTGTCGTCGCCGGGCAGGAAGACGTTGACCCCGAACGGCCGGTCGGTACGCGCGCGCACCTCGGCGATGTCGGCGACCAGCCGCGCGGTGTCGATCATGCCGGCGGCCAGGAAGCCCAGCCCGCCGACGGCGGAGACGGCCGACACGAGGGCCGGGGTGGACGGGCCACCGGCCATCGGCGCGGCGACGATCGGGTGGCGCAGCTCGGACAGCACGGACATCCACCCATCCTGCCGCAGCGCGCCGGTCCCCCGGTTCGCGACGCGGTGCCGGCCCGCACACCGTGCCGCGCGCCCGGCCCGCCGTCGTCGGTCAGCGTCGGTCGGTGTGCCGCCGCCACAGCACCCCGGCCACGGCGACGAGTGCCAGCAGCGTCCCGGCGCCGGCGGCCAGCGGCCAGGTCCGACCGCCCCCGATGCCGGCCGCCTGTGCCGCCGGGCGGGCCGGCGGGGGCGACGGCGGGGCCGCCGTGGTGGACTCCGCCGGGTGCGGCGCGGCGGCCGTCGCGGTCGCGGCCGGATACCGCAGGATCGTCGGGCGGCTGCCGGCCGGTTGGTCGGCGGACTCGGAGACGGTGAGCAGGGACCGGCCGTCGCGGCTGTAGGTGATCGACTCGCCCTGCGGCTCGTCGGGCAGCGGCGTGACCCGTGGGGTGCCACCGGTCAGCGCGCCGACCACGTCACCGCCGACCACGTCGTACTCGAACGCGTCGGCGTAGCTCCGCAGCACCACCCGGCGGCCGTCCGGCGCGTTCGCCGCACCGGTGACGACGCCCCGCCCGAGGAACGAGAACGGGTTGCTGGTGGTGCTGGACGGGAGGACCACCCGGCCGACCGAGGCCAGCGGTGTGGTGACCCCCGGCTTCAGCGCGGTGGCCGGCGAGTACACCACGACGGTGCCGCTGCCGCCCTTCGTGATAATCAGCGGCTGGCCGGCCGCGTCGAGCAGCAGCGCCTCGGCGTCGTGCGGATTGTCCGGGTACCTCATCCGGTACAGCACCGGCCGGTCCGCCCCCGGCGCGAGCCGCCACAGCGCGATGGTCTCGCGGTTGCGGTCGTTGTCACCGGTGTCGGCGACCCAGATGGTGCCGTCCCGGCCGAGGGCCAGGTCCTCGGTGTCCCGGGGACGGGAGGGGTAGCTGACCGTCCGCGCCACCGCGCAGCGCCGGTCCAGGAAGAAGATCCGGAGGCGGGCCTCGTCGTCGGCGCCGTCGTTGATCACCACGTACCCGTCGTCGGTGGCGACCATCCCGGAAATCTCGGTAAGCCGGTCGTCGCGGACCTGGCACACGGGCGCCCCCGCCGACGCCGCGCCGGCGGCCGCCGGGCCCGGCGACTGCACCGCGGCCAGCGGCACCGCGCCGGTGAGGAGAGCCGCCAGCGTCGCCGCCGCGCGGACGTGCCGCCCCCGGGTCACCCAGCCGCGTACCCGCATCGCCCGCCTCCTCGCCGCGGCCGTTGTCCGGCCGTCCCGCCCATCCTGGCCGATCGTGACCAGCGGCGGCGACCATCCGCGCGGACCCGACGACATCCGCGCCGCCAACCGGGGGGCTCGCAGGGGGCGGACGCCGGTCCACCGGGACACGAGGTGGACCGGCGTCGGACCCGCTACCTCGTGGACCAGCGCTGCGCGCCGCTGCCGTTGCAGGTCCAGAGCTGGACGGCGGTCCCGTTGGCGGTGCCGGCCGATGCCACATCGACGCACTTGCCGACGCTGGTCAGCACGATCGCCCCGTCGGAGCGGAAGGTGAACCGCTGGGCGGCACCGCCGTTGCAGGTCCAGATCTGCACCCTGGTGCCGTCGGCGCTCGCGCCGCCCTGCACGTCCAGGCAGCGGTCACCGTAGACCCGCAGCTCCCCGGCGGCGGTGCGGGTCCAGCGCTGGTTGGCGGCGCCGTGGCAGTCCCAGATGATGACCGGGGCGCCGGCGGTGGTGCTGACGCCGGAGACGTCCAGGCAGCGCCCCGAGTTCGGGTTGAGCAGACCGACCGGGGTGCCGACCGGCGGTCCGCTCGGCGGGACGAGGCTGCCCGGCACCGATCGCAGTGCGTCGTACCACCGGGCGGCCATCTTGTCGTACCCGCCGGCGTTGGGGTGGACCCCGTCGGCGAGATCGGCGGTGCTCAGGGCCGCGTGCATGTCGACCAGGTGCACCCGGCTGCCCTTCTGCGCCACGATCCCGGGGATCGCCGCGTTGTACGTCTGCACCCGGGCCTGAAGATTCGGGTCGGACTCCGGGATGATGGTGGCGACGAAGAGCTCGACCTCCGGCGCCGTCGCCCTGATCTTGTCGATCAGCGCGGAGAGCCGGGCTGGCGCGTTGGCCAGGTCGTAGTTCTGGTTCACGTCGTTGGTGCCGATGTGCAGCAGGACCGTCTGCGGGGCGGTGGCCCGCAGCCAGCCGACGATGTTGGCGTCGAGCTGGTCGATGCGCCAGCCCGAGTGGCCCTCGTGGTCGTGGTCACCGAGGCTGGCCGGCCCGTTGAACTGCGAGCCGACGAAGTCGACGGTGTAACCGCCGCCGGCCAGCCGCTGCCACAGGTTGATCCGGTACCCACCGGGCACGTTGAACCCGTCGGTGATCGAGTCGCCGAGCGGCATCACGCGTACCCCGCCGTTCGACTCGGCCTGGGCGGGTGCGACCTGGGCCAACGCCAGTACGGCACCCAGGGCGAGCCCGAAGGCCCCGGCGGCGGCCCGTCGTGCGTTCCATCGCATGGTTGATCCCTCTCCTCGCGGGTCGTTCGGGACCGTCGTGGCACGCCGCCCGCCGAAAACGGCTACCACATCCGAACGGATCCATCGATGCTCGGCTATCAGCCGGGTGGGCCGGACCCGGCCCGGCACGGCCGCGAGCCGAACGCCGCGCTGGCTGCGCCGAACGGTTCGCGGGGACCGGCGCCGCCACCGGATCTGTCGTACCCGTAGTCCATGATCGTGTCGTCGTAGCGGCACCGGCACCGGCCGGCGTGCGCACCACCCTGGATTCTTCTCGAAGTGGGAGGCCGTGACGTGACGAACGCCGACGGAGCCGACTGGCGGCGGCGCAGCGTGGTGGCGGTGGTGCCGCCCGCCCGCCCCCGCAAGCTGGCCAAGGTGCCCTTCGTCGAGCTGGCTGACGGCCGGTTGCAGGGCGTGGTCTCCAGCGGGTCGGACGTCGAGCGGGTCTACGTCTCGTCGGTCGCCGCCGGCACCCACGCCTACCAGTGCAGCACCAACAACAACCGGCCCTGCGGCGGCCTGCGCGGCATCCCGTGCAAGCACCTGCACGCGCTCGCCGACGAGGCCGTCCTCCAGTACGGCGTCGACCGGGTGGCCCGCTACCTGCGGGTCGACGTCGGCGACGGGCTGGCCGACGGCAGCGAGCTGCTGTCCCGGCTCGACGGCCAGCCCGAGCCCGCCTCGGCGGCGGTGGTGTTCAGTCGCTTCCTGCGCCACCTCTCCTACCTGGAGCTGCCCGTCAGCGCTGTCGCGCTGCCCGAGCTGCACTGGTTCCCGGCCACCGGGTCCGGCCGCTGATGCGCGGCGCCCAGGTCGCGCGCCTGCATGCGGTCCCGGCCGGGTTGAGCGACGCGCTCGACGTGGTCGCCGGCTTCGACGACGCCCTCGCCGACGGCTTCGGTCGGATCGGCGAACGGGGCGCCGCGGCGCTCGCCGCGCTCGCCGACGCGCTGGCCGGCACCCCACTGGGTGGCCCGGTGACCGCCGCGGTCGACGCGGTCACCGCCGGATCGGTTACCCCGGAGCACCTCGCCGCGCTCGCCGGGGCGCGCTCGGCGCTGCTCGGCGCGGCACACGACGCCCTGCTCGGGCAGCTCGACGAGGCGTTGGGCCGCACCCGGTCGCCGTGGACGACGCCGACCACCGGGCCCTCCGAGACGCCGCCCGCGCTCGCCGGAGCGCGGGCCTGGTGGCACGAGGTGGCGGTCACCGGCTGGCGTGGCGTCGACCACGAGCTGCTCTCCGCCGCCGCCGGGGTGGTCGAGGCCAGCCTGGCCGTGCCGGAGCTGCGCCGGATCGCGGTGCTGCTCGACGGGCTCGCCGCGGAGCTGCGGGCCTGCGTTCCGGTCGCCACCATGGCGCAGGTGCCGGCCCGCCGCTGGGCCGACCTGTGGGCCCGTGGCGTCCTGCTCACCGAGGGCGCACCGCCGACCGGTGAGGCGCCGGCGGTCTCCGGGCGGCTGTTGCCGCTCGGTGTGGACGTGCACAGTCACGACACCGCCGTGCAGGTCCAGCTGCACGCCGTCCTGGAGCCGGCGGACGGCGGGCCGGCGCTGCTGGTCCGCACGGCGGTCGCCGCCGCGAAGGTCGACACGATCGTCGGGCCGGCGATCTGGCGGCTGCTGTCGGCACACCCGCTGCTGCTCACCGCGCTGGCCGAGCGGCGGGCGCTGGTCGTGACCGATCTGCCGCTGCGCGGTGGCGACCTGGGCTGGGTCGATGACCGGGTCCAGCTCGACGAGCCCGCCGACCCGTTCGCCACCGCCCGGGTGCTGTTGCCGGCCGCGAGCACGGCCGCGACCGACCCCCTCGACCGGCACCCGACGGGCATCGCCGAGCCGGTGCTCGTCGAGGGCGCCGCGATCCGCGACGAGGACGGCACGCTCGGCATCGAGGTGGACGGCGAACGGGTCGTGCTGGCCGTCGACCGGCTGCCGGCCGCCGGCCCGCTGACCGGCGACCTGGTCGCCGCCGCGTCGGCCTGCCTGGGCCTCCTACGCTGGGACGACGGCCGCTGGCTGCTCCAGCCGTTGGCGGTCCGGGCGACTGTGAAGCGGCGGACGGTGCAGGCACACAACGGCGACTGGGCGTGCGGCGTCACCGATCCGAAGGTCGCCAAGGAGGAGGCCCGGGCGGGCGACGCCGTGGCCGTGCTGCGCGAGCGCGCGGGACGGTTGCTGCGCCGATGACCGCGCCGATCCCCACCGGCGGGTTCGCCGACGCCAACCGCCGTCAGGTCCTCTACTGGCGGCTGCTGTCCCGCCTCTTCGACCGCGACGAGCAGCCCGGCCTGGAGTCGGCGAGCGTGGCCGTGGTCGACGACCTCGGGCTGCCCGCCGCCCTGCTGGACCCGTCGGTCTCGGTGGACACCATCGTGCAGCGCTTCCCGGCACTCGCGGCAGAGCTGCGCGGCCTGCTCACCTCCGCCGAAGCCCAGCCGCACGACGACCAGCCGCACGACGCCGAGCCAGACACCGTCGACCCGGACGCCGCCGAACCGGACGCCGCCGACCCGGAGGGCACCGGGCCGGTCGGGTCGGAGGGCGACGGCTCCACCTACCGGCCGGGTGCGGCCGAGGTGCGCCGGGCGGCGCTGGTGTCGAAGGTGCTGCTGAACGTGTTCGCCACCGGCTCCGGTCCGGTCAGCGCCACCCAACTGGCCCGCTGGCAGTCCGACGCCGGCTGGTTCGAGCAGGCCCTCGGCTGCGAGCCCGGCGAGCTGCGTCGTCAGGGCGGCGGGCTGGGCGGCACCCTCGCCGGCCTGGAAGGTGACCTGGTCCGGCGGATGCACCTGCGGGAGGTGCTCGCCGATCCCGCGCTGGCCAGCCAGCTGACCCCGAGCATGTCGCTGATCGAGCAGTTGCTGCGCGACAAGGCCAACCTGTCCGGGGTGGCGCTGGCCAACGCGAAGGCCCTGATCCGGCGCTTCGTCGACGAGGTCGCCGAGGTGCTCCGGACGCAGGTGCAACAGACCAGTGTCGGCGCACTGGACCGGTCGGTGCCGCCCAAGCGGGTGTTCCGCAACCTGGACCTCGACCGCACGATCTGGCAGAACCTGACCAACTGGAGCCCGGACGACGAGCGGCTCTACGTCGACCGGCTCTACTACCGGCACACCGCGCGGCGTACCACGCCGTCCCGGCTCATCGTCGTCGTCGACCAGTCCGGCTCGATGGTCGACGCGATGGTCAACTGCACGATCCTCGCCTCGATCTTCGCCGGGCTGCCGAAGGTCGACGTGCACCTCGTCGCGTACGACACCCGGGCACTGGACCTCACCCCGTGGGTGCACGACCCGTTCGAGGTGCTGCTGCGTACCCAGTTGGGCGGCGGCACCGACGGCACGGCGGCGCTGACGCTGGCCCGGCCCAAGATCGCCGAGCCGAAGAACACGGTGCTGGTGTGGATCTCCGACTTCTACGAGGCCAACCACCAGGCGGTCTTCGACGGGCTCCAGGCCGTACACCGTTCCGGCGTCAAGGTCATTCCGGTCGGCTCGGTCAGCAGCTCCGGGCAGCAGAGCGTCAACCCCTGGTTCCGGCAGCGCTTCAAGGACCAGGGCACCCCGGTCATCTCCGGTCACATCCGCAAGCTCGTCGTCGAGCTGAAGAACTTCCTCACCTAGGAGAGCAACCCCTCATGTCCGAGATGCTGCGCGCCCCCGCCGAGGTCACGTACGCCGACGAGCTGGATTTCCTGGAGTCGGTCGACACCGGCCCGAAGCCGTTCTCGTGGCGCCTGAGCCCGCGCATGGTCCGGCTGTTCGTCCTCGGCTCGGAGCGGGCCGACGGCCTGTCCCGGGAGATCCCGCAGAAGTGGTTCGGCGACCGCAGTTTCGTCGAACGGGCCATCGTCACCCTCGCCTCGGACCGGGGTCTGCTGCTGATCGGCGATCCCGGCACCGGCAAGAGCTGGCTGGCCGAGCTGCTGGCCGCCGCGATCTGCCGCAACTCGACCCTGGTCGTGCAGGGCACCGCGGGCACGACGGAGGACCACATCAAGTACTCGTGGAACGTCTCCATGGTGATCGCCAAGGGCCAGTCCCGCGAGTCGATGATCCCCTCACCGATCATGACGGCGATGGAGCGTGGCGTGGTCGGGCGTTTCGAGGAGCTGACCCGCTCCACCAGCGACGTGCAGGACGCCCTGATCTCGATCCTGTCCGAGAAGTACGTCGCCATCCCCGACCTGGACCAGGACAACATCGTCTTCGCCCAACCCGGTTTCTCGATCATCGCGACCGCCAACAGCCGGGACCGGGGCGTCAACGACCTCTCCTCGGCGCTCAAGCGGCGGTTCAACTTCGTGCGGATTCCGGTGGTGACCAACAAGTGCAGCGAGGCGGAGATCGTCCGGTTCCGCACCGAGGAGCTGCTGCGCCGGCACCGCATCGAGTTGGACGTCCCGCCGACCCTCCTGGACATCCTGTTGCAGAGCTTCGCCGACCTGCGCGCCGGCGCCGCCGCCGCGACCAGCGACGACGAGAAGTTGGAGTCGGCGCTGTCCACCGCCGAGCAGATCGGTGTGCTGGAGGACGCCATCCTGCACAGCCAGTTCTTCGGCGACCGTACGCTGCGCGCGGCGACGCTCGCCGGCTCGCTGGTCGGGTCGCTGGCCCGGCGCAGCCCGGAGGACCTGGCGATCCTCAACAAGTACCTGCACGGGGTGGTGGAGCCCCGGGCCCGCAAGGACGACGACGGGTGGGCGGGCTTCCTCGACGGCGGTCGTCAGGCGATCGCGTCCCTGTCGTGACCGCGTCCACCGTCGCCGGCCCGTTCGGCGCGCTCCGCGAGCAGCTCAGCGACGCGGCGGCCGCGTTCGCGGGCTCCGCCGACGCGCTCGGCGCGATCCTCGCCGGCATGGTCGACGACGTCGACCGGGCGCTCGGCGAGCGACTGGAGATCTTCCCGGTCTGCCACCACTCACCGGCCTCCGCGCTGGCCATGGTGCGCCGGCTGCGGGCCAAGCAGCCCCGGGTCATCTACCTGGAGCTGTGCGAAGATCTCCAGCCGCTGCTCGGGGAGCTGCGCAACTGCCGTCTGCCCGTCGCGGTGCAGGCGTTCGCGTCGGAGCTGTCCGGCTTCCCGGCCGACTGGGGGCCGCTCAGTGTCGTCGCGCCGGTCACCGAGGCGTCGGCGGAGTACCAGGCCATCGCGTACGCGCTGGAGACCCCCGGCGTGGAGCTGGTGCTGGTGGACCGCTCCACCGACCACGTCTTCCAGTGGTCGCCGCGCGACCAGCCGACCGGCGGGAGCGGCGCGGCCGGGGCGACCGACGGGGGCGGCGCGGCCGGGGCGACCGACGGGGGCGGCGCGGCCGGGCCGACGGCGACCGGAGAGGAGTCCGGGCTGCACGGCGACGCCGTGGGGGTGGAGATCGGCGACCTGCGGCCCCGGTTCGCGGAGCTGGAGGCGTACCTGCTGCACCACGGCAAGGTGCGGCACTGGTCGGAGTGGTGGGACCAGTACGTGGAACGCCCGCTGGCCGACGCCGACCACGACACCTACCGGCAGGTGATGGTGCTGATCGGCAGCCTGTTCCGGCGGCTGCGCCCGGCCGGGGAGGATCGGCTGGACCGCGACGAGGATCGCGAGCGGTACATGTGGACGCGGATGCGTCAGCACCTCGCCACCTCCGGCGTCGATCCGGCCGACTGCCTCTACGTCTGCGGCGCGTTCCACGCCGCCAGCCGGGTCGAGCAGTTCGGGCTGGGCTCCACCGCGGACGACTTCGAGATCACCCCGCGCACCGACACCCGCTGGCGGTACGGGCTGATCCCGTCCAGCCATTCCGCGATCGAGGCCCAGTTCGGGCTGGCGCCGGGCTCGGTGTCGATCGCGGCGGCGACCTGGACGAAGGCGGTGAGCCGGCACAGGCTGTCCCCGTACCGGCTGGACGGCCAGCGCACCGGAACCAGCCGGGGGCGGCGGGGCCGGACCCCGACGGCGCCCTCCCCCGCCGGGCCGGTCAGCGACCGGCTCACCGGTTTCCTCGCCGCGGCGCCTGACCTGGACGGCCTGGACGAGGCGGAGCTGCGCGGCTGGTGCGTGGACATCGTCCGGCTGGCCCGGCGCAACGGGTACCTGGCCAGCACCGCCGACGCGATCGCCGTCTTCGAGACCTCGGTACTGCTGGCCGGCCTGCGCAACCGGGCCCGGCCCACCCCGTACGACTTCGCCGACGCGGCGGTCACCTGCATCGAGAAGGACGTGGTGCCCGGCCGGCGCGACGTCCGGCGGCTCTGCGAGATCCTGCTGGGCGGCGACCGGATCGGTCAGGTCGGCTACGACGCCCTCCCGCCGCTGGCCCGCGACGTGCTCGATCGGCTCCAGCCCCTCGGCCTGGCCCCGGAGAAGCGGACAGTGCAGCGGGCGCTGCTCGATCTGGCCGCCCAGCCGGAGCTGGGCCGCTGCTCGGACCTGCTGTGGATCCTGCGGCACCTGCTGCCACCGGCCGCGGTCCGCCCGATCATGGGCGAGCGTCGGCTCGGGCACCGTTCGGTCCAGGAGAGCTGGGACCTGGCGCTCGGCCGCCACCAGCGGGCGCTGATCGAGCTGGGCTACGAGGGCGTGACCGTCGAGCAGGTCCTGGAGCAGCGACTGCGGCGGGCGGTACGCGGCCCCGACGCCACCGCCGCGGGTGCGCTGGCCGCCGTCGAGGACGCCATCCGGCTGCTCGACAGCCCTCGTCTGGTCGACGAGTTGGGGGCGCGTGCGGTGGACCTGCTCGCCGCCGAGCGCACCGTCGACGACGCCCCGGACGTGCTGCGCCGCATCCGGCGCCTGCTGGCCCACTACCGGGCCACCGCGCCGACCCTTCCGCCCTGGTGCGCGGCGTTCGTGACCACCGGGTACGCGCACTACTGCACCCTGCTGCCGACCGCCATCGCCGCCGAGGAGACCGGGGTCCGGCAGGTCGGCGCGATGCTCGGCTTCCTGTTCTCCATGGAGGGCCTGGCGCTGTCGCTGGGCTGCGACCGGTCTCAGTTGGAGCTGGCCGTCGGGCAGTCGCACCCGACGGCGCCGGCGAAGGTCGCCCTGCTCTGGGCGGCCCGACACCAGCTCGGCCTGCTGCCGCTGGCCGAACTGCGGGCCCGGTGTGCCGAGCTGCTGGCCAACCCGCTGGTGGTGCCGGCCTTCCCGCAGTATCTGGCCGGGTTCGTGCACGCGCTGGAGCCGGTGCCCGCGCTGGCGCCGTTCGTCGTCGAGACGATGTCCACCGCGTTCGCCCGGCTACCCGACCCGGTGCTGCTGCCATGGCTGCCGTCCCTGATCACGACCCTGCGGGACCAGGGGCCGGAGCTGGTCCCGCTGCTGATCCGCGAGGCGGGGCGCACCTTCCCGGAGGCGCTGCCGGAGCTGGATTCCTGGGTGCCGCCGTGGGTCGCGTCCCCGCCGCCGCCGGGAGTGGGTGCGCAGGAGGTGGGCGACGAGCGCGCCGTCGTCGCGCCACGGGGTCGGGTGGGCGTCCTGGTCGCCGCGCATCCGGAGGCGGTCGACGCGATCGCCGCTCTGCTCGGACACGACGGCGGGTGGCTGCCGGTCACCGACGCTCCCGCCGACCCGGGCGGCGCGGCCGCGCTGGTGGCGAAGCATCCCGACACGGTCGAGGCCGTCCTCGCGCGAGTGCTGGGCCAGGCGTGAGCGCGACCACGGCGGGTAGGCAGCGGCCCGGCGGCATGTCGACACCCGTCGGGCAGGAGGCTCTCGATGAGCACGTTCCGGGATGATCAGGGCGAACCGATTCCTCCGCCGGAGGCGGACGCCGCCGAGCAGCGACAGGACGCGTTCGATGTCGGGCCGCCGGACCGGGTGTCCGGCGACGTCGACCCGGAGGCGTCCGAGGCCGACCTGGCCGAGCAGGGCGCCCTTCCGGCCGGCACGCTTGAGGAGGTCACGTCGCTCCCGGCGGAGGCCAACCCGGCGGACGCCCTCGAACAGCGTCAGGAGATCCCCGCGCGCGACGAGGGTCGCCGCACCTGACCACGCCGGTCGTGGCCCGACCGGGCCGCGACCGGCGGGCGGATCGAATCCGTTCCCGCCGGGTCAGCCGGCGACGACCTGCCACAGCAGGAACGCGTTGAGGGCGACGACCAGGACGGCCACCAGGGCCGCGGCGGCGGTGGTGAGCGGGTGGTTGACCAGGTTGCCCATGAGGTCGCGGCGGCGGGTGAAGGCGACCACCGGGATCAGCGCGAACGGGATGCCGAAGCTGAGGATGACCTGCGACAACACCAGGGCGCGGGTGGGGTCGAGGCCGATGGCGAGCACGGCCAGCGCGGGTGCCAGGGTGACCAGCCGACGCAGCAGCAGCGGGACCCGGCGGCGCAGGAAACCCTGCATGATCACCTCGCCGGCGTAGGTGCCGACGCTCGTGGAGGCGAGCCCGGAGACCAGCAGGGCGACCGCGAACCCGAACGCGGCGGCGGTACCGATGCTCTGGCCGAGGCCGGCGTGCACCCCCTCCAGACTATCGGCGCCCACCGGGCCGCCGCCCCGGAAGCTGGCCGCGGCGATCAGCAGCATGGCGAGGTTGACCGCGCCGGCCGCCGTCAGGGCCAGCAGCACGTCGGTGCGCTGGCCACGGAAGAGGGTACGGCGCTCGGCGTCGTCGGTCGCGGGGATGCGGTCGCGGGTCAGCGCGGAGTGCACGTAGATGACGTGCGGCATGACTGTGGCGCCGAGGATTCCGGCGGCCAGCAGCACGCTGTCGGTGCCCTGGAGCCGGGGCACCAGGCCGGCCACGGCGGAGCCCGGATCGGAGCCGGCGGCGAGCAGGTTGGCCGCGAAGGCCAGGACGATGACGCCCAGCAGCACGGCGATGGCGATCTCGAACGCGCGGAACCCGCGCGAGCGCAGGGCGAGCACGACGAAGGCGGCGGCGCCGATGATGATCCCGCCGGGTAGCAGCGGGATGCCGAAGAGCAGGTACAGGGCGACCGCGCCACCGATCACCTCGGCCAGGTCGGTGGCCATCGCGACGAGTTCGGCCTGCACCCACATCATCCGGTTCACCGGGCGGGGCAGGCGCTCGCGGCACAGCTCGGGCAGGCTGCGGCCGGTGGCCAGGCCCAGCTTGGCGGTGAGGGTCTGCACCAGCATGGCCATCAGGTTGGCCACGACCACGACCCAGACGAGCAGGTAGCCGTAGCGGGCGCCGGCAGCCGAGTTGGTGGCGAAGTTGCCCGGGTCGACGTACGCGACGGCGGCGACGAACGCCGGGCCGAGCAGGATCAACCGCCCGCGTACCCGGCCCCGGGCGCGAGCGACCTGCAACGGCGTCGCCCTCGTCGTCGTGAGTTCGTTGGTGACCATCGAGCACCTCCCCCTCCGCACGGATCGCGTGCCGGTTCCCTTCCCGGGTGGCTGACCCGTCGGTGCCAATCGCTGGCCCGGGGGTGCCAGGGCGGCGGAGCCGCTTGACAGAGGGCGGGCGTCCTACCAAGCTGTCTATTAGTCCTACTGTCGTAGGACAACAGGAAGGATCATCACGAGTGATCGAGTTCGTGCTGGACAGCCGGTCGAAGGTGAACACCTACATGCAGCTCGTGCAGCAGGTGAAGCAGGCGCTGCGCGTCGGTCTGCTCGCACCCGGCGACCAGCTGCCGAAGGTCCGGGACGTCGCCCAGTCGCTGGCGATCAACCCGAACACGGTGCTGAAGGCGTACCGGGAGTTGGAGATCGAGGGTCTGGTCGGCGGCCGACCGGGGGTGGGCACGTTCGTCCAGCGCACCCTGGCCGGCGCGTCCCTGCCCAACCAGGCCGAGCTGCGCGACGACCTCGTGGCGTGGCTGCACCGGGCGCAGGCCGCCGGCCTCACGGCCGAGGACGTCGTCGCCCTGGTGGAGACCACACTGCGCGCCACTCTCGCCGACGACACCCCACAGAAGGAGCCCGCGTGAGCGGGCGAGCGCAGCGAGCACGCGGCGCTACGAGAGGACAGAGGATGGACATGGTCTTGGAGGCCGACCGGCTGGGCAAGCGGTACGGCAGAACGTGGGCGCTACGGGACTGTTCGCTGCACCTTCCGGCCGGGCGGATCGCCGCGCTGGTCGGGCCCAACGGCGCGGGCAAGAGCACGTTGCTGCACCTGGCCGTCGGGCTGCTCAAGCCCGACGAGGGCGCGGTGCGGGTGTTCGGCAGGTCGCCGTACGGCGACACGGAAGGGCTGGCCGACATCGGGTTCGTCGCCCAGGACACCCCGCTGTACCGGGACTTCACCGCCGCCGAGCTGGTCATCGCCGGCGGCAAGCTGAACAGGCGGTGGGACGCGGCGCTGGCCCGGACCCGGTTGGCCCAGCTCGGCATACCGCCCGACAAGCCGGTCGGCAAACTCTCCGGCGGGCAACGGGCCCAGGTGGCGCTCGCTCTGGCGCTGGCCAAACAACCCCGGCTGCTGCTGCTCGACGAGCCGGTGGCCAGCCTCGATCCGCTCGCCCGGCGGGAGTTCCTCCAGTCGCTGATGGGCAGCGTCGCGGACTCCGGGACCACAGTTCTGCTCTCCTCACACCTGCTGGCCGACCTGGAGCGCGTCTGCGACCACCTGATCGTGCTCAACGCCGCCCGGGTGCAGCTCACCGGCTTGGTCGATGACCTGGTGGCGACGCACCGGCAGCTCGTCGGCCCCCGGCACGACGGCGGTCCGATCGGCGGCGTCGCGCAGGTGGTCCGGGCCAGCCACACCGACCGGCAGTCCACGCTGCTGGTGCGCACCGACGGCCCGGTCACCGACCCCGCCTGGGCGGTGCGCGACGTCAGCCTGGAGGACGTCGTCCTGGCCTACCTGGCCGACGGCGTCACGCAGACCAGTCACAGCGAGTGGGGGGTGGCGGCATGATCTGGCTGACCTGGCGGCAACACCGCAAGCTGGCGTTCTACACCCTCCTGGGGTTCCTGGTGCTCGCCGCCGTGCTGGTGCCGATCGGCCTGTCGATGCGGCACACCTTCGCCGACCTCGGGCTGGCGGAGTGTCTGCGCCCGTCCACCCTCAGCGAGGCTGCCGCGCAGACCTGCGACGTGGGCCTGCGCCGTTTCAGCGACCGGTACGACAGTCTGAACCTGGTGGCGGTGCTGCTGATCACCCTGCCGGTGCTGGTCGGCCTGTTCTGGGGCGCGCCGCTGGTGGCTCGCGAGGTGGAGCAGGGTACGCACCGGTTCGTCTGGACCCAGGGCGTCGGCCGCACCCGCTGGGCGCTGGTGAAGTTCGGGCTGGTCGGCGGTGCCGTCGTGCTCCTCGCGGTCGGCTACGGACTGGGCATGTCGTGGTGGGTCCAACCGCTCACCCACGCCGCGCACCAGGGCCGACTCGGCATGATCGTCTTCGACCTGCAGGGCATCGTGCCGATCGGCTACACCCTCTTCGCCGTGGCGCTCGGCATCTTCGCCGGCACCATCTTCAAGCGGATGCTGCCCGCCATGGGCATCACCCTGGCCGGGTTCATCGGCGTACGGGCGGCGGTGGAGATCCTGGCCCGACCGCACTACCAGCCCGCCCGCACCCAGACCTTCCCGATCGAGGGGCCCGGGATTCCGGAGGGAGACCGGGGCAACTGGGTTCTCGCCGTGGGAGTCCGCAACGCCGACGGCACGATGGCGGCGGAGAACACCCGGATCCAGTGCCCGCCGGGTGGCAAGGGCCCGACCGGCCAGGCCTGCGGCGCCGAGCTGGGTATCGGACCGGGCGCGTACAACTGGGAGCTGTACCAGCCGGCGGACCGGTTCTGGTTGTTCCAGAGCATCGAGACGGGCATCTTCGTCGCCCTCGCCGTGCTCCTGCTCTACCTCGCCGTGCGTCGGGTCCGCCGGATCGCGTAATCGGGGGCAGGTGATCGCCGGAGCCACGGGGGCCTCGGCGATCACCCGTCAGCGCAGACCCTCGGCGGTCAGTTTGAGCCAGGACGCGAGGTCACGCAGCTCGTCGTGCACGGCTCGGGTCAGCTCCGCGGTGAAGGGCACGTCCTCGTGGACGGCGTGCACCGTGAACGTGCCGCGCCGGCGGTCGGCCGTGGCGTCGACCTTCCCGACCAGCCGGTCGCCGTGCAGGATCGGCAACGCGAAGTAGCCCCACCGCCGGCTGGCCTTCGGCTTGTACATCTCCAGCACGTACTCGTACTCGAAGAGCTCGGCGAGACGGACCCGGTCGTGTACCAGCCGGTCGAAGGGCGACAACACCGCCGTACGCCCGGCGAAGGGCTGCCCGAGCGCGGCCGGATCCACCCGCCAGACGCCCGGGACGCCCTCGACGACCGCCGGCTCCCCGGCGGCGCCGACGTCCGCCGGCTCACCCGGAACGACCATCGCCCTCTCCCGCGCGATGCCCAGGGCCCGCAGCCGCCGCTCGTTGCGGAGCCGGTGTGCCTCCTCCAGGCCGACGACGGGTGTGCCGGCCGGGTAGACCCGCTCGGCCACGTCCCACAGGCGCTGCCGGCCCCGGCGGCCGGCGACCGCGACCTCGCCGCGCAGCACCAGGAACTCCAACATCTGGGTGACGTTGCGGTTGTTGGTCCACCCGGACGACGGCCAGGGCACCACGCAGGTGTCCGGGATGTCGCGGGAGAGCAACGGCCCGCTGCGCGCGAGCAGGTCGAGCACGTCACGACGGAACGAGTCGTTGCTCCGCAGCCACGCGCGCGGCCGCTCGTGCGTGGGCCAGGCCGCCATCGCGGCGAGGTAGAGCCCCAGGTCGTCCATGGGACGGACCATCGCCTGGTGCTCGAAGAGCGTCCGGCCCCGTTCGAGGGCCTGTTGCAGGTGCACCGGCTCGTACGCCGAGCCGAGCCGACTCCAGCAGACCAGGTCCGCGCTCGGCGCGACGGCGGCGGTCGGGTCGATCTGCACCAGGGTCAGCTGACGCACCACGGTCAGCAGGTCGGTCGGCCGAGGAGCGGCCAGCAGTTGCGCCCGCACGGCGATCCGGCGTGCCTGCGCGCGATCGAGGTGGTGGGGAACCATGCCGCCGACCCTAACGGCGGCCACCGACAGGACCGCGACGCTGCCGAGCCGATGGCCAGCAGCGCACCGCAGGCTACGCCGGCTCGGTGGTCTCCGACTGGCCCACCACGCCGACGTTCAGCGGATCGGCCAACAGCTTGTCGAAGGCCAACTCGGCGGCGCCGATCAGGACGGCGTCGCGGCCGAGCGCCGCCGCGCGCAGCCGCAGGTGCTCGCGGGAGGCCGGCAGCGGCATGGCGTCCAGCCGTCGCCGCACCGTGTCCGCGCCGGCGATGAAGATGTCGCGCAGCGAGCCACCGAACACCACGGCGTCGGGATTGACCACGTTCACCAGGTTGGCCACGCCGAAGCCGAGCCAGTCGGCGACCTGCTCGACGGCCCGGCGGGCGGCCGGATCGCCGTCCGCCGCCGCGCGCAGCACCTCGGTCACGGCGGCGCGGTCGTCCGGGTCGCGGCCGGCGTGGCGCAGCAGCGCGGCTTCACCGATCTCGGTCTCCCAGCAACCACGAGAGCCGCAGCCGCACGGCAGGCCATTCGGGTTGACGACCATGTGGCCGACCTTGCCGCTGTGACCCCGGTGGCCGATCATCAACCGGCCGCCGACGACGATGCCGGCGCTGATGCCCAGGTCGCCGTGCAGGTAGATGAGGTCGTCGATGCCGGGGGCCACGCCCCGGATGTGCTCCGCCAGGCCCGCGATGTCGGCGAGGTCGCCGGCCACGAACCCCGGGCCGGCGGTGAGTTCGGCCTCCAGCGCCACGCTGAGGCCCTCGTCGACGCCGACGATCCGGAGCCTGCCGTCCGGGTCGCGGGTGGTGTCGGTGACGGCGACCGCTCCCCCGACCAGCAGCGCGTCGGAGGCGACGCCGCGTTCCATGTCGCGAACGAGATCGGCCAGCGGGCCGACGGTGTCGACCGCCGACATGCCACCGGGACGGGCGACCTCGCGCCGGTCGAGGATGCGACCGCCGAGGCCGACCCGCGCCGCGCGCAGCCGGTCGGCGTCGATGCTGAGCGCGTGCGCGTAGACCCGGTCGGAGCGGGGGCTGACCACCAGGGAGGGACGGCCGGCCCGCCGGGCGGTGGTCGGCGCCTCCTCGGTGACGAGGCCGCTGGCGGTCAGGTCGGCGGCGAGCGCGCCGATGGTGCTGCGGTTGAGGCCGAGGCGGCTGGTCAGCTCGGCCCGCGACGTCGGCCCGTGCAGGTGCACGTAGCGCAGCACGGCGCCGAGGTTCTGCCGCCGGATCTCCTCCTGGCTCGCGCCGGGGAGCGGGGGCAGCGGGAAGTCAGGGTTACGGCCGGCGCCGGCTGGCCTGGACCGCACGGGTGTATCCACGGTCAGACCTCCTTCCGGATCGGTGCCGGGTGTGCGTAGGGGGCACGGACGACGATGGGTCCCGGAAGAGGAGATCCGGGACCCATCGGCGTTGCTGCCTACCGTGCGGTGATTACTTGGTGAGCGGCGCGAGCTTCGGGTCGTTCGCGTACGCCTCGGCCGCGTTCGCCTTGGTGACGGCGACCGGCGGGAGCAGGAACGTGTCCACGACCTTGCTGCCGTTGTTGTAGGACTTGGTGTCGTTCACCTGCGGGGCGTTGCCAGCCTGGAGAGCCTTGACCATGTTGATGGTCTCCTTCACCAGGTTGCGGGTGTCCTTGTTGATCGTCATGTACTGCTCGCCAGCGATGATCGACTTGACCGACTCAACCTCGGAGTCCTGACCGGTGACGACCGGGGTCGGCTTGCCAGCACCCTTGACCGAGGTCAGGATGGCGCGGGCCAGCGTGTCGTTCGGGGAGAGGACGCCGTCCAGCTCCTTGCTGCCGTAGGTCGAGGTCAGCAGCTGGTCCATGCGGGCCTGCGCACCCTCGGCCTTCCAGCCCTGGATGGCGGTCTGCTTGACGTCCTTCTGACCCGAGGCGACGACGACGGTGCCCTTGTCGATCTCCGGCTTGAGCACGCTCATCGCGCCGTCGAAGAAGACACCGGCGTTGTTGTCGTCCGGCGAGCCGGAGAACAGCTCGATGTTGTACGGGCCGTTCGGCTTCTTGGCCTTCATGCCGTCCAGCAGGGCCTGGCCCTGGAGCTGGCCGACCTTGAAGTTGTCGAACGCGACGTAGTAGTCGAGGTCCGGCGTGTTCTTGATCAGACGGTCGTACGCGATCACCTTGGCGCCGGCGGCGTGCGCCGCGGCGACCTGGGTCGACAGCTGCGCGGCGTCGGTCGCGCCGATGACGATGACCTTGGCGCCCTTGGTGGTCATGGCGGTGATCTGGGCCTGCTGGTCAGCGACCGTGGTCGACGCGCCGGCGTACTGCACGTCAGCCTGGAAACCGGCCTCCTTGAGGCCGTTGGTGAACAGGTCACCGGCGAGGACCCAGTTCTCCGAGGTCTTGGCCGGGAGGGCCACGCCGATCAGCGAGTTCGCCGCGAAGCCCTTGGCGTTGCCGCCGTCGGAGCTGCCGGAGTCGCCGTCGCGGCCGGAACCGCAGCCGGCCAGGGCCAGCATGGCGGCGGCGCTGATGGCCACCACCGACGTGCCGAAGAATTTACGCATGGTGAGGACTTGCCTTTCTAGATGTGAGACGGGTGGAGAGGTCGGTGGCCGTCAGCCGGACACCGCTGCCTTGGCGGGCTCGCGCTCCGCGTCCGGCGGTGAGGCGGGTGGGGCGGAGTCGTCGCGACGGAACGGTCGCATCAGGCTCCCGATGATGGAGAAGCGCCCCTGGCTCTTGTTGTAGACGTCGATCGCGACGGCCAGCAGCAGGACCAGACCCTTGATGATCTGGACGCGGTCGGTGCCGACGCCCATCAGCTGGAGGCCGTTGTTGAGCACGGCCATGACGAGACCACCGACGATCGAGCCGCTGATGGTGCCGATACCACCGGAGACGGCCGCGCCACCGATGAAGACCGCGGCGATGGCGTCCAGCTCCCAGCCGTTGCCGTCCTGCGGACCGGAGGCCGCCGAACGGGCCACGAAGATCATGCCGGCCAGCGCGGCCAGGACGGACATGTTCATCATGACGAAGAAGTTGACCCGCTTGAGCTTCACGCCGGACAGCTCGGCCGCCCGGGAGTTGCCGCCCACCGCGTAGATGTGCCGACCACCGGCCGTGTTGCGGGTGTAGAAGGAGTACGCGATCACCAGGACCAGCAGGATGATGCCGGAGATCGGGAAGCTGGTGCCGACCCGACCGCTGGCGAAGCGCAGCGCCGCGAAGGCGATGACCCCGACCATGATGGCCATCCGCAGAATCGAGATCCACATCGGCGCCGGGTCGGCGTCCATCGCCCGGCGAGTCTTGCGGGCCTGGATCTCGCGCCACACCACAGCCACCGCCGCGGCCAGACCGAGCAGCAGCGTGGCGTTGTTGTAGCCGGTGTTCGGGCCGAACTCGGGCAGGAACCCGGAGCCGATCTCCCGGAAGCCCTCCGGCACCGGGATGCTCTGCGCGTTACCGATGAACTGGTTGCCGCCCCGGAAGAGCAGCATGCCGGCCAGGGTGACGATGAACGCCGGCACCCCGATGTAGGCCACCCAGAAGCCCTGCCAGGCGCCGATCACCGCGCCGATGGCGAGGCCGAACACGATGGCGGCGGGCCAGGGCAGATCCCACTCGGTCATCGACTTGGCGACCAGGATGCCGGCGAAGGCGGCGACCGAGCCGACCGACAGGTCGATGTGTCCGGCCACGATCACCATGAGCATGCCGATGGCCAGGATCAGAATGTACGAATTCTGCTGGAACAGCGCGATCAGGTTGTCCGACCGGAGGGTGAGGCCATCGGTCAGGATCTGGAACAGGACGACGATCGCCACCAGGGTGAAGATCATCCCGAACTGGCGAGCGTTGGAGGTGGTGCCTCCGAAGAGGTTCTTCTGAAGGTCCTTCAATCGGCTCATCGTGTCAGCATCTTCTTCGTCGAGGTCATCTGCTTCATGAGGTTTTCCGGGGTGGCGTCGGCCCGGGCGATCTCGCCCGTGATGGCGCCTTCGAACACGGTGTAGATGCGGTCGCAGAGCCCGATCAGCTCAGGCAGCTCCGAGGAGATGACGACGACGCCCTTCCCCTGGTCGGCGAGCCGCTGGATGATGCCGTAGATCTCGTACTTGGCACCCACGTCGATGCCGCGCGTCGGCTCGTCGAGGATCAGCAGGTCCGGGTCGGTGAACATCCACTTGGCCAGGACGACCTTCTGCTGGTTACCGCCGGAGAGCTTGGAGACGCTCTCGTCGACCGTCGGGGCCTTGGTCCGCAACTCCTTGCGGTACGCCTCGGCCGCCTGGTACTCCTCGACCTCGTTCAGGACGCCGCGGTGGGAGATCTTGGACAGCTTGGCGGCCACCGTCGACGACTTGATGTCGTCGAGCAGGTTGAGGCCGATCGCCTTGCGGTCCTCGCTGACGTACGCGAGCCCGTTGTCGATCGCGTCCGCGACCGACTTCAGGACGATCTCCTTGCCGTCCTTGATGATCGTGCCCGACTCGTACACCCCGTAGGAGCGGCCGAACACACTCATCGCGAGTTCCGTGCGGCCCGCGCCCATCAGGCCGGCGAAGCCGACGATCTCGCCGCGGCGCACCACGAAGCTCTCGTCCTTGCAGACCTGGCGCTCGGCGGAGATCGGGTGCCGGACGTTCCAGTTGCGGACCTCGAAGAAGACCTCGCCGATGTTCGGGGTGTGGTCCGGGAACCGGCTGGCCAGCTCGCGGCCGACCATGCCCCGCACGATCCGGTCCTCGTCGACCCCGTCCGCCTTGACGTCAAGGGTCTCCACGGTCCGGCCGTCGCGCAGGATGGTGATCTGGTCGGCGATCGCCTCGATCTCGTTCAGCTTGTGCGAGATCATGATCGAGGTGATGCCGCGCGAGCGGAACCCCCGCAGCAGATCCAGCAGGTGCTTGGAGTCCGCCTCGTTCAGCGCCGCCGTCGGCTCGTCCAGGATGAGCAGCTTCACGTCCTTGGCGAACGCCTTGGCGATCTCCACGAGCTGCTGCTTGCCGACACCGATGTCCTTGATCAGGGTGTCCGGGTCCTCCTGGAGGCCGACCCGGGCCATCAGGTCCAGCGCCATCCGGTTAGCGGCCTTCCAGTCGATCGCGCCGTGCTTGCGCGGCTCGTTGCCGAGGAAGATGTTCTCGGCGATCGACATGCCCGGGATGAGCGCAAGCTCCTGGTGGATGATCACGATTCCGGCGTTCTCACTGGCCCGGATGTCGGAGAACCTGCTCTCCGACCCCTGGTAGATGATCTGGCCGTCGTAGCTTCCGTACGGGTAGACCCCGCTGAGGACCTTCATCAGCGTGGACTTGCCCGCACCGTTCTCGCCGCAGATGGCATGGATCTCGCCGGCGCGAACCACCAGGTTGACGTCGGAGAGGGCCTTGACTCCGGGGAACTCCTTGGTGATGGAGCGCATCTCAAGGAGGGTGGGCACGTCGTTCATCGCTCGTACCACCTCGCCAACGTCATCGTTGCCTCCGGAAGGTTGAACCTTCACTCGGTTTTGTTGTTGACGGCAACGTATTGCGGCGAACAGCCCATCCGCAAGGCGAGGGCCTGTTGAAAATGTAACAATCCGGCAATATAGACGTAGCAGAGTGTTCGCCAGTCACAGCCGCCCCCGCAGCCCCTCGTGGCACCATGGCCTGTCGGTGGCAACGTTGTCAAATGCGGGACCGAAGGATGATCGTCTCCGGTCGCTGCCACCAGGCCCGCCACCAGGCACGATCCCCGCCGGCCGGACGAAGCGCGACCTACCCGCGAGTACGCCGCCATCGAGCGATCGTGATCGCGCGGCGCCGCCGGCACCGCCCCGCGGGCGCGACGACCACCCTCGGCCGGCGGTGTGACCCACGCCTCCCATGGCGGGGCGGATCGACGACGGTGATCTCGTCACGCGCACCACCAGGGAGGCTGAACCTCCCTTACGTGCGGATCAGGCCCAAAGGGCACGATCCGCCGGCCGGTCAGCTCGGGCGCAGCACCGCCTTGATCACCCCGTTCTCCCGACGGTCGAAGCTGCGGTACAGCTCCGGCGCGTCCGCGAGGGTGCCGTGGTGGGTCACGATCACGCCGGGCCGGGCGCGACCGGCGACGACCAGGTCGCGCAGCAGCACGGTGTAGCGGCGATCGTGCGTACGGCCGAACCGGACCGCGACACCTTTGCTGAACAGCGTCCCCCACGGTGCGACGAGATCCTCGCGGGCGCTCGCGCCCGGCCGGGGGTGCGGGTCCTTGTCCGGGTAGACGCCGGCGACCCCGATCGAGCCGGCGGGGTTGACCAGGCGGGCCGCGTCGGCGATGACCTGGTCCGGGCGCTCCTGGTCGGGGCGCTCGCGGTCGCGCGCCTGGAACCCGACCGCGTCGACGACCCGGTCGATCCCGCCCAGCTTCTCCTCGCCGAGCGGCAGGCCGGCCCGCGCGCGGTCGGCACGGATCTGCTCGACGGGGTCGCCGAGGCGGAAGTCGACCGGAACGGCCCCGATCTCACCGGCCTTGTCGAGCCGGGCGTCGACCCCGTCGACGCAGTAGACGACCCGCGCACCCCGCAGCAGCGCCGAGTACGCGCCGAGCAGGCCGACGGTGCCGGCACCGAACACGGCCACGGTGTCGCCGGCCTGGACTCCGGCGAGGGTGGCCGCGGCGTGCCAACCGGTGACGAACGCGTCGGCGAGCAGCACGAAGTCGTCCTCGTGCGCGTCACCCGGCTCCCCCGGCACGGGCACGCAGTTCGCGTCGGCCCATGGCACGCGCAGCAGGTCGGCCTGGGCGCCCCGGTACGGGCCCATCCCGGCGTAGCCGTACGCGGCGCCCGGCCCCTCGGCCCGGGCCCGCAGGCAGGCTGCCGAGAGCCCGCGGGCGCACATCACGCAGGTGCCGCAGAACAGGTGGGTGGGGATCACCACGCGGGTGCCCGGACGCACGGTCTGCACCGCCGAGCCGACCTCCTGCACCACGCCCAGCGGTTCGTGACCGAGCACCAGGCCGGGGTCGGCGCCGGTGCGCCCGTCGTACATGTGCAGGTCGGTGCCGCACAGCGCGGTGGAGGTGACCCGCACGAGCGCGTCGGTCTGCGCCTCCAGCGCCGCGTCGGGCACCTCCCGCACCTCGACGGTCCGGACGTCCGCGTAGACGACGGCTCTCATCCCGACCCCCTTCCGGTGGTGGAGTGTCGGTCTTCCCCCGGTCGGGTCGTTCATGCTGTCGCGATGTCGGGCGGCCGGCGGGCCGGTCAGCCCATCGAGCGGACCCGGTCGGCCTCGATGGTCAGGATGATCCGGACCTGGTCGCGGCCGCCGAACCACGGGTACGGCCCATCGAGGTAGCGCTGGGCCAGCCGCTCGATGTGCTCGGCTGCGCCCTCGGTGCTCAGGTCGACCACCCGGCCCCGGACCTCGTGGTAGCGGCCCGGCTTGTCCGGGTCGGAGATCGCCACGGCGACCCGGGGGTCCCGGCGGGCGTTGCGCGTCTTCTGGTGCGTCTCCACCGTGTTGATCAGGATGTGCGTGCCGTCGGTGTCCACCCACGTCTGGGTGAGCTGCGGCGAGCCGTCCGGCATCAGCGTCGTCAGGTAGCAGGTGCTCGGCGCGCGCAGCAGGGCGAGCAGGTCATCGGGCAGGTTCACGTGCCAGTCCTTTCCGGTGGCGTCCAACCTCGCGTTGGTCGCCCGGCAACAGTCGCACGTCGTGATCGAGGCCCCGGCGGCGCCCGGGGCGCGACGTAGCATCGGCGAGGCACGATGTCAGGCGTACCACGTCACCGACCGGATCGGGCACCCTCGACATGACGACCGAGCAGACCGCCGCACCACCGCGTACCGGCGTCGCCATCGTGGCCGACGGCCTGGGCCAGAGTGTCCGAGGTGGACAGCGCATCCTGGACGACATCTCCCTGACCGTCGCGCCGGGCGAGCTGGTCGCGATCATCGGGGTCAGCGGCGCCGGCAAGACCACCCTGCTGGAGACGCTGGCCGGGGTCCGCCGACCGGCTGCGGGCACCGTGGCGTACGACGGCAGCGCCGCGCCGGGCGCGGTCGGCTTCGTCCCGCAGGACGACATCATCCACCGCGAGCTACCGCTGGCCCGCACCCTGCACTACGCGGCCCGGCTGCGCCTGCCCTCCGGGACCGGCCCGGCCGAGGCGTCGGGTCGGGTCGCCGCGGTGCTCGCCGACCTGCGGCTCACCGAGCGGGCCGACGTGCCGGTGGGCCGCCTCAGCGGCGGTGAGCGCAAGCGCGCCAGCATCGCCGTCGAGCTGCTGACCCGACCCGGCGTGTTCTTCCTCGACGAGCCCACCTCCGGGCTGGACCCGGCGATCGCCGTGGAACTGCTCCGGGTGCTGCGTACCCTCGCCGACGCCGGGACCACTGTCGTGCTCACCACCCACCAGATCACCGACGTGGACCGTTGCGACCGGGTCGTCGTGCTGACCCGCCAGGGCCGGTTGGCCTACGCCGGCACGCCCGCCGCCGCCCGGGAGTTCTTCGGCCTGCGGTCCTTGGCGGAGGTACACCTGCGGCTTGACGAGGAGTCCGACCCGGCCGGGTGGCCCGAGCGCTTCGCCGCGTACCGCGACGCCGACCGGGCCGCCGACACGGTCGACCCGGGCCCGGCCGGCCCGTCCCCCGCTGGGAGCGATCCAGGCACCACGGAGCACCCGAGCGCGACCGACCACCCGGGCGGGAGTGCCGCACGGCGGGTCGGCCGGTTGCGTCAGTGGATGCTCCTCACCGCGCGCAACGCGGAGATCGTCGCCCGCAACCGGCTGACGCTGGCGATCCTGCTCGGCTCGCCCCTCATGGTGCTCGGCATGTTCGCGCTGCTGTTTCGCCCCGGCGCCTTCGACCCGGCGAACCCCCGCCCGACCGTCACCGTGATGATCCTGTTCTGGATCGCGTTCGGCGGCTTCTTCTTCGGGTTGACCTACGGGCTGCTCCAGATCTGCACGGAGTTGCCGATCCTGCGTCGGGAGCGGCTTGCCGGTGTCCGGCTGCTCCCGTACCTGCTGGCGAAGGTCGCGGTGCTGCTGCCGCTGCTCGCCCTGGTGGATCTGGCCCTGCTCGGGGTGCTGCGCGGCATGGACCGGCTGCCCCCGGTCGACGGCGGCGACTTCGCCGCCCTGTACGCGACCCTGCTGCTCTCCTCGGCGGTCGCGCTCGCGCTCGGCCTGCTCTGCTCGGCGGCCGTCTCCGACGCGGCCCAGGCGACGCTCATGCTGCCGATGCTGTGCTTCCCGCAGGTGCTGTTCGTCGGGGCGATCCTGCCGGTGCCGGCCATGGCGACCGGCGGCCGGTGGCTCAGCTACGCGATGTCGAACCGGTGGGCGTTCGAGGGGCTGGGGCACACCGCCGGGGTGGAGCGGTTGTGGCGCGACGGCGGCTCGCCGCTCGGCCCGCCGCTGTTGCAGACGTACGGCGACAGCTTCTCCCGGCCGATCTGGGTCGACTGGCTGGTGCTCGGCGGGTTCGTGCTGCTCTTCCTCGCCGCCGCGTGGGTGGTCCTGGTGCGCCGGGAGGCCCGCCGTGCGTCCTGAGCACGCCCCTTTCCCCTCACCTGCGGCGCTGCCGGGGTACGCCGACACCGCCCGGATCGACGAGCTGCGCGCCACCGAGTACCAGCACCTCGACCGGCACAGCCAGGTCTACCTCGACTACGCCGGCGCCGGGGTGACCGCGCAGGCTCAGGTGCGGGCGCACCACGACCGGCTGCTGGCGAGCCTCTACGGCAATCCGCACTCGGAGAGCCCCACCAGCGTGGCCGCCGGGTCGCTGGTGGAGTCGACCCGGCGGGCGGTGCTCGACTTCTTCCACGCCGACCCGGCCGAGTACGCGGTGGTCTTCACCCCGAACGCCAGCGGCGCCTGTCGACTGGTCGGCGAGGCGTACGACTTCGGCCCGGCCGCGCCGTTCGCGCTGACCTGGGACAACCACAACTCGGTCAACGGCATCCGGGAGTACGCCCGGGCGGCCGACGCGCCGGTGCGGTACGTGCCGCTGAGCGGGCCGGAGCTGCGGGTCGCCGAGTCCGACCTGGTCACGGTGCTCGACGCCGGGCGGCGGGGGCGGTCCGGTCGCCGTGGACTGTTCGCGTACCCGGCGCAGAGCAACTTCTCCGGCGTGCAGCATCCGTTGGACTGGGTCGAGCTGGCCCACCGGCACGGCTACGACGTGTTGCTGGACGCCGCCGCGTTCGCCGCGACGAACCGGCTGGATCTGCGTGCCGTCCGACCCGACTTCGTCTGCCTGAGCTGGTACAAGCTCTTCGGCTACCCGACCGGCGTCGGCGCGCTGCTGGCCCGCCGCGACGCGCTGGCCCGGCTGCGCCGGCCGTGGTTCGCCGGCGGCACCATCCGCGCGGTCAGCGTGCAGGGCGACTGGCACCGCTCGATGGACGACGAGTCGGCGTTCGAGGACGGCACGCTCAACTTCCTGAGCATCCCGGATGTCGAGTTCGGGCTGCGGTGGCTCGACTCGATCGGCGTGGACCTCGTGCACACCCGGGTCGGGCTGCTCACCGAGTGGCTGCTGGGCCGCCTGTCCGCGCTGCGGCACCGCACCGGCGAACCGTTGGTGCGGGTGTACGGGCCGACGACGGGCGTGGGTCGGGGCGGCACCGTGACGTTCAACGTCCTGCGCCCGGACGGGTCCCCGGTGGACGAGCGACTTGTCGCGCGGGAGTCCGCCGCGGCCGGCTTCTCGCTGCGGACCGGCTGCTTCTGCAACCCGGGGGCCGGTGAGGGCGCGTTCGAGATCAGCGGGACCTCGTTGCGGCGAGGGCTGCTCGCGCGGGTCGACACGATCGATGAGTACCTCGGCGCGCTGCGGTTGCCGACCGGCGGCGCGGTCCGGGTCTCGTTCGGCCTGGCCTCCAACGCCTCCGACGCGCAACGCTTCCTCGCCTTCGTCGAGGCGTCCTACCTCGACCGGGAGGTCGGCGCCGAGCCGCCGCTGCCTCCCCGCCTGCGCTGCTGACGCGCCCGCGGGCTAGACGGCCTGCGGCACCGACGCCGGGCGGTGCTTGATCTCCTCCATGAACGCGAAGCGGGCGGTCAGTTCGGCGAGCGTCAGCCCGGCCCGCCAGGCCGCGGCCACCTGGACGACCTGGACGAGGTCCATGCAGTCACCGCGCGCGAGAACCTCGCCCGCGGACCGGAGGTCGATCATGAAGTATCGGGCCTGCGAACCCAGCCCGATGCAGACCACACCCTGATCGGAGTGCAGCTCGGCGCAGGTGAACCGGGCGCGCCCCTGCTCGGGGGCGGTCACCCGCCCGACGTCGAGCTGGTGGTGGGCAGCGGTCTCGATGAGCGCGGGGGCGAGGCCACCCCGCTCGACCAGGTCCGGGTAGAGGCGCACACCCAGCGCCGTCGACGCGTCGCTCATGACTGACTCCCACTTTCTTGTGACAGAGACCAGCAGCACGCAGGTTACGGGGAGGTTTCCTGCGGACCTCGTCATCCTGTCCCGCGTGGACGCTCCACGGCAATAGGAAGGGTCGATTCGACCGCTATCGAGGGGTGCGATCAGGCGGTAACGGACCGTCGTCGCATTGGAAACACTCTTGACAGAAATTCCCCATATCGACATGCTTCGCTTTAGAGAGCGCTCTCCGAGACTCTCCGAAGCGCCGCCTCCGCCACCCACCTCGCTGAGGAGCCTCCCGTGTTCACAGCCCGCCCCCCATCCCGCCTGCGTCCCCTCGTCCTCGCGGCGGTCGCCCTCGTCACCACCCTCGCCTCCCTCACCCTCCCGGGACAGTCCGACCGGGCCGAGGCCGCCATCGGCCCGCTCACCTGGCAGGACGAGTTCAACGCCCCGGCCGGCACGCCCGTCGACCAGAACAAGTGGCGCTTCGACATCGGCGGCGGCGGCTGGGGCAACAACGAGCGGCAGTACTACACCAACAGCACCAGCAACGCGGTGCACGACGGCCAGGGCAACCTCGTCATCACCGCCCGCCGGGAGAACCCGGCCAACTACCAGTGCCACTACGGTCGCTGCGAGTACACCTCGGCCCGGCTGCTGACCGCGGCGACCTTCACCCAGACGTACGGCCGCTTCGAGGCCCGTATCAAGATCCCGCGCGGCCAGGGCATCTGGCCGGCGTTCTGGATGCTCGGCACCGGCGGCGGGTGGCCCGACGCCGGCGAGATCGACGTCATGGAGAACATCGGCCGGGAGCCGAACACCGTCTACGGCACGGTGCACGGGCCTGGCTACTCCGGTAGCGGCGGCATCACCGGCAGCCGGACCCTCGGCAGCCCGCTCGCCGACGGCTTCCACGACTACCGGGTGGACTGGGAGCCGGGTGCGATCACCTGGTACCTGGACGGGGTGCAGTACCACCGGGTCGACCCCGCCCGACTCGGCGGCAACCGGTGGGTGTTCGACCACCCGTTCTTCATGATCCTCAACGTGGCGGTCGGCGGTAACTGGCCCGGCTACCCGGACGGCTCCACCCAGTTCCCGCAGCAGATGCTTGTCGACTACGTCCGGGTGTCGAGCTACACCTCCGGCGGCGGCGACCCGGCGCCCGGCACCACTCGGATCCGGGGAGCGCAGAGCGGGCGCTGCATCGACATCCCGAGCGCCAACCCGGTCGACGGCGCCAAGCTGCAGATCTGGGACTGCAACACGACCGCGGCGCAGGCGTGGACGTTCGCCTCCGACGGCACCGTGCGGGCGATGGGCAAGTGCATGGACCCGGCCTGGGCCGGCACCGCCAACGGCACCGAGGTCAACCTGGTCAGCTGCAACGGCAATCCGGCCCAGCGCTTCACGCTCAACGGCGCGGGCGACCTGGTCAATCTGAGCGCCAACAAGTGCGTGGACGTGCGGGACGCCAACCCCAACAACGGCGGCAAGCTGCACCTGTGGGACTGCCTCGGCGCGGCCAACCAGAAGTGGTCCCGCTTCTGACGAGGCCGGCACGAGCGGTGGGCCGTCCGGGAACCGCTCCGGACGGCCCACCGCCGCGTGCGACATCTCCGCCCACCGGGTCAGCCTGATTCGGTCGATGGACCGGGCGACCACAAACCCGACCGCTATGTTCGGTTTAATCCAGATATAGCCGTTACGGGAGTGAGCCCATGTCGCACCACCTTGACACCCCCCTCGCCGCCCAGGGCGGTCAGCTCTACATCGACGACCTGTACGTCTTCAACGGCGACCGCACCACCGTGTTCGTCATGGACGTCAACAGCTCGGTGACCAAGGCCGACATCAAGCGCGGCTTCCACGCCGAGGCCCGCTACGAGTTCAAGATTCACTTCAACGGCTCGGACCTGGAGGAGCTGGCCTACCGATTCGCGTTCGGCGAGCCGGACGGCAACGCCACGCAGACCCTGGAGCTGTACGAACTCACCGGCGCGGACGCCCGCGATGACGCCGCCATGGGAACCCCCATCGCCCAGGGCAGGACCGGCGAGGTGACGACCGGGCAGCGCGTACGGATCTGGGCGGGCCGGATCACCGACCCGTTCTACGTCGACCTCGACGAGCTCGCCACGATCAACGGGGCGGTCAAGAACGGCGCGCGGGTGGACCGCTCGGCGTGGCGGGTCGACCAGGCCAAGAACAGCTTCGCCGGCACCACGGTCGAGTCGATCGTCCTGGAGGTCTCCCACGACGAGCCGCTGCTGCGCGAGGGCACCGAGATCGGCGTCTGGTGTCGGACCCTGCTGGCCACCGACGCGGGCGGGTGGCGGCAGATCAACCGCGCGGGCCACCCCATGATGTGGCCCATCTTCTGGCCGCACGACACCGACTTCTCAGACCCGGCGAACTTCCGGCACCCCAGCCAGGACCTGCCCGAGGACGGGAAGGAGATCGCCACCGCGGTCGCCGGGGTCGTCGCGGCGAACGGCACCGCACCGGACCCGCAGGCGTACGGCTGGAGCGTCGCCCGGCAGCTATACCCGGACGTGCTCTCGTACACCGTCGGTACGGCCGCGAACTACGGCTTCGCGGTCCGCAACGGCCGCACCATGGCCGACAACGCGCCCGAGGTGATGTTCTCCCTGGTCCTCAACACCGGCACCACCTCGGGCCTCACGCCCGACGTCACGAAGGCCGCCCGCGCCGACGCGTTCCCGTACGTGGTGCCGGCCTGACCCGCATCCCATGGGCGATTCACGACGACGCGCCTAAAGCGGACCGACCTCCTCGGTCACGCCGAAGAGGTCGGTCCGCAGGCGGTGCGGCGGTCAGCCCGCGATGTCCCGTGGGTCGCGGCTGCGCGGGTACGTGTTCTTCTCCCCGATCGTGCCGTCCTGCTTCTTGATCACGTGCTCGACGCCCCGGTCGGCTGCCATCTCGCGCCCCTGCGCCTGCGCGTCGGCCTTGGAGTCGTGCGTGCTGCTGGCCCGATCGTTGCCCTCCGGACGGTTCTTCCACTGCCCGTCTTCCTGGTACGTGTCGACGTCACCCTTGACCATCGCCGGCTCCTTCCCTGCGTCCGAACTGTCACCAGTCCAGTGCCCCGAGCCGTGGTGGACAAACCCGTGGTCCTCAGGAGACGGCCGGGCAGTTCTCGCTCACCCGCCGAAGTATCTGTTCGCGTTCGTCGGTGGTGATGCCCGACGGCGTACCGCCGAAATGGGTCTCGACCTTGTCCCAGCCGCGTCGCTGCTCGTAGTGCAGGTGCGGAGCGCCGGATTCGCCGGTGCTGCCGAGCCGCCCGATCTGCTCACCCTGGGCGACCTTCTGACCGACCTCGACCAGCGGCGGTTCGAGCAGGTGCAGGTACTGCGTCTCCCACTTGCCACCGTGATCGATCTTCACCCAGTAGCCGCCGCCGCGACCGCGCGGGCCTTCCGGATTCTCCGGCGTACGCCCACCCAGCGAACCGTTGATGCCCGCCACGGTGACCGTGCCGCCGTAGGACGCGAGCACCGGACGCCCCCACGCCTCGCCCTCGGTGGGGAACAGGTCGACGTCGAAGTCGTCGTGACCGGGGTAGGTGCTGAGCTGCCACGTCTCACCGCAGGCGACCGGCATCTGAAAGAGCGGACGGGGACCGGCCGGCCGCAGCAACGGCACGACCACCACGGCGACGCCCAGCACGGCCGCCGCCACGACGAGCGCGAGAAGGACGGGGATCAGCCGGCGGCGGATGCGGCGGTGGCTGCGGGCTCGGGTGGGGCGGCCGGTCGTCACCGGCCCGAGCATGGCAGACGCCGGCAACGCCGCGATCGCGGGTCGCGCTCATACCCAGGTGACATTGCAGTTGCATCGTAAAGGAGCTACGGTGGTTGCGATGCAGTCGCATTGCAACTGGGGAGGCGGCATGTCCGTTATCGCGTTGTCCGAGGTGACCGCCGAGATGGTCGACCTGGTCGGTGGCAAGGCAGCCGGGCTGGGCGAGTTGATCCGGCGCGGCGAACGCGTCCCCGAGGGTTTCTGCGTCACCGCCGAGGCCCATCGGCGGGGCGTCGTCCCGGCGGCGGAGATCATCGCCGCGTACGGGCGACTCGGGGCCGGCCCGGTGGCGGTGCGCTCCAGCGCCACCGCCGAGGACCTGCCGGACGCCAGCTTCGCGGGACAGCAGGACACCGTCCTCAACGTCACGGGCGGCGCCGAGTTGATCGCCGCGATCGGCCGGTGCTGGGAATCGCTGCACAGCGACCGGGCGACCGCCTACCGCGAGGCCCGCCACATCGAGCACCGCGAGGTGCGGATGGCGGTCGTCGTGCAGCGCATGGTCACCCCCACGGCGGCGGGGGTGCTCTTCACCGCCAACCCGCTGACCGGCTGCCGCGACGAGATGGTGGTCGACGCCGCGCCGGGTCTCGGCACCACAGTCGTGGACGGCGCGACGGCCGTCGACCACTACGTCCTCGACGGCGTCGCGCGGCACGACACGGGGTGCCTGACCGCCGCGCACCTGGAGCGACTGCGGGCCACCGGTGAACGGTTGCAGGACCACTTCGGCTGCCCGCAGGACGTGGAGTGGGCGATCGACGCGGACGACGTGCTGTGGTTGCTGCAGTCGCGCCCGATCACCAGCCTGTTCCCCCTGCCACCGGCCACCGGCAAGCCCCTCCCCCGCGTCTTTCTGGAGTTCGGCCACGTCCAGGGCATGCTGCAACCGGTCACCCCGATGGGCATGGCGACCCTGCGGGCGCAGATCACCGCGATGCTCGCGGCGCTCGGCGTCCGGGTGGAGATCGTCGACATCGGCGGCCGCCTCTACGGCGACCTGACCGACCTGGCCAGGAGCCGGTCGTCCCGCAGACGGCTGGTCAAGCTCATGGCTGTCGACTTCGGCCCCCGGGCACAGGCGGTGATGCAGCACGTCCTGGCGGATCCGCGATTCGCCCCGACCAGCGGCGGCACCGGACGCGGTGCGGGACAGGGCGCGGCGTCGCTGCGGACGGCCGGCCGCGCGGTGGTGGGGATCGTACGCGCGCTGGCGCGCCCGGACGCCGCACGGATCCGGATGTTCGAGGCGATCGAGCAGCTCAGAGTCCGGTCGGTCGCCACCGACGACCTGCGGACCGCGGCCGACCGGCTGCGCTTGCTCGAAGCGCGCGACGACAGGGACGACAGCGACGCCATCATGTGGCCGATCGTCGCCGGGATGCTCGCCGCCGCGTTGCCGGCCACGCTGCTCAAGGGTGTCGCCGACCCGGACGAGATCCACGCCGTGCTCGGCGGGATGCCGCACAACGTCACCATCGAGATGGACCTGGCGCTGTGGCGGCTCGCCCAGGGCGTGGGTGAGCACCGACGACTCCTGCTGGACACCCCACCGGACGAGCTGGCCGCCCGCCACCTGGCTGCAACGCTGCCCGACATCGGCATGGCCGACTTCCTGAACGCGTACGGCCACCGCGGTGTCGCCGAGGTCGACGTCGGCGTGCCGCGCTGGGCCGAAGACCCCACACCGGTCTTCGCCGCGCTCGCCAACTACCTGCGTGTCACCGATCCGGGGCAGGGCCCCGACCAGCGCTTCCACCGTGCCGCGGCGGCGGCGGAGACGGCGCTGGGAGAGCTGGTCACGCGGGCCCGTCGGCGGCGGCCGGTGCGCGGCCTGGTCGCCGGGTTCCTGCTGCGCCGGGCCCGTTCGATGGCCGGCCTGCGCGAGGCCGGCAAGTTCGCCGGGTTGTACCCGCTGCGGGAGAGACGCCGACAACTGCTGCTGATCGGGGCGGACCTGACCGACGCCGGGCTGCTGGAACAGCCGGACGACATCATGTTCCTGACCCTCGACGAGGTGCGCGCCGCCGTACACCAGGATGTTGATCACCGCGGCGCCGTCGCGTCCCGGCGGGCCGTGCACCGCCGGGAGCTGCGTCGCCGGTCGGTGCCGGTGGCGTTGCTGTCCGACGGCACCGACGTCGAGACCGTCCTGCCTGCGGCGTCCGCCCTGGACGGGACGCTCGTCGGCGTGGGGGCGTCCGCAGGTCGGGTCACCGGCCCGGCCCGGGTCGTCCGCGACCCGGCCACCGCCCACGTCGAGCCCGGCGACGTCCTGGTCGCCGCGACCACGGATCCCGGTTGGACCCCGCTGTTCCTCACCGCCGCGGCGCTGGTCACCGAGACCGGCGCGATCATGGCGCACGGCCCCACGGTGGCCCGGGAGTACGGCATTCCCGCCGTCATCTGCGTGCCGGACGCCACCCGGACGATCTCCACGGGGCAGCTCGTCACCGTCGACGGCGGCGCCGGCGTCGTGACCGTCCACTGACCACCACCTGAACCCCGAGGACGACGAGATGACCGACACGAGGACGCCGACCAGGGCGAGAGTGGGACCGCTGTTGCGTCGGGCGGCCGTGGCCGAGGCCGCGATGTGGCGCAGCCTCTACGTGTGGGCGCGGCGTCGTCCACTGCCGTTGGGGCCCGGCGGCGAGGCGTTCGGCTACCTCGGCGTGGTCAAGCCGATCCTCGGCATCTTCATCGCCCTGTCGGTCGTCGAGATCCCGATCTTCGACCTGATCGTCACCCACGTGGTGCCGTGGCGGCCGGCCCGCTGGATCGTGCTCGGCCTGGGCATCTGGGGCGTGCTCTGGATGGTCGGTCTCTACGCCAGCATGACCATTCATCCACACGTCGTGGGTGACACCGGCCTGCGGGTGCGGGTCAACTCGGGCATCGACATCTGGATCCCCTGGGCAGACGTCGCGGCGCTGCGCAAACGCCACCGCTCACTGCCCTCCAGCAGGTCCGTCCAGGTCGAGCAGGAGGGTGACCGGCGGGTCCTGCACCTCTCGGTCGGCAGTCAGACGAGCATCGACGTCCTGCTGCGCCGGCCGACGACCTTCGACCTGCCCACGGGCCGGTCCGCGCCGATGGACGAGCTGCGGCTGTACGCCGACGACCCCGACGGTCTGCTGCGCAGCGCCCGGGGCACGCCCGCGCCGGAGGCTGACCGCCGCACGACGGCGGCTCCCGGCCACCCACTGTGAAACGATCGAGGTCATGCCCAAGAAGGTCGATCACCAGCAGCGACGCACCCTCATCGCGGACGCGTTGATGCGGGTCGCCGCGGACCAGGGCCTGGAGGCGGTCAGCCTGCGCCACGTGGCCACCGAGGCGGGCGTGTCCGCCGGGATGGTCCAGCACTACTTTCGCACCAAGGACGAGATGATGGCCTTCGCGCTGAGCGTGGTCCGCGAACGCAGTCAGATCCGGGTCACCGAGGCGGTGGCGGGCCTGGGCGAGAATCCCTCTCCCCGGCTGCTGCTGCGCACGATGATCGCCGCACTCCTGCCGCTCGACGAGCACACCCGCGACGACGGTCGGGTGGCACTCGCGTTCCTCGCGTACACGGCGGTGCGGCCGTCGGCCGCGCCCAGCCTGCGCGAGGACACCGCCCAGCTCACCGCGTTCATCGCCAGCGTCCTGCCCGCCGGCCGTGGCGACGCCGCCGCGACGGGACTGCTGGCGCTCATGGAGGGGCTGGGCGTCCACCTGCTCGGTGGGCAGTACACCGCCGAGCAGGCCCTTGCCGCCCTGGACGCCCACCTCGACCTGCTCTTCGGCACACCGGCGACCACCTGAGCGTGTCTCCTCCAGGATTGCGCCATCTGGACGGCCGTGGCACTGTGCGGAACGTCGGTACCGGGAGGGGCGAGCGCGGATGTTGACTCTGCACAGGGTGTCGGTCGGCTACGGCGACACGCCCCCCGTCCTCCGGGACGTGTCGGTGACGGTCCGTCCGGGTCGGATGCTGGCGTTGACCGGTTCGTCGGGTGCCGGCAAGACCACCCTGCTCAACGCGATGGCCGGGCTGCTGCACCCGCGGGAGGGCACCGTGACAGTGGACGGGCAGGCGCTACGCGACCGTGATCACGGGGTCGAGCACCGGATCGTCCTCGTCCCGCAGGACAACGGTCTGGCCCCGATCCTGACCGCGACCGAGAACCTGCAGGTCGCACTGGTCGCCAGCGGCGTGGCAGCGCCGGAGGCCCGCCAGCAGACCGCCGCGATGTTGGATCGGCTGGGCCTCTCCGGCCAGGCTGACCAGATGGTCGAGGAGCTGTCCGGCGGCCAGCAGCAACGTACGGCCATCGCTCGCGGTCTGGCGCTGCGCGGCGGCGTGCTGCTTGCCGACGAGGTGACCAGCGAACTGGACGCGGGCAATCGGCAGCGGATTCTGGATCTGCTGCACGACGAGGCATGCCGGGGTGCGGCCGTCGTGTTCGCCACCCACGACCCGGAGGTGGCCGCCGCCTGCGAAGCGGAGCTTCACCTCGTCGAGGGCCGGGCGGAGATCGTCCGGAATTGAGGAACCTCCCGTAACCGGCAGGTCTCAGTCCACTCGCAGGGGACGGTGAGCGTAGGGCTTCGCCGATACCATCACCGTCAATGCTGACCATCATCTGGGCAGCGCTCGCGGCCCGCCGGGCGCAGGCCACGGCCGTGCTCCTGCTCGCGTTGCTCGCCAGTGCCGCCGCCGCGGCCGCACCGAGTTACGTCGCCGCAGCCGGGCAGGCCCTGTGGCGCTACGAACTGTCCACCGCGCAGCCGAACGAGCTCCGGGTGCGACTCGCCGAGCCCGTCGAATATCCGGGGATGCCCGGCGATCCCAACAGGACGCTGTTCGCGGGCAAGGTCCGGGAGTTGACGCCGGCCGGTTTCGACGTCGTCCTGGGCGCCCAGAGTGGCGGTGTCGCTGCCGGCCGTGCCGGCACGGTGACCTCGAACCTCACCTATCGGGCGGGGGTCTGCGAACGGGTCACCGTGACCGGCGCCTGCCCCCGGGCCACTTCGAGGGGTCAGCTCCCCGAGGTCATGGTCAGCACGCACACCGCGGCGCGGCTCGGTGTCGTCGTCGGGGATCAGTTCACGTTCGGCGCGGTGCCGGTGCGCGTGGCCGGCGTCTACCAACCGCTGGACGTCAAGGATCCGTTCTGGCTTGGCGAGGAGATCATTCGGCCACCCGCGGCGGACTCGGCCAGCGGGTCGATCCCGGGCAGCGCCGAGGACGCCATCTTCAGCGCCGAGTCCGCACTCCTCGTCGACGATCAAGCGATCCTGTTCCGATCGACGGCTGATCTCTACGCCACCGAGCAGTTGTTGGACAGCCGATCGATACCGGACCTGCAGGCGACGCTCGCGGTGCTGAAGCGCGACGGGGGCCGTGCGGGTTACGGGGCCGGCACCAGCCTGCCCGGCCTGTTGGATCGCGTCACGCTGCAACGCGGGCAACTGGCCGACGGCGTGGCGCTGGGCGCGGGGCTGCTCGTTCTGCTCTGCTGGCTGGTCCTCTTCGTCGCGGTCGGTTCGGCGGCGGACCAGCGGCGACCGGAGCAGGGCCTGCTCCTGCTCCGTGGCGTACAGCGCCGACGCCTGTGGGCGCTGGCGATCGGCGAGCACGCCGTGCCCGTCCTGGTCGCGATTCCCCTCGGCTGCCTGGCCGGTCTGGGCGCTGCCACACTGCTCGCCGCGCACACCCTCCCGACCCACGTCGACGTCGCGGTGGACGCGACCACGATCGGATTCGCCACCATCGGCGCCGTCGGCGCGTTCGCCGCGGTGCTGCTGGCCCAGGCTCGGATGATGTCCGCGCCGGTCGTCGACCTGCTGCGCCGGGTGCCGGCACGGGTACGAGGGTGGCGGGCGACCATCGGCGACGTCGTCGCGGTGTCCATCGCCGTGGCCGCCGTGGTCCAGTTGCGCTCCGGCGGATCGCCCAGTGGCCTGGCGCTGGTGGCGCCGGTCGCCGGAGCGCTCGCCGCAGCTGTACTGCTGGCGCGGGTCGCGATGATCGCCGGCGCCGCAGTGGGTGCGGCGCTGCTCGCGCGCGGCCGGACGGCGGTCGGCCTCGCTTTGGTGCAGGTGGCCCGGCAACCACGGTTCCGGCCCCTGATCGCCCTGCTCACCGTGGTCGTCGCCATGCTCGCCTTCACCGTCGCGACGAGCGAGGTCGCTTCGGCCGCCTACCGCGACCGGGCGGTCGTCGAGGTCGGCGCGCCCCGCGTCGTCGAGGTCGACGCGACGTCGCGCTCACACCTGTTGACCGCCGTGCGGGCGGTTGATCCCGAGGGCAGATTCGCGATGGCCGCGGTGGTGTCGGGTTCCCCCGCCGCAGCCGGCACACCGCTGTTGGCCGTGGACTCGGGCCGGCTCGCGACGGTGGCCGCGCCGCATCCGTCCTACGGCGCGTCCCTGGCGGACATCGCCCGAGACATCCACCCGCCCGCGCCGGGGACACCGGTGCGGCTGCGGGGTGGACAGCTCATCATGGCGCTCTCCGCCGACTTCGACGCCGAGGTCTTCGCCGGGAACCGGGTCCGCCTCGCGATCACGATCTCCGGGAGGAACGGCACCCGGGTGGTCCTCCTGGTCCTCCCCCGCGACGACATCAAGCCCGGCCGGAGGGATTACGACCTCCAGGTGCCCGAGTGCGCGCAGGAATGCCGGCTGGTCAAGATCGAAATCGAAGCTCCCGTGGTGTCCGGGCAGCTCAAGGTCCAGTTCGAGGAATTGCGTGCCGCCGACGCCGACGGCCAGGGCGAGACGGTCGTGCTGACCGGCGCGCAGCTCGCCGATCCGCAACGGTGGCGGCTGCTCGATCCGGTTGACACGTTCCTCGGCGCCGCGAGCGGGCCGAAGGCGGCGCTGGCCATCGAGATCGCGGAGAACCGGCGGTCGAAGCCGGCCGGCGTCGGTGTCGTCGATGCGCCATTCCCGCTGCCCGTCTACCTGACCCGGTCGAAGGGAACGGCGGTCGGCGGCTCACACCCGTACGACGGTGTCGACGGGACACCGACCAACGGATCGGTTCGAGGTCTGGTCGACCGCCTGCCGCGGCTCGGTGGATCCGGGCTCATCGTCGATCTGGAGTACGCGGACCGACTCGCCGTCGCCAGCCAGAACGGCAACGAGGAGGTCTGGTTGGCGCGGTCGGCTCCCGCGGACATCCTCGACCGGCTTCGCGCACAGGGTCTGGTCGTGCGGAGCGACCGGACGATCGCCCACGTACGGGAGGGTTTCGATCGGCAGGGGGCGGCGTTGGCGCTGCGTTTCAACGTGTTCGCCGCGCTGGCCGGGGTGCTGATCGGGGCGGCCGGCATGGTGGCGACGGCCTCCGCCGACCAACGCGCCCGGGTGGCCATGCTGGTGGCGCTCCGTCGGCAGGGGCTGCCACCACGTGCCGTGCGTGGCGGTTACGGGTGGCCGGTCGTGTTCGCGGTGGGGTCGGGTGCACTCGTCACCCTGGTGATCTGGCTCCTCACCCGGGGCGGGCAGCGTCTGTTCAGTGACGGCCGCTCACCGGTCCCGATACCCGACTTCCCGGACGTCGGCCGGCTGCTGTTGTTCGCGGTGCCAGCCGTCATCGTGTTCGCCCTCACGGCGGTCGTGCTCGGTCGGATCGTCGCCGCCTCGGTGCGCCGCCGGAGCGGTCGATGACCGCCGCGCGGCAGGACGCGCCGGAGACCCCCGCAGAGCCGGCCGGGGGTGTGGCCGTCACCTGCCACCGGCTGATCCACATCTACCCCACCGCCACCGGTGACGTCGTCGCCCTCTCCGGCGTGGACCTGAACATCGCGGCCGGCGAGATGCTGGCGCTGGTGGGTCCGTCCGGCTCCGGCAAGTCCACGCTGGTGGCGATTCTCGGTGGGCTCATGCAACCCTCCGCCGGGCGGGTCTACGTGGGCGACCACGAGCTGTCCCGGCTCTCGGCCAAGGGCCTGGCCGCCCTGCGCGGGGCCACGGTCGGCACGGTGCTCCAGGGCGCCGAACGCAACCTGCTGCCGTACCTGTCGCTGTCGGACAACATCTGGTTGGCGCAGCGACCCGCGGCACGCCTGGCCGGACGCCGGCTCGACCCACCGGAGGCGATCCTGGAACTGGTCGGTCTCGGCGGCGCCGGCGCGCGGCGGGTGAGCGACCTGACCCCGGGGCAGCGCCAGCGGGCCGCTCTGGCGCAGGGGCTCGCCGCCGGGCCCGGCCTGCTCCTGGTCGACGAGCCCACGAGTCAGCTCGACCAGGCCGGTCGCGACGACGTGCTCGCGGCGCTGGCCACTGTCAACGCGCAGCGGGGCACCACAGTGGTCGTGGTGACCCACGACGGCGAGGTGGGTGCCCGGCTCGGCCGAGCGGTCACCATCCGCGACGGCCGGGTCGGCGCCGAGGGGCGTAACGGCCGGGACTTCGCCGTGGTGGCCGGTGACGGCACGATCCAGTTGCCGCCCGAGACGTCGGCGGCCTTCCCGGCCGGCACGTTGTTCGAGGTCGACCACAGCGACCGAGCGATCACCCTGCGCGCCGTGGCCGCCCCGTCGTCCCTCGGCGGTGACGACGGGGCGGCCAGCGCCGGCGGCGAGCCCGACCACGCCCTCTGAATGGACCCGGCCGACTCAGTTCACCGTGGCAGCGGCCCGCGCCTTGCGCTGGCGCAGCTCGTCGGCGGTCATCAGCCAGGTGGAGTTCGTCGCCCCGAGACCGAGGAGCACCTGGTCGAAGCCGTTACCGTCGTTGTCGTCGGTGTAGCAGAGGCTCACCTCGCCCCACGGGGACGCGGCGATCGCCAGGTGTTCCTGCCGACCCGTCGTGGTCTGGCTCAGGGCCTGGGCCGCCAGCCGACCGGTGGTGCTGCCGTCCGGGTTGAGGCCGCGCGCCCAGACGTCCGGGTTGGCGCCGGACACCGTCCAGCCCACCACGACGTTGTCCTCGTCGTCGATGCCGACCCCGGGCGCGACGGCCCCGGTCCCGGTGGACACCTGGACCTCACCGTGGCGGGCGGCGCCGGCAGCGGTGAACGAGCGCGCCCAGACGCCCCGGGTGCCGGTGTGGTCCGACTCCCAGCCGACGGTGAAGTCACCGGCGAACGTCGCCGCGACCGACGCCCGCTGCTGCTGCCCGCCGCTCTGCGCGTTGGCCGTGCGCCGGGACAGCACCACCGCGCCGTTCGACCGGGCCAGCCGGGTCAACCCGATGTTGTACGAGCCGTTGGCGTCGGCGTCCTCGTCCCAGACCACCAGCGCCTCGCCGGAGGCGGACACCGCCACGTCGGGGCGGTGGTGCGAGCCGGTCGTCTGCGAGGCCGTCACCTCGTACGCCTTGGCGGTGGCGGCGGTGAAGCCGGCGGCCTTGACGGTGGCCGGAGCGGTCGCCTGCACGTCCTCCCAGACGACGGTGAAGCCGACGCCGGCGGTGGTGGGCGCGCCGTCGGGGTCGACCGCCACCTTCGGCCAGATCTGCTGCCCGGCGTCGCTGGCGTTGGCCTGCCCCGAGCCGAGGATCGCACCGGCGGGTGACACCACCCGGTACTGGATGTTGTAGACGCCGTTGCCGTCGCCGTCGGCGGCCCAGACGACCACGGTGTTGCCCCGGTCGTCGAGCCCGACGTCCGGGCTGATGTGCCGCCAGGCGGCCCCGCTGGTGCCACCGGTGGAGAGCTTCAGCTCGTAGCCGGGTGTGCCGTCGCGGAACAGGCGCAGGTAGATCTCGCTGTGGGTGTCGTCCTCGGGGGCGCTGCTGTCCCGGTCGTCCTCCCAGGCCACCGCGACCTGACCGTTGCGGTTCATGGCGATGGCGGGCAGGTCCTGGTCGCCGGTCGCCACGCTGTTGGCGGTGGTCCAGGTGATCGCCTCGGCGGTCATGGCGGTCGGGGCGGGCGCCACGACGGTCGGGGCCAGCAGGGACGCGGCGAGCAGTGTCGTGAGTGCGGTCATGGGGTGCTCCTTCTACCCGGCCTGCAGGCCGGGCTGGCCGTCGAGGATGACGAACGAGCGCACCGTCGACGCGGGCGCGTCGTGCTCGGTCACCGTGTTGACCGCCCGGAAGTCCGCGCGGACCTGGCTGCGACCGATAGTGGTACGGACGTAGCCGCGCCCGTCGGAGTAGAACTTCAGGTGCGGGTTGGTCGCCGCGTTCGGGATGGTCGTGCTGCCGGTGCCGTTGCCGGTCGAGGTGATCGAGGTGCAGACCAGCTCGGTGCCGATCGTGGCGGACGACGGGTTGGCATAGTCGGCCTTCAGCTCGTTGGCCCACGACTTGTGCACGTCCCCGGTGAGCACGAGCGGGTTGCGCACCCCACGCTGCTGCCAGCCGGTCTGGATGCGGCTGCGGGACGCCCGGTAGCCGTCCCAGGCGTCCATGTTCGCCGCCCCGCTCGCGTCGTACTGACGGGCGAAGAACACCTGCTGACCGAGGATGTCCCAGGTGCCGTAGTGCTGGGCCAGACCGTCCAGCAGCCACGCCTCCTGGGTCGCGCCGGTCAGCGACCGGGAGGCCAGGTCCGCGTCCGCGCAGACCTTCCAGCCGTCACCACAGGCCTGGTCGTCGCGGAACTGCCGGGTGTCGAGCATGTGGAAGGTGGCGAGCTGACCCCACCGGACGCGGCGGTACAGCGGGATGCTGTTGCCGCTCGGCGCGGAGGCCGGCCGCAGCGGCATGTTCTCGTAGTAGGCGCGGTACGCGGCGGTGCGCCGGGCGGTCCACTGGGCTGCGGTCAGCGTCGGGCTGCTGTCGGCGCGGACCATGTTCGCGTAGTTGTTCTCCACCTCGTGGTCGTCTGGCACGACCAGCCAGGGCGCGGCCGCGTGCGCCGCCTGCAGGTCCGGGTCGGACTTGTAGAGGGCGTACCGGCGGCGGTAGTCGGCCAGCGACACGATCTCCGCGCCGACGTGCTGGCGCACGGCGGAGGTGTTGACGCCACCCTCGTAGATGTAGTCGCCGAGGTGCAGGATCAGCCCGGGGTTCTCCTCGGCCATCCGCCGGTACGCGGTGTAGTAGCCGGCCTCGTAGTGGGCGCAGGACGCGAAGGCCATGACCAGGTCGCGGCCGAAGGTGCCCGGGGCCGGCGCGGTCCGCGTACGTCCCACCGGGGAGATCTGCCCCTGGGCCCGGAACCGGTAGTGGTAGTCGGAGTCGGCGGCGAGGCCGCCCGCGACGACGTGCACCGAGTGGGCGTCGGCGTAGCGGGCGACCACCGAGCCGGACGCGACAAGCGACGAGAAGCGGTCCGTCGTGGACACCTGCCACTCGACCGTCACGTCGGCGTCGGCCATGCCGCCCTGCCCGTCGGCGTTGAGCGGCGAGGGCGCCAGCCGGGTCCACAGGACCACGCTGTCGGACGCCGGATCACCGGACGCCACACCGAGTTTGAAGGGGTACGGGACCGCGGCGCGGGCACCCTGCCAGGGTGTCACCGCGGCGCCGGCGGCAGCGAGTCCACTGAGGACGGATATGCGACGGCTCAGCCTTGTCATGGTCCATACCTTCGAGGCCGTCGATGAACGGCGAAGGCTGCGGCGCGGAAGCCGACGTGACGGGACGTCGACCGCGGCAAGGCGGTCAGGTGTCCTGGCCGCCGAGGTTGGCGGCCGGGCCGTCAGGTCAGCGGCGACGGCGACTCGGCACCGGGGATCAGCAGTTTCGGCGTACCGGACCCGTCGGCCGCGACGCTGAAGACGTCGGGCCGACCGTCGCTCTGGCGCAGTGTGTAGGCCAGCGTGGCGTCGTCGAGCCAGGCCGCCTGGTCGTCGACGCTGGTGGTCTCCGCCGTCGCGGTGACCCGCCCGGATGCCAGGTCGAGGACCGACAGCCGCCAACCCTTCGTCGGGTCGGCGTCGATCGCCTCCTTGAAGGCGATCCGGGTGCCGTCGGGCGACAGCGACGGGCACTCCACGTTCGTCCGCATCGTCTCGACGGTCCGGGCGGCCACGTCGCCGCGCACGAGGTACCGCCTGCCGCCGGTGGCCATGGTCGCGTAGAAGTGGTTGTCGTCGGCGGTGAAGGTGACACCCCAGTAGTTGATGTCGGGGCTGCGGTAGCCGCGACCGTCCCGCGTGACGGCGAACTCCTCCAGCGACGTCACGGTGGCGCCGGTGACGGTGTCGAGGATGCCGGTGCGGGTGGAGAAGCCGCTCGCCGTGTAGGAGTCGCCCCCGACGAACGTCGTCCAGGAGACCATCCGGCCGGAGGCCGAGACCCGGGCCCGGTTGGGCAGGCCGGGCACGCTGAGCGTCCGCTTCTGGCGCAGCGCCGCGTCGAGCACCACGACCTGGTACGACCACGCCGTCTCCGGCCGCAGGCAGACACCGGTGCCGGCGGCCGCGTACACCCGCAGGCATTCCAGACCCGAGACGGTACGCGGCCCGGCGGGATCGGCGGTCGCGACGCTGGAGACGTACCGGTCGGTGATGGCCAGCAGGCGCGGGCCCGGCGCCAGTGTGACCGCCTGGTCCCCGGCGGCGGTCGGCGGCGGGGTCCGGGCCGGCTCGGCGGCGATGGCGGCGTAGCCGGCCGCCACGCTGGCCAACAGCACCGCGCTGGCGGCCACCACGCCGAGCTTCGCCCGGGTCGACATCGCGCTCATGGGGACACCTTCCGGAGACTGGGGCGGAGCGGGGAGGCCAGCAGGAGCACGGTGACGACCAGGACGCCGACGACGGCCACGGCCGCCACCCGGACCGCTGTCTGCGGCCCCCACGCCTGCCAGGCCAGCCCGAACAGGACCGAGGAGACGAGGTACGCCAGCGCCTGCCCGGTCTGGACCAGCGCGATCCCGGTGGTCCGTAGCCGTGGTGGCAGCACCGGCCCGGCGAGCGCGATGAGCACGCCGTCGGTGGCCGCGTAGAACGCGCCGTACAGCGCCAGCGTCAACGCGAGCGCCGGCCAGCCGTGCGCCGGCCCGGACAGCAGCAGGTAGGTCGCGCCGAGGGCCACGTAGCCGCCCACCACCACCGGCAACCGCCCGATCCGGTCGGCGAGCACGCCGAGGGGTGCGGCGAGCACCAGGTAGGCCAGGCTGGTGCCCACTGCCAGCAGCGGGAACCACCGCAGGCCAAGGTCTTCCCGGCGCTGGAGCACCAGGTAGACGAAGCCGTCGCCGATGGTGGCCAGCCCGAGCATCGTCGCGGCCAGCAGCAGCCGACGGGCGGGCCGGCTGCGCAACAGGCCGAACGCCTCGCGGACGGAGACCCGGGGCTCGTCCGGCCCGTCGGCCGGCTCGCCGGTCGGTCGCTCCCGGACGAACAGCACGAGCACGACGACGGCCAGGACGGCGACGCAGAAGCTGGTGACGAAGACCGCGTCGTACGACTGCCCGACGACCAGCAGGACGGCGAACGCGGCGAGCGGCCCGAGGAACGCGCCGACGCTGTCCATCGCCCGATGCACCCCGAACGCCCGGCCCAGGGCCTCGGGCGGGGTGGAGAGCGTGATGAGCGCGTCGCGGGGCGCGCTGCGGACACCCTTGCCGATCCGGTCGACGGCGATGACGGCGCCGATCGCCGGCACCGACCGGCCGGCGAGCAGCAGGCCGAGCTTGGCGACGGCAGAGAGCGCGTAGCCGACGCCGGCGACCAGCTTGCGCCGCCGGAACCGGTCGGCGAGGAAGCCGCCGACGACCCGCAGCAGCGCGGTGGCGCCCGTGTGGACCCCGTCGAGCACGCCGAAGGCCACCGGGCTGAGTTGCAGGCCCAGCACCAGGTAGAGCGGCAGGACGGCGGCCACCATCTCGGCCGAGATGTCGGTGATCAGGCTGACCGTGCCGAGCGCGACCACGTTGCCGCTGACCAGCGCGAGCCGTCGGCGTCGTGGACCGGCGTTGGGCGGGTCGGTGACCGGCCGGGAGACGGACGACAGGTACACGCGCATCTCCTCTGATCGGTGGGCGACGGTCAGCCATCGTGACGATCCGGTCGGGGGCGTCACAAGGGACCGCGAGGGGCGGACAAACATGCGGTGGGTGAACATCGGAGAAACATCGAGATGTTTCGTTGCTTGAGCGTACTGTTCACCTGGCGGCAGTCCGCCGGTTCATCGACCTTCCTACATTCCTTGCGCTTTCCACCCGCAACGAAGGGGTCCTGGATGGACATTCGAATCGCCCGCCCACCGGTCACGATCGGGACGGTCGCGGTGCTCGTCGCCGCCACCGCCGCCGTCGTCCTGACCGGCTCGGGCGCGGCCTCCGCGGCGAGCGTGACGTTCACGCCGGTCGCCGACACCTACGTCCAGAGCGACACGGCGTCCACCAACTACGGCACGTCCACGCAGATCGTGGTCGACAACTCACCCGCACGGCGGATGTTCCTGCGCTTCACGGTGAGCGGTGTCAGCGGCACGGTGACCAGCGCCAAGCTGCGGCTGCGCACGATCAGCGGCAACAGCGGCAGCGACGCCGGTGGCACGTTCCGGACGATGTCCAACACCACCTGGTCGGAGACCGGCACGACCTGGAGCAACCAGCCGACGATCGACGGGGCCACCCTCGGGTCGCTCGGCTCGGTCGCCGGCAACACCTGGTACGAGGTCGACGTCACCTCAGCGGTCACCGGCAACGGGACCTTCAGCTTCGGCGCGACCTCGACCAGCGGCGACGGCGCCTACTACGACACGCGGGAGAGTGGAGGCGACGCCCCGCAGTTGGTGGTCACGACCGGCACCACGACACCGCCGTCGGGCGATCCGGTCCTCGTCGGGGCCGGTGACATCGCCACCTCCGGCTCCGGTGACACCGCCACGGCGGCGCTGCTCGACAACATCTCCGGCACCGTCTTCACGACCGGCGACAACGTCTACGACAGTGGCACCGCGTCCCAGTTCGCCAGCTACTACGAACCCACCTGGGGCCGGCACAAGGCGCGCACCCGCCCGTCACCGGGCAACCACGACTACAACACGTCCGGCGCGACCGGTTACTACAACTACTTCGGCACGACCGCCGGCCCGAGCGGTCGCGGGTACTACTCCTACGATCTCGGCAACTGGCACATCGTGTCGCTGAACTCGAACATCAGCATGTCGGCCGGGTCGACGCAGGAGCAGTGGCTGCGCGCTGACCTGGCGGCCACCAGCAAGCCGTGCACGCTGGCGTACTGGCACCACCCGCTGTTCACGTCCAGCTCCAACCACGCGCCGTCGACGTCGACCCGCCCGCTGTACCAGGCGCTCTACGACTACAACGCCGACGTCGTGGTCTGGGGCCACAACCACGTGTACGAGCGGTTCGGCCCGATGAACCCCGCCGGCGGCTACGACGCCAGCCGGGGGATGCGCAGCTTCGTCGCCGGGATGGGCGGTGCCGACCACTACGGCTTCGGCACCATCCAGCCCAACAGCGAGGCCCGCAACAGCTCGGCGTTCGGGGTCCTGAAGTTCACCCTGCACTCCGGCAGCTACGACTGGCAGTTCGTGCCGGTCGCCGGACAGACCTACAACGACAGCGGCACCGGCGCCTGCCACTGACCGCCTGATCCCGCCGCCCCCGCTACCGGGGCGGCGGGGTCACCCGTCGCAGCGGCGCGCGACACCGCAGCACCCGCGGCACCTGCAGCACCTGCAACACCCGCACCGCCCCCACGCGGGCACCCCTCACTGGGCGCGGCGACTCGGCGCTGCGGCAGGCGGCACTGCGGCGCGGCACGACGCTGCGGCAGGCGGCACGACGCTGCGGCACGGCGGCACGGCGGCACGGCACGGAGGCAGGCGGCACGGAGGCAGGCGCTGCGGCGCTGCGGCGCTGCGGCGCTGCGGCGCTGCGGCAGGCGGCGCTGCGGCGCTGCGGCAGGCGGCGCTACTGCCGGCGGCCCAGGGTTCCGTGCGGTTCCCTGTAGAGCTGCCCCAGATATGGGCCACCCACCCGCCCGGTGCGGAAGTCGTCATGCCGGTCGAGTTCGCGGACGATGTGCAATCGCCAGCAGCACAGACCCTGCCCCTCGCCAACCGCACGCCAGGCCGCAGACGAAGGACCACACACCCATCACGACACCTCGCCAATGCAGATCTTGGACAGTTTCCGTTACGAAAGAACGGAAACTGTCCAAGATCTGCGGCATCAACAGCCCGACGACGCCGTCCGTCTCTACGGCGGGCCGTTTATGGACCGCGAAAGGGCGGCGTGACCGCACCGCCGTCGCCACCAGCACGACCGTCGCCACCAGGACGGCCCTTGCAAACCGGCACGGCCGTCGCCACCGAACGACCGTCGTCACCAGGACGGCCGTCGTCACCAGGACGGCCCTTGCAAACCGGCACGGCCGTCGCCACCGAACGACCGTCGTCACCAGGACGGCCGTCGTCACCAGGACGGCCGTTGCCGGCACGGCGGTCGTCACCGGCGTGACCGCGAGCCCTGTTGCGTGCCGCGGGGTTGCCGCCCCATATCTGGGGCAGCTCTACAGCGCTTGAGGAAGGTGGGGCCGACTCCGGCAAGGCGGTCCCGGCATCGGCGCGAGCCTCCGCCGGCGGCGACGCGGCGCGGGCTTCCGTGGGCGCCGCAGCGCGGAGTCGACGTGGCCGGGCAGCCGAACGCCCGCACCGCCGAACGCCCGCGCTGCCGAACGCCCGCGCTGCCGAACGCCCGCGGCGCCAAACGCCCCGCGGCGCCAAACGCCCCGCGGCGCCAAACGCCCCGCGGCGCCTAACGACGTGTGCCCCTGCCCGTGGGACGGGTAGGGGCACACGTGTGCAGTGTCGTCGTGTCAGCGGGCCGTACCGGCGCGGCGCTTGTTGTAGACGTCGAACGCGACGGCGACGAGCAGGACGAGCCCCTTCACCACCGACTGCGTCGACTGGTCGATGCCCATCAGCTGCATGCCGTTGCTCATCACCGCCATGATCAGACCACCGACCATCGCGCCGACCACGGTGCCCACGCCACCGGTCACCGCCGCGCCGCCGATGAACGCCGCGGCGATCGCGTCCAGCTCGAACATGTTGCCGGCTGCGGGCTGCGCCCCGTTGGACCGCGACGAGTAGATGACGCCCGCCACCGCCGCGAGGAAGCCCATGTTGACGAACATCCAGAAGTTGACGGTGCGGACCTTCACGCCCGACAGCGCCGCCGCCGAGAGGTTGCCGCCGATTGCGTAGACCTGGCGGCCGAAGACCGTACGCCGGGTGAGCAGGCCGTAGACGAGCACCAGCACGGCCAGGATGATCAGCACGATCGGCAGCCCTCGGGCGTGCGCCAACTGCCAGGCGAAGTACATGAGGACCGCGCCCACCAGGACGACCCGGGCGACAAACAGCGGGAACGACTCGACCGGCTGCTGGTAGCGGATGCGCGCCAGGCGGGTGCGGAAGCCGCTCACCGCGTACCCGGCCACGGCGAGAGCGCCGATGAGCAGCGTGAACGCGTCGAAGCCCTGACCGCCGAGCAGCCCGTTGAGGAAGCCCGCCGCGACCTTCTGGTATTCGGCCGGGAAGGGCGACAGGGAGATGTTGTCGAGCACCTGCAGCGTGAGGCCCCGGAAGAGCAGCATGCCGGCCAGGGTCACGATGAAGGCCGGGATGCCGGCGTACGCCACCCAGAACCCGTGCCAGGCGCCGACCGCGACACCGACGGCCAGTGCCGCCACGATGCCCACCCACCAGGGGTGGCCCTGCTGGATCACCAGGACGGCGGAGACCGCGCCGGTCAGCGCGACCACCGAACCCACCGACAGGTCGATGTGCCCGCCGATGATGAGAATGACCATCCCGATCGCGAGCACCAGGATGTACGAGTACTGCAGGACGATGTTGGTGATGTTGCCGGGACTCAGCAGCACCCCGTCGGTCAGGAGCGCGAAGAGCGCGACGATGACGACCAGGGCGACGTAGATCCCGCTCTGCCGAAGGTTGTTCAACACCAGCGCCCGCAGGTCGCTCGTCCCACTGTGCAGGGCGGCGGCGGGTGTGCTGTCCGGGGGCGTCGGGCGCTCCGTCGAAGGGGTTTTGATGCTGGTCATCCGACGAGCTCCTTGTCCTTGGTCATCAGCTCCATGAGGCTCTCCTGGGTCGCCTCGCCGACCGGCTTCTCGCCGGTGATCCGGCCTGCGGCGAGGGTGTAGATGCGATCGCACATGCCGAGCAGCTCGGGCAACTCCGACGAGATCACGATCACCGCCTTACCTGCGGCCACCAGCCGGTTGATGATCGTGTAGATCTCGTACTTGGCGCCGACGTCGATGCCCCGGGTGGGCTCGTCCAGGATCAGCACATCCGGGTCGGTGAACAGCCACTTCGACAGCACGACCTTCTGCTGGTTGCCCCCGGAGAGCTTGCCGACCACCGCCATGACGCTGGGCGTCCGGATGTTCATCTCCTTGCGGCTGGCCTCGGCAACCTTGATCTCCTCGTTGCCGTTCACCCAGCCCAGGTGGGCCAGCCGGTCCAGGGCTGCGGCCGAGACGTTGCGCCGGACGTCGTCGATGAGGTTGAGGCCGTAGCGCTTGCGGTCCTCGGTGACGTAGGCGATGCCGTTGTCGATGGCCTCTGCGACGGTACGGGCGTTGACCTCCCGCCCGCGCACGAAGAGCTTGCCGTGGATGTCGCGGCCGTAGGAGCGGCCGAAGACGCTCATCGCCAGCTCCGTCCGGCCGGCGCCCATCAGCCCCGCGATGCCGACGACCTCGCCGGCGCGCACCGACACGCTGACGCCCTCGACGACCATCCGCTCCTGGGTCGGATGCCGCACCGACCAGTCCTCGATCCGCAGCACCTCGTCCCCCGGCGACGAGACGCGATCGGGGTAGAAGCTCTCGATGTCGCGCCCGACCATGCCCCGGATGATGCGCTGCTGACTCACGTCGGCGGCGCCCATGTCCAGGGTCTCCACCGTGCGGCCGTCGCGGATGACCGTGGTCGAGTCGGCGATCGCGGTGATCTCGTTGAGCTTGTGCGAGATCATGATGCAGGTGATGCCCTGCTCCTTGAGCTGTCGCAGCAGGCCGAGCAGGTGAGCCGAGTCGACGTCGTTGAGGGCGGCGGTCGGCTCGTCCAGGATGAGCAGGCGCACCTTTTTCGACAGCGCCTTGGCGATCTCCACCAGCTGCTGTTTGCCGACGCCGAGCTGGATGACCGGGGTGACCGGGTTCTCGTGCAGCCCGACCGACGCCAGCAGCTCGGCCGCCTCGGCGTTGGCCCGGTTCCAGTCGATGAGCCCGCCACGGCCTCGCCGCTCGTTGCCGAGGAAGAGATTCTCGGCGATCGACAGGTAGGGCACCAGGGCGAGTTCCTGGTGGATGATGACGATGCCGTTGGCCTCGCTGTCCCGGATGCCCCGGAACTGCATCGGCTTGCCGTCGAAGAGGATCTCCCCGTCGTACGAGCCGGAGGGGTGGACGCCGGACAGCACCTTCATCAGGGTGGACTTGCCGGCGCCGTTCTCACCGCAGATGGCGTGGATCTCCCCCCGGCGCACCGCGAGGCTGACGTCCTCCAGTGCGGTCACCCCGGGGAACGTCTTGGTGATTCCACGCATCTCGAGGATGGTGTCGTCCATTGTCACTGTCCTCTGTCGGGTCTGGACGCGGTCCGTCACGGCGTCGGGGGGGGGGGGGGGGGGCCCCCCCCCCCCCCCGGCGCGCCCCCCCCCCCCCCCGCGGGGGGCGCCCCAAAGACACCCCCACAAAACCCAGAGAAAAACACCGCGCCCAAAAACA